>CAVGIV010000004.1:0-66518 GCA_963629395.1 Paludibacteraceae bacterium | reverse complement strand
GCTTACGTCTCGGCACTCCAGCGGTTTTTCAGCTCGGACTGCAGCCGGTAGAGCGTATTCAGCGCATCCATCGGCGTCATATTGGTGACATCCAGCTCCTGCAGCTCCTTGATGACATCGTTTTCCTGCACGGTTTCAAACAGGCTCATCTGGTTTAAATCCACATCGTCATAGTGAGGAACCTTGGAGCTTTTGGTGCTGTCGCCTGTCTTCACCTCGATGGACTGGATTTTCTCCGTGATGTCATTGTCGGAGAGCTGGCGCGCAATTTCCTTCGCGCGTTCGATGACCATGTCCGGGATTCCTGCCAGGCGCGCAACCTGTATGCCGTAGGAGCGGTCGGCACCGCCCCGGATGATCTTTCGCAAAAATACGATGTCATCGCCCTTTTCGCGGACGGCGACGCAGTAGTTATTGACATTGGAAATCTTGCCTTCGAGCTCAGTCAGCTCGTGATAATGGGTGGCAAAGAGTGTTTTGGCACCCAGGATCTTGCGGTTGGCAATATATTCCACAACGGCCCAGGCAATCGAGAGGCCGTCAAATGTGGAGGTGCCGCGTCCGATTTCATCGAGAATCAGAAGCGATTTGGGCGTTGCGTTGCGAAGAATGTTCGCTACCTCGTTCATCTCCACCATGAAGGTCGACTGTCCGCTTCCAAGGTCATCGGAGGCGCCGACGCGGGTAAAAATACGGTCCACTACGCAAAGATCCGCAGATTCGGCCGGCACAAAGGATCCGATCTGGCACATCAGACAGATCAAAGCCACCTGCCGCATGTACGTGGACTTTCCGGCCATGTTGGGACCGGTGATCACAGCGATGCTGTTCTTTTTACTGTCGAGGACGGTATCATTGGAAATAAAATCGCCGGACATCATACGTTCGACAACGGGATGCCTGCCCTCCTTGATGCGGATCAGTCCCTTATCATTTAAGTGCGGGCGAACGTATCTGCCGCGCTCTGCAGTAAGAGAAAGTGAGGCATAGACATCCAGGTAGGCAATGGCCTTGGCCGCCTTCTGAATTTCCACGACGCGCCCGGCGATTTGCTTGCGCAGCTTGTCAAATTCCTCGTATTCGAGGTCATTTAGCTTATCCTCCGCCCCAAGAATTCTGGCTTCAAGCTCTTTAAGCTCGGGGGTTGTATACCGCTCACTGCCGACGAGCGTCTGCTTGCGCTCGAAGTTATCCGGCACAAGATCCTTAAAGGAATTTGTAACTTCAAAGAAGTATCCGAACACGTTGTTGTACTTGATCTTGAGGCCGCGGATACCGGTCTGCTCCCGCACGGTTTCTTCCATCCTGGCCAGGAGATCCTTGCTGCCGGTCTTGGCCTCCCGGAAGGCATCGATTTCCGGAAGATAGCCATCCTTGATGATGCCGCCCTCCTTCATAGCCAGCGGCGGGTCATCGGCGATGGCTGCGGTCAGCGTCTCAACCAGGGTATCAAAATCACCAAGGTCCTCCCGGATGCGGCAGAATTCATCGCCCTCAAAGCCGGAAAGCACCTGGCGGATGGGACGAACCATGCGAAGCGATTCCCGGAAGGCTACAAGGTCTCTGGGATTGGCACTGCCGTAGCTGATCTTCGTCAGAAGACGCTCCAGATCATAGACCGGCGAGAGATATTCCCGAAGCTCATCCCGGTCGACGCTCTGGAGGGAAAGCGCCTCAACGGCGTCCAGGCGTTTCTCAATTTCGGCAGCATCGATCAGCGGCTGCTCCAGAAACTGGTGCAGAAGGCGGGCGCCCATGGCAGTTTTGGTCTTGTCAAGAACCCACAGAAGGGAACCGTGGACCTTCTTTTCCCGAAGCGTCTCCGTCAGCTCGAGATTGCGCCGCGTGGACGTGTCCAGCAGCATATACTTGCCGGAGAGGTAGGCTTCAATCCGAGTGATGTTGGACAGATCGTTCATCTGCGTGTCATACAGATACCGCAAAAGTGCGCCGCACGAAAGCGTGCCTGCCTTCAGATCATCGATGCCAAGCGCCAGAAGGCTTGAAACGTGAAAATGGCGCAGCAGGATTTCGCGGCAGTCATTCTCGTTAAAATAATGCGGATCCAGCGTATTGATGGTGATGGAAAGGCGGTTCTTTAAATCGCCGGCATCGATGCCGCTCATCATGAACGCTTCGTTGCAGACAATTTCCGATGGCATGTATTTTTGAATTTCATCCAGAATCTTCTGCGTTCCGTTTACCTGCGTCGCCAGAAAATCACCGGTGGAAATATCACTGACTGCAATACCGGCAAGAGCACTTGCGGCGTCATAAAAGATGGCGAGGATGTAGTTGTTTTTGTGCTCGTCGAGTGTTTCGGGGCTTACGTTCGTGCCCGGCGTTACAATGCGCGTTACCTCGCGCTTTACCAGGCCCTTGGCAAGCTTCGGATCCTCTACCTGCTCGCAGATGGCAACGCGGTAGCCCTTTTCAATGAGCTTGGCGATGTAGACGTCGACGGCGTGAAACGGAATGCCGCACATCGGTGCGCGTTCGGCAAGGCCGCAGGATTTGCCGGTGAGGGTAAGCTCGAGCTCTTTGGATGCGGTCAGTGCATCGTCGAAGAACATTTCATAAAAGTCGCCCAGCCGGTAGAACAGCAGGCATTCCGGATACTGCTCCTTGGTGCGCAGATATTCCTGCATCATCGGGGATACATCTTCAATGTTAGGAAAAGACATAAAATCACTCTTCTATATTGTGTGTTAGTACCCCTTGGAGTTCTCGCCAAGCACGGTACCAAAATAATAAAAGCCCTTGCACTCATCCAGCCGCACATCATAGAAATGTCCGATCATAGAGGCCTCTCCCTTGACGTGTACGATCACGTTGTTTGAAAGACGGCAGGTGATGTAGGACGGATCCTGGGTCCCGACCTCCTCGGCAAGAGCGGTCATGGTGCGTCCGGAAAGTTCTGCGGCACGCTCCCTTGCGCAGGCCTGCACAGTGGCCAGAATCCGGTCAAAGTTCTGCTGCACCTCCTCCTTGGGGACCTGCGGCATGGAGGCAGCAGGGGTTCCCTGGCGCGGCGAATAAATGAAGGTGTACGCATTGTCGAAGGCGACCTTTTTAATGACATCAATGGTGTCGTCGGCGTCCTTTGCAGTCTCGCCCGGGAAGCCGGCGATGATGTCGGTCGTAATCGCGGCATCCGGCACGATTTCGCGGATCATGGCTGCACGCTCGAGAAACTCTTCCCTGGTATAACGGCGGTTCATTCGGCGCAGAATCTCATTGGATCCGGACTGCAGAGGGAAATGAATGTGTCTTGCAATGTTCGGATGATCCCGAATGACCTCCAGAACGTCGCGTCCCATATCTTTTGGATGCGGTGTCATAAAGCGGACGCGCCGTATGCCCTTCACCTCAGAAACTGCGGCAAGGAGCTCGGCAAAGGAGCACTTCGTTTCCAGATCCCGTCCGTAGGAATTGACATTCTGTCCCAGCAGCATCACCTCTACGACGCCGTCGGCAGCAAGCCGTTCACATTCCCTAAGGATGTCTCCGGGCTCACGGCTTCGCTCATGGCCGCGCACATAAGGGACAATGCAGTATGTGCAGTAATTGTCACATCCGAACATGATGTTGATGCCGGACTTATAGGAGTATTTACGCTGAACCGGAAGGTCCTCGACGATTTCATCCGTCGCATCCCAAAGGCTCGTGACCTTATGCCCCCTCGCGTCAAAGGCGCCGCTTTTGGTTTCGTATACCTCACACAGGTACTGGGGGAAGCAGAAAAGATTGTGCGTGCCGAAGATCAGATCTACGTACGGATAGCTCTTTTTGATCCTGGCAACAGCACTCTCCTCCTGCGTCATGCAGCCGCAGACAGCAATCTTCATGTAGGGATTGTATTTCTTATAATGGGCCGCTCTTCCAAGGCGTCCGAAGAAATGCTGATCTGCATTGTCACGGACTGTGCAGGTATTGTAAATGACAAAATCCGCCGACTCCTCATCGATTTCTTTGTAGCCGGAGGAACAAAGAATGCCGGATAGCTTTTCGGCATCCCGGGCATTCATCTGACAGCCGAAATTGTGGACATGAAAGGTCGGCGTTCTTCCCAGAAGTCCTGCCAGCTGTGCCGTGTACATTCTGGATTTGGCAAGATACTCCTCTTGCCGCAGAAGCTCCTCCCGGGATGCGGCTTCCCGCTCCTGTTGAGGACGCTTTACCGGCACGGGCACGCGCGGCGTTTTTGAAGCTGCTAAAGTTTCATTCATGTGATTTATTCCTCATCCAGAGTATAGGCTGCATACGCATTGAGAATGCGCAGAACGGTCTCGGCGCCGAGCACCATTTCCTTTGCAAGCACGTACTCTTTCTTGCTGTGATACTTGTAGGCTCCTGTGAAAAGGTTGGGGCACGGAATTCCCATAAAGCTCATCCGGGCACCGTCCGTGCCGCCGCGGATCGGCTGCACGCAGGGAGTTACGCCGATGGCCTCCATGGCATGAACGGCATTCTCCACCAGGTGCATGTGGGGCTTTATTTTTTCGGCCATGTTGTAATAGGAATCTTCAACCCTGCAGACAATCTGCGCCCTTGGATAACGCTTTTGAATGGCCAAAGCCGCTTCCTTCATTACGAGCTTGCGTGCCTCAAAGCTGCTCCGGTCATGGTCACGAATGATGTATTCCATGTGGGCCTCATCGGCCGTTCCGGAAAGTCCCTCCAGGTGATAGAAGCCCTCATACCCCTCAGTAGTTTCCGGACGCTCCGCCTGCGGGAGAAGGCTCTGGAGCTCCATGGCAAGGAGAAGTGCGTTGATCATCGTATCCTTTGCACTTCCCGGATGTGTGGAAACACCCTGAATGTCAATGAATGCCGAGGCTGCATTGAAGTTCTCATACTCAAGCTCCCCGGCTCCGCCGCCGTCAATGGTGTAGGCATAGTCCACGGCAAAGCGGCTCTGGTCCATGTGAAGCGTTCCGTTGCCAACCTCTTCATCCGGCGTAAACATGATGCGAATCGTTCCATGGGCGATCTCCGGATGCTGCAAGAGGAAAGCAGCGACCTCCATAATCTGTGTGACGCCGGCCTTATCATCGCCGCCGAGCACCGTCGTGCCATCCGATGTAATGATGGCATTGCCCTCCTCATCGCGCGTAACCTGCGGATGAATGAACGGATGACTGCTGGCATCAACCGCAGCAGAGGTATCCATATGCGCCGCAAGACCAATGATGGGTGCGAGATTCTCGCGACGCTTTAAAACGGCATCTTTTCTGGCCGCAAGAAGCTCCTGCGGCGCCTTTGGTATGGAGGCGGGAATGGTCGCATAGACGTAGCACTTCTCCTCGTCCAGATAGACCTCAGAAGCGCCCATCTCCTGGAGCTCTTGCTGCAGGAGCCTTGCCAGATCGAACTGGCAGGGGGTAGAAGGCGTATCCGGAACGCCTTCCTTGGACTGAGTATAGATACCGGCATAGCGGACAAACCGCTCTGTCATGTGTTCCTGATCAAAATGTATGACTGCCATGGGTTGTAGTCTCCTTATGATACTTGCTGGGTTATTGTCCCGTCGCTCCAGCCGGACATTTTTTCGAAAGACATCATTTCCTGCGCCTGCTCCGGCAAAAGTCCCGCCCGGTCTCATTGGGGATCCGTATGCGGTACTGGTACGCACGGCTTTTCGTCATGCCAACGCGCTCGGTTACGCCCAGCGTTGTCAGGACGCGCAGCACGCCGGAGTACTGAAGCGATTTCCTGTGAATGCCGACAATACGCTCCAGATCCTTGGTCGTGAACGGATCCGGCAGGGCTCCCGCAAGATCTCCCTGCGGCAAAAATACGGCATAATCCTCCGGCTTTTTAAGAACCAGATCATCATAAATCCCGGAAGGAATGCGGTCAAACCGGTGCGAGCCGCGTTTGCCGCCGCTCCCCCATCCGTCCTGCATGCGGTACTCCTTCAGGTCCAGAAGGATGGGCTCAATCACGAGGTTGGGATCGGTCAGGAAGGCTTCGATCTTGGCCAGCTCGCGGAAGACCTCGTAAAAGCTGCCGATAAAATGCGAAGAATTTTCTGCGCAGATCTCGCCCGTCGACGGATCAATCCAGCAGACGGTCTTTCGGTGCGGAATGGGATGCACAATGGTAACCTGGTAGTCCTTTAGAAAGGCGGTCAGTTTCTCCTTCATGGCGCCGAAATTCGCTGTCTGTATTTCGGTAATTGTGTGCGCAGCCGGATCGCAAAGATCGGCGATATAATTCCCAACCGGCACCTCCTGATGGGAAGGATCCGGATCCTTGTAGTTTTTGAGAATGGCATGTGTGGACTTTTCCATCTGCATGCCGATGCCGATGCGCTGCCGGTTCAAATCGGTCAGAATAGAAGTTACAGCCTCTTCCATCGTGCGAGAGGCATCTTCCTGACTGCTCGCAGTACAAGGGAGGTCATTTTCCAAATTGTGCGCCGCATGCATCAGTAGCTCCCCCTTGCCAGAATCTCCCTGACCCTTGCAAAGGCAGCCGTCTCCCCTTCCTGTGCCAGAAGCACCAGAAGACTTTCCAGAAGCTTTGCCGTATCCGGATGCAGAAACCGGCTGGTGTTCCCCCTCTGGTAGTATTCCAATGGATCCGTATCCTTGTAGGATGCGCCGTTATAGGTCTTGGAGGCTGCGATCCGGTCCATGAACATCTCAATGACATAGCGAAGCGGCATACGGCAGGCGATGATGCCGGAGCCGCATATGCCGCCGGTTTGTCTTGCGCAATAATCCATCCAATACTCGTAGTGGTGACGGTTTCGTCCCTTGTGGTGAAGCCAGGAGGTGGAAAGACCGATGGCCTCCCTCTCGGCATTGTTCGGCGATCGTGTTCCCTGATAATATCTTGCACCAACCAGGAATTCGGTGGGACTGTACTTGGAAAGATCGTGTGTAAGCCCCTGCCAGTACAGACCGACGGCAAAGCACTCCCGGCACACAATGTGCCGGTGGTGCGTAATGGTTTTGAAATGCGCAATGGCCTTGCGCAGCGTTATGCGTGGTATCACTTCGCGGTTCCTTCTGACTTGTCTTTTTCCTTGGACGGCTTCGGAAGCCTGCTCCTTCTGACCTGCTCTGCCTTCTCCTGCTCCTTCCTAAGCTCGGCGTCAAACTCCGCCTCCAGAATCTGGATCGACCGCCCGCGGACAAGGACCGCGCGTGAATCCGAAAGAGGCTCCGGATCCGGAAGGAAGGATTCCTCCAGAAAGGTATCGGCAATCTTCTTCCAGCGGTAGCCAAGAGGGAGCTTGGGAAGCGCCAGGCGCTGCTCGTGCCAGTGCATGTTGATGGCCAGATACAAAAAGGCCTCCCGGGGATCCTTGGGCGCATACTGCTCCGGGAAAAGTACGCCGACGGTGTGGGAATACCCGGAAAGGTCCGGCTTCCAGGCCTCCTTCCCGTGCAGGGAAACGTCCGGATATCCGATTGCCATCGGATCGTTAAAGCCAAACGGCTGATTGCGGCCAAAAACGCCGTGTGACTTCCGGAAGGAAAGGAGCCTCCTGGTATAATCCAGCATAGCTTTCGTGTCCTTCGTTTCCTTCCAGTTTAGCCAGCCGGTTTCATTGTTCTGGCAATAGGGATTATTGTTTCCATCCTGGCTGTTGCAGCGCTCATCCCCCGCAAGAAGGAGCGGCGTTCCCTGTGCCAGGAAATTCAATGCCAGGAGGTTGCGCATCTGGCGTCTTCGCAGCGTACGGATGTCCTTTTTCTGGCTGGGCCCTTCAACGCCGCAGTTCCAGCTCCAGTTGGTATCATTTCCGTCGCGGTTATCCTCACCGTTTTTCTCGTTGTGCTTCCAGTTATAGGACACCAGATCCATGAGAGTGAAGCCCTCGTAATTGGCAATGTAGTGAACGCTCCCATGCCCGGAAGGAACCGTGACAAACTCTCGGATAAACTCACGCAGAACATGATTGTCGCTTTTTACAAAGCGCCGGGTCAGGTTCTGAAAACGGTCGGTGTACTCGCAAAGGTGCTGTACGGACGGCTTGCCCGTGACGGGGTTCTCCCTGTCCTTTTTCTGAAGCTCCTCGTAAGGGAAGCTGTAATAGAAAAGTGCCGTGTCGCTGAGCATGGGGTCAGAGGCAATGGTCTGAAGCGCCGACGCATTCCCCTTCAGGTGAAAGCCGTCGATGCCGTAGTGCGTCACATAGAAGCGTGCAGTTTCAAGCTGCGTCTGTATGGTGACATTATCCGGAAAATACAGCTGCAGGAAAACCTCGATGCCGGCTGCGTGCAGCGCGTCCACCATATCTGCAAATTCCTTCTGGGGCGAGGACTTAAGAACGCGCCGAGAAAGCGGCTTTGCAGGCTCTTCATCTGCGCGGGCACTGCCAGAGACGGTCGTATCCTTTTGAGCATAGCTTCGCTTCGGAGCAAAATAGGAGCCTTCTCCGAAGTTCCAGTAATTCTCCTTGACCGCAGCTCCTTCCTCCTCGGGGGAATCTCCCGGCAATGCGGCGCGCTCCCGAAGCTCGTATACCGGCATAAGCTCAATTCCGTTGATTCCAAGCTCCAGAAGGTACGGTATCCGCTCTGTGATGCCGCGGAATGTTCCCTTATGTGCCGCCTTTGAGGTTTTGGACGCCGTGAATCCGCTGGGGTGGACGCAGTACAAAATACGTTCCCCCCAGGGACGCTTTCTGCGGCTTCCGTAGGCCGGCAGCGAGTTCTCCGGAGCGGTAAAGGGTCTGGAAAGAAGGATGCGCTGCCCGGATGCCGGGGACTTATCAGAAGGAAGGGTTACAGGAAGGAGCTCCCTTGCGTAGGGATCACAGAAGCTCTCCTTGTCTGTGTAGTAGCGATAGCCCCATTCGGACGGCGAGATGCCGTCAATCTTTACGGAATAGAGGCTCCCGTAGCGATATGCGTCCGTAAAAGGGATGTCGGTTACCGAAAGATCCGGCAAATGATATAAAAGAAGGCCGCATTTGCGGCAGTCATGAAAAACAGCACTGAAAATAATGCCGTCCGGCAGAACCATGGTCCCGGGGCGGACAGTGTAGGCGGGTGATGCCGCAAGCGTGTGAGTCATCTGCAGCCTCCTTTGTGGATAATCGATAGATCACTCCATTGTATCATGGAGACGAAGGACATGCATCTGCTTCTTATAATTGCATCAGGCTTACTCCCACGGCCGCACGCCCAGCGGCGCCAGAAACCGCGACGGGCGCCGCGGATTTTCAGGCGTGCCGCACAGGTACATCAGATTCAGGCGGTCCCTTGCCCTTGTGATGGCGACGTAGAACAGGCGCCGCTCTTCTTCAATAGCTTCCTCGCTCTGGGCACGGCGCCCGGGGAAAAGTCCCTCATTCAGATCCGGAAGATAGACGGTATGAAACTCAAGGCCCTTGCTGGCATGCATGGATAAGAGGAGAACTCCGTCTCTGCCGCTTGTAGAAGTGGCAGCAGGCGCATTATTTTTTTGCTTTGCCGCTGCATTCTTATCAATCTGTGAAACGAGCTCACAGGGCGTTATCCTCGAAAGCACCTCGCAGAGGGAGGACGGCGGGCAATGGAAAATGGACTGGTCCTTCTCCTGCAGGAGTTGGAATAGAGCCTCCCATAGCAAGCGCAAATCCTCGTCCTTGTCTTCTGCGCAGAGGATGCCGCGAAGATAGGAAAGGGACCTGAGGGGCGATAGGCGCTGCAGCGTTTTAAGATCCCGGAAAAGGGTTTGCAGCGAATGGTGCTCTAAGGAATGAACGGGGTAAACCGCAAGAAGCGAGGCTTCGGTGTACGTCTCCTCCTGAAATTTGCGGCGAAGAAGGCAGCGCTCCGGCTGGTTCATAATTAAAAAGAGGTCCGCTCTTTTTATGCTGCCCGCAGCAAGCTCTCCGGAGAGCCGGTAATATCCGCCCGCCAGCTCCAGTGAAGACGCTGCCTTCGAAAGAAGGCGCCGGGCCTGCGGCGCTGAAAGAGAAAGGAGCGCCTGGGTGCCGTCGCCCTTTTTCTGCGCAGGTTTTGAGGACGAACGTCCGGCATTTTGATTGATCCCGGCAAAAAAGCGGCAGGGAATTCCAGCCTTTTCCAAAAAGGTCGCCCACTTCAGGAGCTGTGCATTGGAACGGAGAATGACAGCCGACGATTGCAACTCTTCCGGCGCTGCTGCCTGCAGCTGCTGGAGGATCCAGTCTTGCTCTTCTTTTTCGTCGTGAAAGGCCAATAGCCGCATGCAGGCATCCATGGATGGCTGCTGCGGATCTACACCTTTCCTGGCGGCAACGGCGGTCTTGGGGAGTCTGGTTTTGTTCTGCGTAATAACCTTTTGTCCGCAGGTAATGATGGGCGGAAGGCTTCGGTAATTGACCGACAGTGTAATCGAATGCGTTCCGGGATAGGCCTTGGAGAAGCCGATCATGATTCCCGGATTGGAACCGCGGAAGGCATAGATGCTCTGATCATCATCGCCGACAACAAAGAGGTTCGCATCCTCTCCCGCCAGAATCCGGACGCCCTCAAACTGCTCCTGATTGATATCCTGAAATTCGTCCACCAGAAGGAAGGGAAACCGCTTTTGCCAGAACGCGCGAAGGCCTGCATCCTGCTGCAGGAGCTGAACACATCTGGCAATCATGTCATCGAAGTCAAGAAGAGAATTCTCCTGAAGATATGCCTCATAATCGGCAAACAGAGCAGAAAATAACAGGGATCCCTTTCTTGCGGGAGGCGATGAAAGGCTGTCGCGGACGGTTAAGAATGAGAGATTCTGCGGGGAGTCTCCTGTTTTCTTTTTGGAAATCAGTGAGGAAAGGTCGGCCAGCTCTTCCGGCTTTGGGTAGCGGCCATAGTGCTGCAGAAAGAGCGTGCGCAGAAGGCTCCTCTTGCGGGAATCATCGAGAATGGAAAAATGCGAGGGGGATGAATTCTGAAGAATATTCAGGAAGACCGAATGAAAGGTTCCAAAGGTAACGGAGGAAGCATTTGGAGGAATGGGAGGCGATTGGACGGATGGCCCCTCTCGGGAGAGCTCCCGGAGCTTTTGAAGGTAGCGCGATTGCATCTCCTGCGCTGCCGCCTTGGAAAAGGTGAGCACCAGAATGCCGGAGGGGGCAACGCTGCAGCTGCCGATCAGGTGAAGAATCCGTTCCACAAGAACGAAGGTTTTGCCGCTTCCCGGCCCTGCGATAACCTCGCAGGGCCCGCGGAAATGGCAGATTGCCTCCTTCTGGGAAGGATTCATAGTCTCATGCATGGGCTGCCTGCAGCATGGCAATGGCAGTACGGATGCGGGAAAGGGAATCCTCTTTTCCGATGATTTCCATAATCTGCGTTGCGCCGGCAGGCGTGACGGCTTTTCCGGATACGGCAATGCGAAGGGCCCAGATCACCGTCTTATTCTTGAGGGTCTTCTCCTCTGCATAGGCAGAGAGCACCTCGAACAGCGCGTCATTGGTGAATGTTTCCTTGCCTTCAAGAACCGGAAGAAGGTCTGTGAGAATCTGAAGGCTTCCCTCACAGGTCGATTTCTGCTTCTTGTTCTCGAACATTGCAGCATCGTATTCCGGGAGAGCCTCAAAGAAGTCAACCATCTCTTCGATATCCGGAAATACCTCAATTCTCGTCCGGACAAGCTCGGCAATGACGTGCAAATCCAGATCGTCCCTGCGTAAGACCTTTTTCAGATAAGGCTCTGCAAGCTGATAAAACGCATCCGGCTCCATTGCCTTTAAATACTCGCCATTCATCCAGCGGAGCTTGGTGTAGTCAAAGACAGCCGGGGACTTGCCGATGCGGTGGTAATCAAATGCCTTCACCAGCTCCTCCAGCGTAAAAATCTCCTGATCCGAATCCGGAGACCAGCCAAGGAGCGCAATGAAATTCACGACCGCTTCCGGAAGAAAGCCCTGCTCGATCAGGTCCTCATAGGAGGAATAGCCGCTGCGCTTGGAGAGCTTTTTGTGATCGGCATCGGTAATCAGCGGGCAGTGGATGTACCTGGGAACCTCCCAGCCAAATGCGTCGTAAAGGCGGTTGTATTTGGGACTGGAGGAAATGTACTCATTGCCGCGCACCACGTGCGTAATGCCCATGAGATGGTCATCCACCACATTTGCAAAATTGTAGGTAGGGAAGCCGTCGGACTTCATGAGAATCATGTCGTCAAGCTCACTGTTGTCAACGGTGATGTCTCCATAGAGCTCGTCATGGAAGGTAGTAGAACCCTCTCTGGGGTTGTTCTGACGAATGACAAACGGCTTGCCGGCGGCCAGATTCTCTGCAACCTCCTCCTTGGAAAGCTGCAGGCAGTGCTTGTCATAGACGCTGATTTCCTTTCCGTCCACAACCTGCTTGAGCGTTTCAAGGCGCTCCGGCGTGCAGAAGCAGTAATAGGCCTCGCCCTTCTCCACAAGCTCCTTGGCATAATCCATGTACAGTCCGCTCTTTACGCGCTCCGACTGTACATAAGGGCCGACCGGACCGCCCAGCTCCGGCGACTCATCCGGAAGAAGGCCCGTCTGCTGCATGGTACGATTGATGATGTCAACCGCGCCTTCCACGTACCGCTCCTGGTCGGTATCCTCGATGCGGAGAATAAAATCCCCGTCCTCATGCTTGGAAATCAGATAAGCATACAATGCGGTGCGAAGGTTTCCTACATGCATTCTGCCGGTGGGACTGGGGGCGTAACGCGTTCTAATTTTCACTGCCATAATAAATCGTATCCTTTCTCTTAGGGCCCGGCTGAATGTGCCGGACGCGATGTTGTAAGTATATGCCTCTGCCGCGGCACCTGCAAGGAATAGCCGATTAAGGCTTATTGGCACGCCGCAGTTAAGGCCCCTGATCCGGTGACGGGTCCTGGCGGAGGTGTCCGATCTGGGGACGCCTCGCGGCTCCATCCTCGGACCTAGCGGTGCTAAGCTCGCACAAGACGCTCGCAAGCACCGAGGCCTCGCAAGGCCCCTGATCCGGACATCCATCCGCCACCCTGTCGCCGATCAGGGGCCTTAACTGCGTCCGGTACTTCCGAAGCCGCCGCGGTCCGTCCCTCCGAGGGACTCCACCTCCTCAAAATGGATGCGCGGCTGGTGCTCCTGGATCCGGAACTGGCAGATGCGGTCATTGACATGCACAACGGTATCCCTGGTGGCGTACACCGGCATTTTCAGAATATCGCCGTCCCCGCAGTAGGATTCGTCCACAACGCCGATTCCGTTGGACTGGAGAAGGCCGTAGTTTTTGAAGGTGGAGGAACGGGGGGCTGTGATCATTTCGTAGCCCTCCGGAAGCTTTACGCTGATGCCCAGATCGATCAGTGCAAAGTCGCCTGCCTTTAGTACATATTCCTTGGCGGCGCGCAGGTCGATCCAATCGCTCTTGCCGTCAACGTAGGTTAAGTGGTCGATGTCCTTGCTGTGGTACAGAATCTGTATGGTTTTCTCATTGGTTGTATTGTTCACGGTAGTACCTCCACATTTGGCTTTTTTACCTGGTACATGGCATCGGCTGCCGCGGTGGCCAGCGCGTCGCACCGCTCATTCATCTCGTGGCCGGCATGTCCCTTTACCCAGTGCCAGGTGATTTCATGGGGCTCTGCCGCAGCCAGCAGCCGCTTCCAGAGGTCCTGATTTTTGACTCGTGTATTCGAGGCCGTCTTCCAGCCCTTTTTCTGCCAGGAGGACAGCCAGTTTTTTTGAAAGGCATTGATGAGGTAGCTGGAATCAGAGTACAGATCCACCTGGCAGGGACGGTTTAGCGCCTCCAGTGCGGCAATGGCGCCCAAAAGCTCCATGCGATTGTTGGAGGTCGGGTTAAAGCCCTCGGAGAGCTCCTTTTCATGGAGGACGCCTTGCCTATCGGTGTATTGGAGCACAGCTCCGTATCCGCCCGGTCCGTCGGGATTGCCTCTGGCCGAGCCGTCACTGTAAATTGTTACGTGCATCATATCCATTGTCCTGTTTCTTCAAAAAGCTCCGCCCGCCTGGCGGCATTTTTTATAATCTGCGGATCAAATCCGATGGCACCAAGGAGCTGTATGGCATTTCTGGTCACCGCCGGTCCGTCCTTTATCTGATAGGAAAAGGTGACATCGCCGTCCTTTATTTCTTCCTCAAAATGGTAATTTGCAAATTCTGTGGAAAGAAGCCTTGTAAGCTCGATGTCATGAGTGGCGGCAAAGCAAACGACACCGGCTCTTGCGAGTGTTTTTAAAAGCTCGGAGGAGGCGGCAATGCGTTCAATCGTATTGGTTCCGCGCAGGACCTCGTCAACAAAGCAAAGGACCGGTCTTTTGCTCTTTGCCGAAAGATCTGCAATTCGCTTCAGCGAACGGATCTCTGCCATAAAATAGCTTTCTCCTGCCGAAATATTGTCCCGGAGCGCCATGGAGGAGCGAATGACAAAATAGCCGCCGCGGTATTCTCTGGCGGGGCAGAATCCGGCCGTCTGTGACAGAATGGCGCAAAGCGCCGCGGCCTTTAAAAACGTGGACTTGCCCGAAGCGTTGGAGCCTGTCAGAAGAACCGGCTTTGTCACCTGCAGACTGTTCGGAACCGGATGCTCTAAAAGCGGGTGATATACCTGTGAAAGGTGGAGCTTTTCCTGCGTAGCCTGTTCGCTTAACACAGGGACGCAGGTATAGGGAAGGCTCTTTTCGAAGGAGGCAAGGCAGATTGCCGTATCAATGCGCCCGAGGATGACAAGAGCCTCCTCCATCTCCTTCTGATGTCCGGTGTAGTGCGCGAGCATGGTGTTGAAGCGGATCAGGTCCAGGTGAAAGAGAATTCGGATATAATCCACCAGGAAATCCAACGGATTCCCGCCGGAGGAGGTTGTCCCGGAAAGAACAATAAAGCTTCCTCTCCTGAACCGGTCAAAAACGGGAGCAAGCTCCCGAAGACGCTCGCATTCCACCTGCAGTGCCGGGCAATGGATGTTTGTAACGGTCTGTGCACACTTCATCATTCGAAGAAGGTAGCTGAAGGTGGTAAGAAAGGGTTCAATCTGACCGCGGCGCCGGTAGTAGGTAAGCATATTGAGAATAAAAGAACCGACAAGGCACAAAATTCCTGCCTGGACCGAGTAAACCATCAGAAAAAGGCTGGCAGCCGGAAGGACAAAGGCAGGCAGATGCACCAGATTGCTCTGTCTTGGTGCCTCCTTCAGAAGGTCCAGATATTCATACAGGGAGTACCGTCCCGTATATCCGAATGCATGGAGCGCCTTTTGCAGCTGCAGCCGAATGCCGGAATGCGCATCCTCTTCAAAATAACGAATTTCCGAAAGCGGAACAGACAGCGGCGCCCCCGCATCTCCTGCCGGACTTCGAAGAAGCGCATATAAATACTCTTCTCCGGCGGCACTTAAGGTACAGTCCATCCTTGCATAGAGCGCATCCATATCCAGGTCGTTCCAGGTGATGTCATCCAGATCACCGTCCGAAGTGCCGGACGCCCTTCGCCGCAGATAAAAAGCCGGAACCTTTGCATAGCGCTCTGCCTTCATCTGCTTGGATGGAATTTGTCCAAAGCCGCTGCGAAGCCTAGCTTCCATGGCGAGGTCACGCTTTTTTTGCTGTGAGCGCATGAGCCAAAAGGCGGTCAACGCAAGCAGGACGACAAAAAGAAGACCAAGACCGGCCGTTTCTACAGTATCACGCATGCATTTCTCCTGCAGATGCTGAATAAATCACTGCAACCATTTTTGTAACCATTCCTTAGCTGCGCTTGGCTGCAATGTGATCCTTGTCCTTAAAGATGTGCCCGGCCGGAATACAGCCGCGGACCATGGACAGCGGATACACGTTGGAATGGCGGCCGACGACAGAGCCGGGATTTAAGACGCTGTTGCAGCCAATCTCGGTCCAGTCGCCAAGAATGGCTCCCATTTTGCGAAGGCCGGTCGGCGCATTCTCCGCCTCGTCATGAATCACGACATTGGTGCGGTCGGACTTGATGTTGGACGTAATGGAGCCGGCGCCCATGTGCGCATGGAAGCCCAGAATGGAATCGCCGACATAGTTGTAGTGCGGCACCTCGCACTTATTGAACAAAATAACATTCTTAAGCTCGCAGGAATTTCCGACAACGCAGCCCTTGCCGACCAGTGCCTTTCCGCGTATGAAGGCGCATTGACGAATTTCGGCGTCTTCATCGATGATGCAGGGACCGGCAATGTAGGCGGAGTCAAATACCCTGGCGCTTTTGGCAATCCATATATTCTCGCCGCGCTTTTCAAAGCGCTCCTCCGGGAGAGATTCTCCCAGCGTCAGGATGATCTCCTCTATGTGCGGAAGGACCTCCCAGGGATAGGTATATGCCTTTAGGGCCTCTCCTGCGATGGATTCCTCCAGCTCCAGCAAGTTAGCAATCGTATAATCTGAAATCATGTCACATTCTCCTTTTGCATCCAATTGATGTTCATCTGTTCCGCACCTGCCATATTTCAACGTGAATTGTCGGCAATGCTGACAATCACTCCGACTTCTTTGACACCTTGGCCGTCTTGCCATAGGAATATCTGGACTTAAAATGCATGGGCTTTGGGTAATTCTGCGCGCAGTCCCGATACATGCTCTGCAAAGTTCCCCGGTAATCCGATGCCTTTACGGCATTGGTCCGCCTGGAGACGTAGCTGTTAAGCTTCTCCTGGTATTCCTCCGGTGTTGTCGTGCCCTCGGCCACCTGTGTCAGTCCCTTTTCCCAGCTGGCCGTAAGCTTGGGCTCGAGGAGCGGCTTTAACGAGATGGCTACGGTATCATAGATCATCTCTCCCAGCTGGGTTGGCGTATATATTTGTGTTTTGGCATTGAGATTTAAATACTGGTTGCCCACCAGCTTCTCCAGAATTCCGGCTCTGGTCGCACTGGTGCCGATGCCGGAGCCCTTGATCTGCTCCCGCAGCTCATCGTCCTCAATAAGCTGACCGGCGTTTTCCATTGCCAGAATCATGCTGCCGCCGGTGTAGCGCTTGGGCGGCGTGGTTTCGCCCTCCTTTTGCTGAAGGGAAACCAGCGACAGAGGATCCTTTTTCCGAAGGGCCTTGATAAGCTCCTCCAGATTAGCGTTTTCGGCCCCGTCCTCGTCGCCTTTTTCGGTCTGCTCCGAGGGAAGGGAGCTCTCCTGCTGACCCTGCTTTGTCTGCAGAGAATCCGCACTCCCGGCTGCCGATGCACGCTCCAGGCACACAAGGTAGCCCTTTTCCCGGTTTACACGGAGCGATGCGGTGAGCGTTTCCTTTTTAATGCCCACCTGCAGTGTCATTTTATCAAACACGGCAGCCGGATAAAAGACGGAAAGAAAGCGCCGCACAATTCGGTCATAAACCTTTTGCAGCGTGGGATTCAAGCTCTTTAGGGCAGACAGACCCTCACCGGTCGGGATAATGGCATAGTGATCCGTGATGGCCTTGTCGTTTGTGTAGCGCGTTTTGGCAATGGTTTTCCAGGAGCCGCTTTGAGCAATGCTGCGCACGAGCTCCCGGTAAGCCGGAAGAGACCCAATCCCCTTGAGATTATGGTCAATTTCCTTGGCAACTGCGGTAGAGAGCACTCTTGCATCCGTTCTGGGATAGGTCGTCAGCTTTCTTTCATACAGCGTCTGTGCGGCATCCAGCGTTTGATCCGGGCTCAGCTTGAAAAAGCGTGAGCAGTCATTTTGCAGCTCGGCAAGATTGTAAAGAAGCGGCGGGTTCTTTTTTTCCTGCTTGTGAGCGATGTTCTTTACAAAGGGAGCCGCCGATCCGTCCTCGTCCGACTGCAGGTAGCGGATAAGCTCCGCGGCATCCTCTGCCTTGCGGAAACCGTTTTCCTTATACAGCAGGGGCGACTGGTAATAGCGGCTGCCCTCCTTCGCGGCCCATTCTGCCTCAAAGGTATCTGCAGGCCGTTCGGAGAACGAGGCATTCCCCTGCGCCGGAGAAAAGGTGCCGATGACACGGAAAAAGGGCGTTTTGACAAAGGAGCGGATCTCGCGCTCTCTTCGCACAACCATGCCCAGAACGCAGGTCATGACGCGGCCGACCGCGATGACGCATCGGTCCATCCCGAGAAAATCCCGGATCCCTCCGGCGTATTTGAGCGTTAAGGCCCGGGAAAAATTGATTCCCATGAGGTAATCCTCCTTGGCGCGCAGATAGGCCGCCGCTCCCATATTGTCGTAGGCACTGTCATCCTTGGCCTCGCGGATTCCTCTTGTGATTTCCGCCTCTGTGAAGGAATCGATCCAGACGCGAAGCTGCCGCTTGCCCTTGACGCCTGCCTGGTCGGCAACGAGGCGATAAATGTATTCTCCCTCGCGCCCGGAGTCTGTGCAGATGTAGATGGTGTCAACCTCAGCGGAGGTGAGGATGCTCTTTACTGTCTTAAACTGCTTGCGGACTCCGGAATCATCGATGACCTGATAAAGATATGTTTCCGGGATGAAAGGAATGGTATCCAGCGACCATTTTTTATATTTGGGATCGTACGCCTCCGGATAGCTCATGGTTACAAGATGTCCAAAGCACCAGGTTACGATACTTTGCTCGGACTCCTGGTAGCCGTCCCGATTGACAAAGTTCTCATGGAGCGCCTTGGCAAAGTCCTTTGCCACGCTCGGCTTTTCTGCAATGAATACTCGTTTTCCCAAGCTGTTCTCCCTTTTGCCGCATCGAGGTTTTCCGAAGAAAAATCGAGATGGGTGCCAGACAATTACCCCTTTATGATTTGGGGGTCAAACGCACGTTTGACTCTATGATACCCGGGGGGGTCAAAGACAAAACATCCTGCACAGTGGGGACCACGCAGTCCCCGCTATGCAGGATGAGTCAGTCCGGATGATCTGCAGCGCAGCTATGCCGGTATCAGATGGAGACTCATAAACCCTCTGTCTCCCAATGGTTACGATTACTTATGCTCGATGTAGTGAAGCGCTGTCAGAAGCTCTGCGCATTCTACAGCACCGCCGGCTGCGCCGCGCAGCGTGTTGTGTGAGAGACCGACGAACTTCCAGTCGAACATTGTATCCTTGCGAAGACGTCCGATGGAAACACCCATGCCGCCTTCATAGTTGACATCCTTGGCAACCTGCGGACGATCATCGTCCTCCAGATATTGAATGAAGTGCTCCGGTGCGCTCGGAAGCTTCAATTCCTGCGGAACGCCACGGAAGCTGCGAAGCTTTTCAATGAGCTCTTCCTTGGAGGGATCCTTTTTAAAGCGGACAAATGCAGCCGCGGTGTGTCCGTACAGAACCGGAACACGGATGCACTGGCAGGTGATCAGCGGAGACTCTGCCGGAACAATGACACCGTTTTCGATGTGGCCGAAAATGCGAAGGGGCTCGCGCTCTGACTTTTCCTCCTCACCGCTGATGTAGGGGATGATATTGCCGTTCATCTCCGGCCAATCCTTGAAGGTCTTGCCGGCACCGGAAATTGCCTGATAGGTGGTGGCTACCACTTCATAGGGCTCGAATTCCTTCCAGGCAGCAAGGGCCGGTGTATAGCTCTGAATGGAGCAGTTCGGCTTTACGGCAATGAAGCCTCTGGTTGTTCCGAGACGCTTTTTCTGGAAGGAAATGACATCCGCGTGCTGCGGGTTAATCTCCGGAACGATCATCGGGACATCCGGGGTCCAGCGATGAGCACTGTTGTTGGAGACGACCGGCGTCTCTGTCTTGGCGTATGCTTCTTCGATGCTACGGATTTCCTCTTTGGACATGTTGACGGCGGAAAGGACAAAATCAACCCTTTCTGCAATGCTCTCTACGTCATCGATATCGCGAATGACAATGTCCTTTACCGAGGCAGGAACCTCTCCGTCCAGCTTCCATCTGCCTTCTACAGCTTCGCCGTAGGTTTTTCCTGCGCTACGGGCGCTGGCAGCAATTTCTGTGACCTCGAACCAGGGATGATTCTCCAGAATCTGGATGAAACGCTGTCCAACCATTCCGGTTCCGCCTAAAACACCAACTCTAAGCTTTTCCATATCGTCCTCTTTTCTATTCTTGCGAATCCTGCTCTTTCAAAAGCCACGCGCGAGACGCAGCAATCTCCTCTTCCATGGCGCGGGCGCCGGGCGCTCCGACTGTCAGCCTCTTGTCGACGCACGTTTTCAGGGAAATTGCATCGTAGATATCTGTGTCAAATTCCGGTGAAAAACTCTTGAACTCCTCCAGCGTAAGCTGATCCAGGCTCTTGCTTACATCAATGCAATGAAGCACCATTCGCCCGATCACCGCATGGGCATCGCGGAAGGGAACGCCCTTTCCCACCAGATAATCGGCCGCATCTGTAGCATTGGTAAAGCCGTTTTGCGCACTCTTTTCCATTACATCCCTGCGGAAGGTAAGGGAAGCCAGCATACCGCTCATCAGCCGAATGCACATGGAAACCGAATCAAACGCATCGAACACCGGCTCCTTGTCCTCCTGCATGTCCTTATCGTAGGCAAGAGGAATGGCTTTCATTGTGGTCAGAAGGCTCATCAGATCACCGTACACGCGTCCGGTCTTGCCGCGAATAAGCTCTGCAACATCGGGATTCTTTTTCTGCGGCATGATGCTGCTGCCGGTGGAGTACCCATCGTCAATCTCTACAAAGCGGTACTCATTGCTGTTCCAGATGATGATCTCCTCACTCATCCGGCTCAAATGCACCATCACAAGCGAAAGATCGCTAAGGAATTCAATGGCATAATCCCTGTCAGATACGGAGTCCATGCTGTTGCGGGTCGCACAGTCAAAGGAAAGACTTTCCGCTGTGAATTCCCGGTCCAAAGGATAGGTTGTTCCGGCGAGTGCTCCGGCTCCCAGCGGGCATTCGTTCAGGCGGCGCGCGGTATCCTCCATACGGGTGACATCCCGGCGAAGCATTTCAAAATAGGCACCGAAGTGATGCGCCAGTGTAACCGGCTGTGCCTTTTGCAGGTGCGTAAAGCCAGGCATGTACGTCTCTTTATTGGCTTCCATAATATCCAGGATAACCTGCAAGAGCTCTAAAAGCGCCTCCCTCGTCTCCTGCACCGCCCGTCTGGTGAACAGGCGCATATCCAGTGCCACCTGATCGTTGCGTGAGCGGCCGGTGTGGAGCTTTTTACCATCGTCTCCGATGCGGTCAATCAGATTGGCCTCTACAAAGCTGTGAATATCCTCATATTCGTCGGTGATCGGAAGCTTCCCGGAGGCAATATCCTCCCGGATGCCAAGAAGACCCTCCAGAATGTGTTCGGATTCCTCCTTGGTCAGAATTCCCTGACGTCCCAGCATGGTTGCATGGGCAATACTTCCTTCAATATCTTCCTTCCAGAGACGCTTATCAAAGCCAATGGAATCGTTGAATTTCTTTACAAGGTCATCCGTTGCCTTGGTAAAACGTCCGCCCCAGAGCTGTGCCATAATATCCCTTTCGTTTCAGTGCACGCATGATTGCGAAACAGTTACGCCTATTTCTCCTGGTACGAAAAAAGCCCCGCTTTCGCAAGCAGGGCCCCTTCGAGCTGGAAAAGGGACTTGAACCCTCGACCTACTGATTACGAATCAGTTGCGCTACCAACTGCGCTATTCCAGCATACGCGTTCAGCTGCGCAAGCAACCGAACGCTCGTTATTATACAGGCTGCCCAAATGGATTGCAAGCAAAACTTCATATCTGATGCAGAAAAAGTCCGGATAAAAGCTTCGGCTCAAACCAGGTCGATTTGGGCGGCATGAGAAGTCCTGCATCTGCAACCGCCAGAAGCTCCCGGATGGAGGTAGGATGCATCAAAAAGGCTGCGCCACCTGTTTCATCAGCGCGAGCCGTCAAGGCCTCCGTGCCTCGGATTCCGCCGACAAATTCAATGCGATCATCGGTTCGCGGATCCTCAATTCCAAACATCGGTCCCAGCACTCTGTCCTGAAGAATGGAAACATCCATTCCCTTCACAGGATCAGCGCTTTTGATGTGATTTTTGGCAGACAACAGGAACCAGGAATGCTCCAGATACATACCAATCTCACCCTTTACAGAGGGCCTTGCTACAGTCTTTCGATACGGCGTTATGTTAAAATTCGGACGCAGAGCGCCCAGAATCTCTCCCCGGCTCATACCGCCAAGATCCTTTACCACACGGTTGTAATCCAGGATTTCCAGCTCATTCTCCGGGAAAAGGACACTGAGGAAGAAATTGAATTCCTCCTCTCCGGTATACCCCGGCAGCTGGCTGCGCCGCTTCAGTCCCACCTTTACAGCAGACGCCGCGCGGTGATGACCGTCAGCAATGTAGAGCCCGTGAATACCCGCAAAGGCGCTTTGAATGGCAGCGATGTCACCGGCCTCGTCAATCACCCAGACGCGATTGGCAACATCACCGTCCGCGACAAAGTCATAGACCGGCCGGGAGCTTTTTACCCGCTCCTTTATAAGCGAGAGCACCGGATCCTCCCGATAGGTCAGGAAAATAGGCCCTGTCTGAGCACCGCACGTATCCACGTGGTGAATACGGTCCTGCTCCTTTGCTTCTACGGTATTCTCGTGCTTCTTAATAACACCGTTTACATAGTCATCGATGGATGCACAGGCAACAATTCCGGTCTGTGACCGACCCTTCCAGAGCTGCTCATACAGATAAAAGCAGGGCTTGTCATCCTGCCGGAATGTACCATCCAGAATGGCTGCGTCCAAAAGCTCTTTGGCATGCTGATAAACGCACTCATCGTAGGTGCCGACCTCATCCGGAAGCGTAGACTCTGCCCGGTCAATTCCCAGGAAGGATGCGGGATGCTCTGCCACGTAGGCCTTTGCCTCTGCCCGCGAATATACATCGTAGGGAAGCGCGGCTACGCTCTCTGCCAGCTCCGGCGCAGGCCGAAACGCCCGAAATGCTCGAATTACTGCCATAGTTACCTCTTACTTGATTACTCGCACACGGAATACGCCATCTACAGCGGCAAGCTTGTCTGCCACATCGCCGGAAACCGCAGAATCCAGATCCAGAACCGTATACGCAACATCTCCTCTGGACTTATTGGTCATCTCTGCGATGTTGATGCCGGCACTTCCCATAATGGATGTAAAGCCCGTGATCATGTTGGCTACATTCTTATGGAGAATGGCCACACGACCCTGCCTGGTGCAGACGCCAACCTGGCAGTCCGGATAATTTACGGAATGTGTAATGTTGCCATTTTCCAGATAGTCCTGCAGCTCATCCACTGCCATAATTGCACAATTGGTCTCGGACTCTTCGGTGGAAGCGCCCAGGTGCGGTGTTGTGATGCAGCCGCGGTGTCCGGCAACGGTAGGATTCGGGAAATCGGAAACGTAGCGGCGAACACGACCGTCATCAATGGCTGCAATCATGGCCTTTTCATCCACCAGAACGTCTCTTGCCATATTCAGGACGATAACGCCCTTTTTCATCTGCGCAATGGCATCGGCCGAAATGTAGCCCTTGGTTGATTCCATCGCCGGCACATGAATGGTAATGAAATCGCAATTGCGATAAATCTCATTGATGTCTGTTACATGGGTAACCTTTCGGGAAAGGTGCCATGCGTTGTCGACGCCGACGTATGGATCATAGCCGTACACATCCATTCCAAGGTATACAGCGGCATTGGCCACGCGTACGCCGATGGCACCGAGTCCTATGATGCCGAGCTTTTTGCCCTCCAGCTCGGTCCCTGCAAACTGCTTTTTTTCTTTTTCAACCTGGGCGACAATGTCCGGGTTGTTCCAGTTGGAGCGTGCCCAGTCAACACCCTCTACGATGTCGCGGGAGGCCAGCAGCATGCCTGCAATGACCAGCTCCTTCACTCCGTTTGCGTTCGCTCCCGGTGTGTTGAAAACAACGATGCCCTTCTCCGCACAGCGATCCAGCGGAATGTTGTTGACACCGGCTCCGGCTCTGGCAATGGCAAGAAGCGAATCAGAGAATTCCATCTCATGCATCTTGGCACTGCGCACCAGAATGCCGTCTGCTTCCTCCAGCTTCTCGGTTTTGGCAAAATTCGAATCAAACCGCCCGGTTCCAACGGAAGAAATGTTGTTCAGTTCTGCGTAATGAAACACAATACTCTCCTTTTCCGGCACTCTTGTATCAGTGTCTTGCCTCAAATTCCTTCATAAAGGAAACCAGCTTTTCCACGCCTTCAATCGGCATCGCGTTATACATGGAGGCACGCATGCCGCCCACGGTGCGGTGTCCCTTGAGGGAAACCAGACCATTCTCAGCCGCTTCCTTTACAAAGGCTGCATCCAGATCGGCATCGCCGGTCACAAACGGCGCATTCATAAGAGAGCGATCCTCTCTGCGCACGGTTCCCTTAAAGAGTCTGGACTCATCCAGGTAATCGTAGAAAATCTTTGCCTTTTCCTCATTGTGTCTGGCAATTCCCTCCAGACCACCCTGCTTCATGATCCACTTAAAGACCAGACCGCAGATATAAATGTTGTAGCAAGGAGGTGTGTTGTACAGGGAATCCTTATCGGCCTGCGTTTTATACTGGAGCATCGTCGGAACAAAGCTGTCCAGATCATCACGGATCAGATCCTCGCGAATAACGGCAATCACCACGCCGGCAGGACCTACGTTCTTCTGTACGCCGCCGTAGAACATTCCGTACTTATTCACATCAATCGGACGGGAAAGGAAATTGGAGGATACATCCGCCACAAGCTCGTGTCCCTTTGTGTTGGGAAGCTTGAAATACTCGGTTCCGTAAATGGTGTTGTTCTCGCAGATATAGAGGTAATCTGCGTCCTCCGGAATATCCAGATCACTGCAGTCCGGAATATAGGAGAAATTCTGATCCTCGGAGGATGCCACCTTAATGGCCTCGCCGTACTTCTGCGCTTCCTTCCAGGCTTTCTTGGCCCACTGGCCGGTGACGACATAGGCAGCCTTTTTGTTGCGCATAAGATTCATGGGAACAGCTGCAAACTGGGTAGAGGCGCCTCCCTGCAAAAACAGGACCTTATAATTGTCCGGCACACCAACCAGTGACCGGAAATCAGCCTCCGTCTCCTTGATGAGAGCATCGAACACCTTGCTGCGGTGTGACATTTCCATCACGGACATTCCGCATCCATGATAGTCCAGCATTTCACTGGCTGCTGTCTGCAACACTTCCTCCGGAAGCATCGCGGGACCTGCTGAGAAATTATACACTCTACTCATGATCATCCTCCTCTTGCTGCCAATATTGACATGCATATTATCAGTACAACACAACCGGCGTTCCGACAGAAACCATTCCGTACAGCTCCGGCATGACAGCCGGCGGAATATTGACGCACCCATGCGATCCATTGGTCAGATAGATGCTGCCGCCAAAGCTGGAACGCCAGTTCGCGTCATGCAGTCCAATGCTGTTGCCGATAAAATTCATCCAGTACTTCACCGGAGAGGCATATCCTGCACCGACCAGCGTAATATTGCGCTGTTTGCCAAGGATATGATAGACACCGGTGGGGGTATCGTGTCCGAGTCTGTGATTGCCGGTCACAACCGATGTTGTGAATCTGCGCGTACCGTTCTCATAGTAATATAGAATCTGATTGGAAATGTCAATCTCAACATATGTCCCGCCGCACCGTGTCACCGGAACATGTGTCTCGGTTTTCTGATACATGATGGCAGCGGCCAGATAGTTGATTTCATACTCAACGTCTATGTAACCCGTATTCTGAAAGGTTCCGTCCACCGGAATATAGGTTCCGTCCGTTTTCTGGAAGCCTGCGGTATTGACGCCTCCGGAGGGCGGGAACAGGTTCTGAAGACCGGAAAAGAAGCTGCGGAGCTTATTGGAGTCACAGACGTAGTAGCCGGTTGCCGGGTCAATATAGTAGCTGCCGTCCTCATTGGTCACCATAACCGTCATCGCCAGCTCCGGCGTAACCACGTACTGCCGTCCGCCACCGAAATCATAGGTGATCATGCAGTTTGGCACCGGCGGAAGCGCCGTCTGTGCTGCCCGGACAGAAAGCCTGCTGCAGCTAAAAAGCGCAAGGCAAAGTCCAAGGCAGATCAAAAAACGACCGGCACAGCCAAAAGCGCTCTTGCGGGCTGCCTGCGTATTCCCTGTTATCATTATATCTCTCCCCTTTTGGGCTATTAAGCCTGTTTGTTTTGCAGATCCTTCTCGTCAAAGGCTTCTTCGATGGAAGCTCCCGGAGATACCATCGGGAACACCTTATCATCCTCGTCGATAACCAGCTCGATCACAACCGGTCCATTTGCTGCAACGGCCTGCCGAAGCGCCGGCTCCAGCTCCTCCTTGCTGCTAACACGGATCGCCTGGCAGCCAAGGCCTTCTGCTGTCTTGCAGTAGTCAACCGCATCCGTCAGCACCGTTGCACTGTAGCGCTTTCCGTAATAGAGCGTCTGCCACTGCCGTACCATGCCGAGCACCTGGTTGTTGATAACAATCTCGATGATCGGAATCTGGTAGCGGCTGGCTGTTGCCAGCTCAATCAGATTCATGCGGAAGCATCCGTCTCCTGCAATATTGACACAGATCTTGTCCGGCCTTGCCACCTTGGCTCCGATGCAGGCACCCAGCCCGTATCCCATTGTGCCGAGGCCGCCGCTGGTGAGGAAGGTGCGAGGCTTCGAATAGGTATAATACTGTGCTGCCCACATCTGATGCTGCCCGACATCCGTTGTAATCAGCGCCTTGCCTTCCGTAACACGATCCAGTGCTTCAATTGCCATAGGGCAGGTAAGCTTTGTATGGTCGTAGGTCAGAGGATACTGCTCCTTCAGCGTTTGAATTTCCTGCATCCATTCGCTGTGAGAAACCGGCGAAAGTGCAGCGTTGATTTTGCCGAGGATTTCCTTCAGATCGCCGACGAGGGCCAGATCAATTTTGACATTTTTATTGATCTCCGCTTCGTCAATATCAATCTGCAGAATCCTGGCCTTCTCGGCAAATTTCTTGGGATTGCCGGTCTGGCGGTCTGAAAAGCGTGTTCCGAGCGCAATGACAAGGTCAGCTCTGGACAGTCCGAAATTGGAGGCCTTGGTGCCGTGCATGCCGATCATGCCGGTGTAATGCGCATCGTGTCCGTCGAACACACCCTTTCCCATCAGTGTATCGCATACAGGCGCATCAAGAAGCCGGTCAAGCTCCCTAACCTCATCACTTGCGCCGGAGATAACCGCACCGCCGCCGACATACAGATACGGACGTTCGGATTCCCGAATCATGTCAAGTGCGCGTGAAAGCTTCTCCTCGCAGCAGCCGCGAATCGGTGAGAGCGCTTTGCGCGCTCCGGCAGAACTCTCTTCCTGCGTTATAGGTTCATAATCGCCCATGGCACCGGTCACATCCTTTGTGATGTCCACGAGAACGGGGCCCGGACGTCCCTCCCTGGCAATGCGGAAGGCACTGCGGATGGTGGGTGCAAGGTCCTTGATGTTTTTAACAATAAAGCCGTGCTTGGTCACCGGCATGGTAATTCCGGCGATATCCACCTCCTGGAAGGAATCCTTTCCTAGAAGCGGCAACGTTACATTGCAGGTAATGGCAACAACCGGTACAGAGTCCATGTACGCAGTTGCAATTCCTGTCACAAGATTTGTTGCGCCGGGGCCTGAGGTTGCCATGCAGACACCAACTTTGCCGGATGCTCTGGCGTAGCCATCTGCGGCGTGGGCCGCACCCTGCTCGTGACTTGTCAGAACGTGGCGGATTTTGTCACTGTTTTTATACAGCGCATCGTATACATTCAGGATCGCGCCTCCCGGATAACCGAACACCGTATCGACGCCCTGCTCCAGAAGACATTGGATGATGATTTCTGAACCGTTAAGCTTCATGCATTTCTCCCGGGCTGCCTGTGGCAGCCCAACCATGCGGCCTCTAAGTAAAGCCGCGTACACCCTTTCCAACTATTTCTTCAGACCTGCAGCTCCTTGGGAAGCTCCAGAATTGCACCGCGGTTTCCGGATGTCACCAGAGCCTGATAACGTGCAAGGTATCCATCAGTGATCTTGGGCTTTCTGGGCGTCCATGCTGCGCGGCGCTTTGCCAGCTCCTCCTCGGAGACCTTCAGCTCCAAACGATTGTTCGGGATATCCACCAGAATCGTATCTCCCTCTTCTACCAGAGCAATCGGGCCGCCGACAGCTGCCTCCGGGCTCACGTGGCCGATCGCAGCGCCGCGGGAGGCACCGGAAAACCGTCCGTCGGTAATCAGTGCAACTGTAGAGCCAAGGCCCATGCCGATAATGGCAGAAGTCGGATTCAGCATCTCGCGCATACCGGGGCCGCCCTTAGGGCCCTCGTAGCGGATGACAACCACGTCTCCCGCATGGATCTGTCCGGTCGTGATGGCTTTGATGGCATCCTCCTCGCAGTCAAAGACGCGGGCAGGGCCTTCATGCGTCATCATTTCCGGTGCAACCGCGCTTCTTTTTACGATACCGGTATCCGGGGCAAGATTTCCCTTCAGAACAGCGATGCCGCCGTTGGGCATAAACGGATTCTCAAGCGGGCGAATGACCTCCGGATTGCGGTTTACTGCCGACGCGATATTCTCGCCGGTGGTCTTTCCGGTTACAGTCATGCCGTCCAGATACAGAAGATCCTTTTTCGTCAGCTCCTTCATCACCGCATAAATGCCGCCCGCTTCATTTAGATCCTCCATGTAGGTCGGACCTGCAGGAGCCAGATGGCACAGATTCGGTGTGCGGTCTGAAATCTCGTTGGCATATTCCATGTTCAGCTCAATGCCGCATTCATGTGCAATCGCAGGCAGATGAAGCATCGTATTGGTAGAGCATCCAAGCGCCATGTCGACGGTCAGCGCATTGGTAAATGCCTCCTTGGTCATGATGTCTCTCGGACGAATATTCTTTTCAATGAGGTCCATAACCGCATAACCGGCTTCCTTAGCAAGGCGGATGCGGGCAGAATATACAGCAGGGATCGTTCCGTTTCCGCGAAGCCCCATACCGATCGCTTCCGTCAGACAGTTCATGGAGTTCGCCGTGTACATGCCGGAGCAGGAGCCGCAGGTAGGACACACGTTCTCCTCATAATCGGAAAGCTGCTCTCTTGTGATTTTTCCGGAGTCAAACTCTCCTACCGCTTCGAACATGGAGGAAAGAGAACGCTTTCTGCCGTTTACATGTCCTGCCAGCATAGGTCCGCCGGAGACAAAGACTGTAGGAATATTGATCCTGGCTGCGGCCATCAAAAGACCGGGAACATTCTTGTCACAGTTGGGGATCATGACAAGGCCGTCGAACTGGTGCGCCTTTGCCATGCATTCGGTGGAGTCTGCAATCAGATCTCTTGTTACCAGGGAATACTTCATGCCGACGTGTCCCATTGCAATGCCGTCACAAACCGCAATTGCAGGGAACAGGACAGGAACACCGCCTGCCTCCGCAATACCCAGCTTCACCGCATTTGCAATCTTGTCCAGATTCATGTGGCCGGGAACAATTTCGTTATAGGAACAAACAACGCCGATCATCGGCTTTTTCATTTCGGCCTTGGTGAAGCCAAGGGCGTTGAAAAGGCTCCGGTGCGGAGCCTGCTGGATGCCTTCTCTTACATTATCACTGCGCATATCTCTTGCCTTTCTTGTATAGAATCAATGCTGCATCGTTCCATCGTGAATTTGCCTGCTCGCGCAGGCACCACAGGTGAAAATCAGCTGCCTCGTGGCTGCGCGTTTGCGCGAGCAAGCTCGCACTGACGCGCAGACGCTGTCTGGGATTTTTACAGTAACAAATCAAATCCTCTCTGCCACCGCATCTCCGATCTCGGCACAGGTAGCTGAGATGAAACCTTGTGCCTCCTCCGAATTCTTTGGCATAAGGTCGACGCTGCGAATGCCGTCGGCCAGTGTCTTCTTCACCGCATTTTCGATTGCATCCGCCTCCTCCTGAAGATTAAAGGAGTACCGCAGCATCATCGCTGCAGAGAGTATGGTTGCAATGGGATTGGCGATGCCAAGTCCTGCAATGTCCGGAGCACTGCCATGGCTGGGCTCGTACAGGCCAAAGCTTCCGTCTGAGAGCGAAGCGGAGGAAAGCATACCGATCGATCCGGTGATCATGGATGCCTCGTCAGAGAGAATATCACCGAACATGTTCTCCGTAACAACCACGTCGAACTGCTCTGGATTCTTGACAAGCTGCATTGCGCAGTTGTCAACCAGCATATCCTCTACCTCAATATCCGGATAATCCGCTGCCATCTCGTGGACGATTTTACGCCAGAGGCGGGATGTATCCAGAACGTTTGCCTTGTCAACGCTTGTCAGCTTCCTGCGGCGCTTGCCGGCAATCTCAAAGGCCTTTTTCACAATGCGGCGTATTTCGTTTTCATTGTACTGAAGGGTGTCGACGGCGGTTTCTACGCCGTCAATCTCTCTGGTCCAGCGCTCGCCGAAGTACAGACCGCCCGTGAGCTCTCTGACAATAATCATGTCAAAATTACGGCCGCCCTCCTTGGATGCCAGCGGGCAGGAAGCAGCCAGCTCCGGGAACAGGTATGCAGGCCGCAGATTCGCATACAGACCGAGTGCTTTTCGAAGAGCAAGAAGCCCGGCCTCGGGACGCTTACTGGGCGGAAGCTGGTACCAGGGTGATGTCTTGGCATCGCCGCCGATGGAGCCCATAAGGACAGCATCGCTTGCCTTTGCAATGTCAATGGTTTCCTGTGTCAGAGGCTCGCCGTAGCGATCGATGGAGCACCCGCCCATCAGGATGTCTGTAAAATGAATGGTATGTCCGTATTTGGCCGCAACTGTTTCAAGAACCTTTCTGGCCTCGGCAACGATCTCCGGACCGATTCCGTCTCCGCTGATAACGGCAATGTTCATTTCCATAAATTTTAAATCTCCTTATAATATGCAGAAAGAAGGCTCTTTCGCCTTCTTTCTGCTCTGCATGACTAAGTGGAGAATGCTCTCTGCATTATTTGGACTTCTTATCGTCAGCCTCTGCAGCAGCATCCTCCGGCTTCTCAACCTGTACAATGGCTGCCTTCTGCATCGGAATACGGCAGTTTTTGTTGTTTCCGAATTCGACGATCACCGTGTCATCATTCATATCAACAATGATCCCGTAAAAGCCTGCTGTAGTCAGAACGCTGTCGCCGACAGCAACGGTGGCAAGCATGGATTCCTTCTGCTTCTTCTCCTTGCTCTGAGGACGAATGAGGAAGAAATAGAAAAAAGCAACCAGAATGACAATGTAAATAATCGCAATCATGCTGGAGCTGCCGGTAGCGCTAAGAAACATAAGTGACATTGAAAGATCCTCCTAAATTGTGCCAATTTTCATCTACTATACATCAAACATTGGAAAAAACATAGCTTTTTCATCTGTAACTATTCAGAGCCTATTCGCAAAATCGCTTGGTTCTGAATAGTTACAGGTGTTACGGGGTGCCCTGCAAATCCTGAATCTTGTTTTTCTTATATACGGGATAGATTCCCGCATCAATGGCATCCCGTATTTCCTGCATCAGGTGGTTGTAAAAATACAGATTGTGCATGACGCAGAAACGAAGTCCCAGGGATTCCTGTGCCTTCATAAGATGGCGAATGTAGGCTCTGGAATATCCGCCGCGGCAGACCGGGCACCCGCAGTGCTCATCAATGGGCCGCATGTCCTTCTCGTAGGCTGCATTGCGGATATGGAGAGTTCCGTGATCTGTATAGAGGTTGCCGTGCCGTCCGTTGCGTGAAGGATACACGCAGTCGAAGAAATCAACACCGCGGTCCACCGCCTCCAGAATATTCTCCGGGGTACCGACGCCCATAAGGTAGGTGGGCTTGTTCTGCGGAAGGTGCGGTACCACCTCGTCCAAAATGCCGTACATCTGCTCGTGTGTCTCGCCAACGGCCAGACCGCCCACGGCATAACCGTCCAGATCCATTTCTGCAATCTGTTTGGCATGCTCTACACGAATATCCGGGTAAATTGCCCCCTGGTTGATGGCGAACAAAAGCTGATGCGGATTCACGGCATCCTCTTCCTGACGAAGCTCCGCCATTTTCGTTTTGCACCGAGCCAGCCATCTGGTGGTGCGTGCCACGGAATTTGCAACATACTCTCTGTCGGCCAGAGCCGGTGCGCACTCATCAAAGGCCATGGCAATGGTGGAGCCAAGGTTGGCCTGAATCTGCATCGATTCCTCCGGCCCCATGAAAATACGCGCCCCGTCCACATGGGAATGGAAGGTCACACCCTCCTCCTTGATCTTGCGGATCTGCGCCAGTGAAAATACCTGGAATCCGCCGGAGTCGGTCAGAATCGGCCGGTCCCAGGTGGTAAATCTGTGCAGGCCGCCCAGCTCCTTAATGGTTGCATCTCCTGTTCTTACGTGGAGATGGTAGGTGTTGCTGAGCATCACCTGCGTCTGAATGCTGCGAAGATCCGAAGCCGAAAGTCCGCCCTTGATGGCACCGGCAGTAGCTACATTCATGAACACCGGCGTTTCGATAACGCCGTGCACGGTGGTCATATGGGCATGCTTGGCCCTTCCGCAGGTATTTACAATCTTATACGTATAATCCTGTTGCGGCATGAGAACTCCTTTCATAAAACGCCCGGACATTGTCTGCCTTTGCTGACATATTCGACAGCATGGCATCCAGAATGGTCAATGCACACATCGTCTCACAGACCACAACAGCCCTCGGCACAACGCAAGGATCATGGCGGCCGTGAATGAACAGTGCCTTGGGCGTACCGTCCTGCATGACGGTTTCCTGGGGCTGTGCGATGGACGGCGTCGGCTTAAAGGCGGCCGTCAGCACAATATCGGACCCGTCCGAAATACCGCCCAGAATGCCGCCTGCATGGTTGGTTCTCTTGCAGATGATGCCATCCTCATTGGTATAGAAGGCATCATTGTTCTCGGAGCCTCTTGCATAGGCGGCGAACATTCCATCACCGATTCCGACGGATTTGCAGGCATTGATACCCATCAGTGCATCTGCCAGCCGTGCGTCCAGCTTCTGAAGGGTCGGATCGCCGATCCCGGCAGGGACGCCCCGTATTCTTCCCTTGATGATTCCGCCGATGGAGTCCTGCTCCTGCCGGCAGGCATCGATGAGTGCTGCGGCCTGCGCATCCGCCTGTGCGTCCGGCATACCGGTCAGCGAATTCCAGATGTTATCCCTGTCGAACCGCTCCGGATCAATGACGACATCGCCAATGGCTGCCGTGTAAAAACAAAAATCAACGCCCAGCTCCTTTAAAAACTTCTCGGCAATGGCACCGGCAGCCACTCGCGCTGCTGTCTCTCTTGCCGAGGAGCGTCCGCCGCCCCGGTAATCCCGAAAGCCGTATTTGCAGTCATAGGTATAGTCTGCGTGGCCCGGGCGGTAGCAGTCTGCGATCTCACTGTAATCCTTTGAGTTCTGATTGTTGTTGCGGATCAGAAGTGCAATGGGAGTGCCGGTGGTTTTCCCTTCGAAGGTACCGGAAAGGATCTCAACCAGATCCTCCTCCTTTCTGGGGGTTGCAAGGCGGTTTCGCCCCGGTTTTCTGCGGTCCAGGAACCGCTGAATATCCTCATTATCAAGCTCCATGCCGGACGGGAAGCCGTCCAGCACAGCGCCAACCGCTGCTCCGTGCGATTCTCCGAAGGTAGTGACTCGAAGAACATTTCCAAAATATGATCCTGCCATAATTTACTCCTGCTCCTGCGTCAGCTTATGGAAAATCACGCAGTTGGGCTTATCTACATGAATTTCCCTCCCCTTCATAACAATCAGTCCCTTTTTCAGATCACAGGTAAAGAAGGTCATGGTATTGGATTCATGATTCAAGGATACCAGGTGACGGTTGTCCGGGAACAGTGCGCAGTCCTTGGGATAATCGCCGGAAACCGGAAGGCACAGAATCTTGGAAAGCTCTCCGGTTTTCTCGTTGATGGAAAAAATGGCAGTGGAATTATCGCCGGCGTTTGAGGTAACAAGATAATGAAAGTCCTCCGAGAGATTGAGCGCCGAGGCTGCGGCATCCGATGCATGATAATTGTTCAGCGTCGAAACCGACTGCACCTTTTCGAAATCCGGCTCTCCATGATGCTCCTCATATCGGAATACATCAATGGAGCACTTCATTTCATTGACAATGTACAGGAAACGTCCGTCCTTGGAGAATTTAATGTGCCGCGGTGCAGAGTCAAGCTCTCCGTGAATGATATCCACCTGCTTGATCTTGCCGGAAACCGGATTGAACGCGTAGACATTGGTGTGATCAAGTCCAAGGTCTGCGGCACAAAGATATTTATTGTCCCGCGTCATTTTCACGCATTGCACATGCGGGCGGAAATTGCGCTCTGCTACTGAGCCCATGCCCTTATGAAAGATCTCGTCTGTAATCTGTCCGATTTCACCGGTTGCCGCATCCAGGCGAAGAACCGTGATCTTTCCGTCATGATACCCTGCGACAAAAAGCCAGGAATCCGTATAATCGGTCGAAAGATACGAACCGCGCATACCGTTGATGGATGCCTTATTGATAAACTCAAGATCTCCGCCTCTGACGATTTTATAGGCCTCTACGCCGAAGTCTGTGATGGAATACAGAAATTTCTGGTTATGGGAAATGGTTACATAGGAGGAATTGGTGATTTCCACCTTATCCTTCTCATAAAAATATCCTTCCTTCATATCCACATCAAATATGCGGATGCCGAAGTTATCCTTGGTTGCAGTGGTATATGCAGAAACATAAGCAACATACTTGGATGTCGACATACTTTTTCCTCCTTCCCTTTATTTGCTGCCGAACCAGTCCTGCGTCTCGTGGATGGTGCGCACGACAAAGTCATTTTCTTCTGTAAGCTCTGCTTCAATGATGCTGCAGTTGCCGATTCCCTGGTTCCAGATTTCATCCAGCTCCAGATAGTGAAGCAGCACCAGAATAACACGCATTGCGCACCCGTGACACCCCACAAGAACACTTTCTCCCGGCCGTGTTTGTTTCATATCCTCGAGAAAGGAGGAAAGCCTTTGCTTCATTTCTTCAAAGGTTTCCGCACCGGCGGGGGCCACATACTCGGACGGATGATCAAACAGATGACCTGCAAGAGGTGATTCCTTGTCAAAGGAGGTTCCGTCCAGAGAGCCGAAATTCATTTCCATCAGGCGATCATCCAGAATAAACTGTGAGCGGGGAAGTCCGGTTATAATCTCCACCGTTCTGGCAGCCCGGTCGATCGGACTGGAATATACTGCATCAAAGGTAATTCCAAGCTGCCGGATCCGCTCTTTGGCGGTTCTTGCCTGTGCCTCACCGTTTTCATTCAAGGAGGTATTCACCTGTCCCTGAAACAGATGCCGGGCATTCCAGGATGTTTCACCGTGTCGAATGATATACAGCTTCATGAATCTGATTTGCTCCTTTCATTGCCCTTTATGGCAAGGCGATTGATCTGCGAAGCAACATATCCGGCTCCGTAGCCATTATCAATATTGACAACCGTGATGCCGTTTGCACAGGAATTGAGCATCGTCAAAAGCGCCGAGATTCCGTGCAGATTCGCACCGTACCCGACGGAGGTCGGAAGTGCAATGACGGGATTTTCCACAAGACCGGCCACAACGCCGGCAAGTGCCCCTTCCATACCGGCCGCCGCAATAATCACATTGGCGCGGCGAAGCTGCGGAAGCTGCGCCAAAAGCCGGTGGAGTCCGCTCACACCGACATCGTAGAAGCGCTCTACATGATTCCCGAGAAATTCTGCGGTTTTTGCCGCTTCCTCTGCCACCGGTATATCCGCGGTTCCGCCGCAGCAAACGGCGATGCAGCCAAGGCTTTTGTGCGAATCTGCAGCGTCTGTCTCCTGCGCCGTGGCACTTATGATTCGGGAGATGGGGTCATAGACAGCCTCCGGCAAAACAGCGGCCACAAGCTCTGCCTGATGCGCGTTTGCTCTGGTACCCATGACTCTTCCGTTTTTGTCATACAGCGTTTTAAAAATGTCCGGAAGGAAGGCATCCTCCTTGCCGGGGCAATAGACAACCTCCGGGTAACCGGAACGCGCCTGGCGATGAAGGTCAAGCCTTGCGTATCCATGCCCCTCTTCGCCCAGAACCTCATACGGCTTTTCCTGAAAAAAACGCTCTGCCTCCTCGGCTGATAGCTCGCCTTTTTGTACCTTCTCGAGGACCTCTCTGGAAGTCATTCCCGTATCACCCCTTCTGCTGCTTATCCTGTGGCTGATTTCTATTTGTGTTGATGCCTGCGTGAGATAGGCATATGGCTGCTTCAGCGTTCCTTTTTCAGCACCGCGGCAACCGTTTTCGTATCCAGCGTTTCATTCATGCTGCCGGTGCGATATCCCTGCAGATCCATTGTGACATAGGCAAAGCCATAGGAACGAAAGGCCTCCGTGATGGCCTCTCTCTTATCCAGAAGAGCACCGAACTCCTCCGGCATAACCTCGATTCTCGCCAGCTTGTCATGGATACGTACCCGAAGCTGATGAAAGCCAAGCTCCAGGAGAAACTCCTCTGCCTTGTCTACCATGGAAAGCTTTTCTTCGGAAATGGTCTCTCCGTAGACAAAACGGGATGCAAGACAGGCATAAGACTGCTTGCGCCAGGTGGGGAGCCCCAGCTCCTTTGAGATTTCCCGAATCTCGTCCTTGCAAAGGCCTGCCTCACGGAGAGGTGAACGAATTCCCAGCTCCTTTATGGCAAGCATTCCGGGACGGAAATCTCCCAGGTCATCGGTATTGGAGCCTTCTGCCACAAAGGCAAGATCATTCTCCTTAGCAAGTTTGAGAATTCCCTCGAACAGGGAGTGCTTGCAAAGATAACAGCGGTTTACCGGGTTCTCCCGGTATCCGGGCACGTCAATTTCACCGGATTCAAAAACGATCTGACGAATGCTGTGCTCCCTGCAGAACTCGGCCGCTTCCTTTGCTTCCCGCGAGGGAAAGGTTTCCGAGGCGGCGGTCACGGCAACGGCTCTTTCGCCAAGGACGTCACCGGCCACCGTCAACAGCAGCGTGGAGTCCACCCCGCCGGAAAAGGCAACGGCAACACTCCCCATCTGTCCAAGGATCTCCCGGAGGGCCTCATATTTACGACTGGTTGTTTCTTTCAGCATTACAGAATTCCTCTTATAAGGTATAGACCGGAACGAAGCAGAGCCAGGCAAAATCTCTTGTTTCTTAGAAATACGCCCGCTCCGGCGTAACGACAAGGTCCACCGGGACATCCTCCTGTCCCATTGGAACCTCGTCAATCATCTGCTCATTATAGGCCATGCCGATCGCCATCTTTTTGCAGAAATGAGACAGATACCGGTCATAGTATCCCCCGCCGAAGCCAAGGCGGCCCAGCTTTTTGTCAAAGGCCAGTCCCGGAACGAGGATCATGCAGTTCTCTGCAGAATCCAGTGAAATATGCGTAGTATACGGGAACAGGGCACACGGATCTGTCTCCGGCTCCAGAATTCCCATGGCACCGGGGCGGAGCCTCGAGAGGTCTTCACACTGGAAAAAGTCCATACTGCCGTTTCCCAGAACCTTCGGAACATATACCTTTTTGCCGTCCCGGATGGCATGCTCAATCAGCTCCGTTGTATCAACCTCGGAGCCGAAGGATACATAGCTCAGAATAAATGCAGCACTTTCATACAGCGCCGTATTCAGGATAATGTTCGTGATGGTCTTGCTTTGTTCTTTTCTCGATTCCTCCGGAATCTCATCCCGGAGCTGTTTCATTTTCCGGCGCAGGTCCTTTTTTTCCTGGTCGAATTCCATCTGGCTGGTAATCATTAATAGGTTTCCTCCACATACTGAATCAGGTCAAAGGACGCATCCTTGTCTGCACAAAAGAGCGTTCCGACATTGACGCCGTTTATCACATCTGCGATGATGCCGACGCCGTTTTTGGTATTGGCGATAACCATGTCACACCCGGAGGCTGTGGCCATTTTGGCAGCGTGAAGCTTGGTATTCATACCGCCGGTGCCAACGCCGCTCCCGGTCGATTCCTTCCCCATCCCCATGATTTCATCTGTAAGGTGCGGCACATATTCAATAAAGGATGCCTTCAGATTGCTCCGCGGATCATCGGTATACAATCCGTCCACATCGGAAAGCAGGATCAGAAGATCTGCCTGCAGAATGGATGCAACCATTGCAGAAAGCGAGTCGTTGTCGCCGAGCTGGTATTCCAGCGTTGCCACAACGTCATTCTCATTGACGATCGGAATGACGCCCAGGTCCAAAAGCTCGCGAAGGGTGCCCTCCAGATTCTCCTTGCTGGATGGATTGACGATGGTTGTTTTCGTCATCAAAACCTGCCCGGTCAGCTGGTTGTATTCTTCGAAGAACTTCTGATAGATCATGATCAGGCGTGCCTGTCCAATCGAAGCGCAGGCCTGCTTGCGGCTCATTTTTCCGGTGTCCTTTGCAAGAATCTGCCGGCTCTCTCCCAGCACCTCGCGTCCGACAGCCGTTGCACCGGAGGTAACCAGAATCACATCCTTTCCCTGGTTCTTCAGATCGGAAAGCTCTCCCGCAAGATGATCGATCCTGTGATAGTCCAGTCGTCCCGTCTCAGGATGAATCAGCGAGGACGAGCCGATTTTAACCACAATCCGCTTCCGGTCTTTAAGACCTGCGCGGTATTCCAGATTCTGTTTTCTCGTATCGTTTTCTACAAACATCTGCTGACAAAAGTGCATGATAATCACCTCATGGTGGCTGGCCGAAACTGCTGCGCCACCTTCTCCGCCATACGAATTCCGTCGACGGCGGCAGACATGATGCCGCCGGCATATCCGGCACCCTCGCCGCATGGGAAAAGGCCGGCTACCCGGGATGCTCCGTCCTCTCCCCGAAGGATGCGGACCGGAGAGCTTGTACGCGATTCCAGACCGATGACATAGCAGTCACTCCCGTCATATCCCGGCATTCGCTGTCCGAATTGCTGCATGCCCTCCTTGAAATCTTCTGTCAGATCCGGCGGAAGGAGCGTATGAAGCGGTGCCGGTGCAGCACTGCCCTTGATGCATAACTCCTTTGAGGATGGAATGCCGGCATCTGTCTGACCGGCCCTGAAGGAGGAAAAACGCTGGACCGGCACCCTGCCGCCGGCCAGTGCGTAGGCCCTCTCCTCCAGCTTCTCCTGAAAAGAAAGTCCATCCAGAACGGACGATCCGCCAAAGTCCTTCGGATCCACTGTCATGACAATGGCGCTGTTGGCGCGCTCCGCATCTCTTTTATAGTCGCTCATTCCGTTTACGGCAAGTCTTTTTGGTTCAGAGGACGCATTCACAACAAATCCGCCCGGACACATACAGAAGGAATACACGCCCCTGCCGTCAGCGGCCCTTGCTGTGAGCTTATAGCTGGCCGGTGTCAGATGAAGGCGGAAAAGCTCCTCCGGATCGGAAATGCCGTATTGATTTTGGTTGATCAGCTGCTGCGGATGTGAAACGCGAAAGCCTACCGCAAAATTTTTGGCTTCCATGGGGACATTGCGGCGTTTTAGCATCCGAATGGTATCTCTTGCACTGTGGCCCGGAGCCAGAATGACGGCTTCTGCCGGAAGAAAGGCAGTGCTTTCCTCGCCGCGGGTCCTTGTCCACAGCCCCTGCAGCCTCCCGTCCTCAATGAAAAGATCGGTTACACAGGTATCAAACCGGATCTGGCCGCCCAGCCGGCAGATTTCACCTCGAAGCGTGCGGATCACCTCACGGAGCCGGTCCGTGCCTATATGCGGAATCTGTTCATAGGCAATATCCTCCGGTGCTCCTGCCTTTATAAAGGTCTCTATGACCTCCTGCACGCGCCCGGCCTTGTCGGTTACATTCGATGTAAGCTTGCCGTCTGAAAAGGTTCCGGCTCCTCCCTCGCCGAACTGAATGTTCGAATCCGGATCCAAAACGCCGCTTGCCCAGAAGGTCTCTACGCTCCTGGTGCGCTCCTCCATACACTGCCCGCGCTCGAGTATGATCGGAGCGTAGCCGGCTCTTGCCAGCATCAATCCGGCGAAAATACCGGCTGGTCCGAACCCAACAATAACCGGAGGATGACAGAGCACCGGCCCTTCCAAAGAAGGTGCCGGAAACCGGTAGATAACCGGATCCTTTCTGCGAAGGGAAATTCCGGCCTTCCCGGCCCTTGCAAGTACCCGTTCCTCCTCCTTTTGAAAGGAAAGCTGAATCTGCACCGTGTACACATCCCAGAGGACCGGCTTTTTTCTGGCGTCAACGGCATGGCGGGTGATGCGGTATGTCATCTCTGCACCCGCCGGAAGGCGAAGCTGTTTTCGTATTTTACTCTCCAGCATTCCACGGTCGGTGCCGCAAGGAAGCTTTACTTGACTTAATTCGAGCAATTGTTGTCTCCGTTCTCCTTCATCAGGCGTCTTGCTGCACTTTTCCCTGCAGCCGATCCGGAATGGAAGGCAAAGGTAAGGTTATAGCCGCCGCAGATTCCGTCAACATCCAAAAGCTCACCGGCCATGTACAGTCCGGGAACCTTTTCGGATTCCATACCGGCATCTATGCCGGAAAGGGAAACGCCGCCGGCTGTCACCTGTGCTTTTTCAAAGCCGGGTGTCCCGGTAACAGCGAACTCGGTATGCCGCACCAGGTCGAGAAGCATCTGCAGTGTTCGCTGCGGATGCGGCAGCTTATAGAGCTTTCGTTCCGGAACCTCGCCGCAGCGCTCAATCAGAAACGCCGCTGTCTTATCCGGCACGAGGCCCAACAGAAAATCCTGCAGCACAGATGTCCCGCGTATGGACCGACCTTCCAAAATGCACTGCTTCACATCAGAAATCTCTTTATAGGCCTTTTCCAGTCGCTGCCTGCAGATCTGATCCCACTCGGCATCTAAGAGCTCCGGAAGGAAATCAATGACTGCCGTCACAGGGTGCTCTGCATCCGCCCCGGCAGCATATCTGGATACCTGAAAGGTCGGAATCCCGCTGATCCCCTCTGCAGTAAACTGCAGCTCGCCTCTGCTCGATGCGAGCTGCTCCCTGTCAGAATACAGGCGAATCTCTCCTGTCGTACGCACGCCTGAAAGGCGCTGCAGGCCGGGATCCTTTGAGAGCAGCATGCAAAGTGCCGGAAACCGTTTGGTCACCGGATGTCCAAGCGACTGGGCAAGCCGGTACCCATCTCCGACGCACCCGTACGCTCCGGAGACCATGCCGCCCGTTGCCAGAATGACCGAAGCCGCCCGAACGGACGTTCCGGAAGGAAGCCCTGACGCGGTAACCAGAAACTGCCTGCAGCCGTTTCCATCCGGGCACATAGAAACCGAGGTTGCCCGCACGCCGGACAGAATTTGAACTCCAAGGGCCTCTGCCTTTTGAAGGAGCGCCTTTTGAACGGTCGCTGCCTGATCACTGCGGGGATAGACATACCCCTGCCTCTCATGTGTCAAAACGCCAAGCTCGCTGCGTAGGAACGTCAGCAATTGCTCCGGCCAGGAAGCACAATCGGCGAAGACAAAGTCCTTGAGAGCATTACCGGCACTGCTGCGATAACAGTCCGCATTCTGCAGCAGATTCGTGATGTTGCAGCGCCCGTTTCCGGTCACAAGGAGCTTTTTCCCCGGCTCCTTGTTCGCATCCAGAAGGACAATGTCCAGCGGCTTTCTGCCTTCCCACGATAGCCCTGCATAGATCGCAGCCGTAAGCCCTGCCATTCCGCCGCCGATAACAAGGAGCGAGCAGGATTTTAAAGGCTGCTCGCTGCAATCAGGATGTCCCGTCTGTCCTCTACTCATCCTCTTCGTCCTCTTCCGAATCCGCATAGCCCAGAATCACCGCGATATCATAAATCCATTTGCCCAAAGGAATCCGGTGCATATTGAGCAGATCCGCCGCATGAAGAAGGATGCTGAGCACGACAAAAAGGGTCCAGTACACAGCCAGCATCAGCACAAAAGCAACCGCTGCCGGCATGACCAGAATCAGATAATCGTTGAGAAGAATCAGGGGAATCGCGGAAATTCCTGCACACGCAGCGATCAGCAGATCGTCATACCAGAAGGTCGAATCCAGCCTGCCGAACAGGGAATGTCCGCCAATGTACAGCGCAGTCAAAAATACAGCAGCCATGACATCCAGCGGCCACATATTCATTGTTATGCCAACGCCGAACAGGTGCAAAAGAACCTGCAGAACAATCGCAGCAAAAAATGAAATGCATCCGGCCAGGAAGATCATCCTCCTGCCATTGCAGTTCCAGTACACAATCAGCACCAGAATAATTGTCTGCAGGAGGAAAATCAGAAAGCTTCCGGATTTCAGCGATAAAATGGCCGATTCCTCTGCCTTAAACGTCAGCGCATGGAACATGGCCGTAATTTCCTTCGCTGCAGCAAAAACAAAAGCAGACATCGGAATGCCAACATAGCCCGAGAGCCGCAGCAGCAGGGCAAGCCGCATGCGCATGGCTTTCTTTTTCCCGGACTGCCATGTGCGTACAACCTGCATGGCAAGCGCAGTGAACGGCATTGCCGCAAGAAAGGCAAGCCCTACGCAAGCCGGAAGTCCGATTCCGATAAAGCCGCCCCAAAACGATGCCAGCGTATTGGAACGAACTCCCTGTGAGCTCATCCAAAGGCGTACTCCTATAAGGACCGCTGCCGCCGGGAACACCGGCATGGAAAGCGCCAGGGTAAGGTGGCGAAGACAATAGGAAAAAAGCTCTGCTGCACTCTCTCTTTTGTCAGTGCGAAACAGGTCATCCTGACGAAAACGGTAACTTCGCTGCAGAGAGCGAAGGGATAGAAAGCCGGCAACAGCCCCCAGCACCAATACCGCGCAGACAATAATAGAAGCACCGGCTGCCATGCCACAGGCGGCATAGATGTAGCACATGGAATCGTTGCGAAGAAGTGCACCGACCTTTATGCCTCTGTTATAGCCGGTGATGGACAATATGCCGCCGGCCGTAAAGCTCCCGATGGTCAGGGCCCAGGGCATGAGCGCAGCAAGGCGCTTTGACCTTTGCGTCCCGCCTCCCATAAGAAGACCCTGAAGAAGCCCCAAAAAAGGATACAGAAACAAAGCCGGAAGGAACATGCGCACGACCGCTGCCGATAAAGCATTGTTAAGAAGAAACGTTCCTCCCCAGCACAGAAGAAAGCCTCCGAGACAGGTGAATAAAAGCACCTTCAGGGAGGCATAAAAAACCGCGGCAGCATCCGCGTACCTGCGGCGCTGCAGGCGCTTTTCTATCTGACGCGCAACAAAGCCGCCAACGCCGACAAAGCTGCCAACGGAGGCTGCCGCCAGGAGAAGAAATGGAATCCCGGCATAAAACATCACACTGCTGCCGAGGAACAATGAAACCAAAACGGATAAAACACAAAGAACCACAGGCTGCAAAAGCACCGAGGTAAGACCGATATCAAATTTGCGAAGCTTTCTGGAACCTGCCACCCGCTTTACACCTCCCGCGTTATCTGCAGTGCCGAAAGAATGCTTTCCTGCCGGTCGAACATCACCGCCGCATCCTCCGGCGTCATATGATCATAGCCGCACAGATGGAGCATGCTGTGTGCAATCAGAAACGCAAACTCGCGCTTTCTGGAATGTCCGTATTCTTCCGCCTGGCTGGCCGTGCGGTTCAGATTCAGCACAATGTCCCCCAGAAGAAGGCATCCGGTTTCCGGATCCATTAAATCCGCAGCAGTACTTCCATCCGCTGATAAGAGAATCTCCCAGTTTCCAGGGCCGTCCGCACCTTCAAACGGAAGATTCGGGAAGGAGAGCACATCTGTGGACTGATCCAGCCCGCGGCAGGTGCTGTTAATGCTGCGAATCTCCTCGTCGCCGACATAGCTTAGGGAAACCTCTGCCGGTACCGGGCAGCCTTCCAGCTCAAGAGCCTTTTCACAAACGGCTCTTGCGATCTCTTCCTTGTCAAAATCAAACTCAAGACTGGGATCTGCGGTATTCTCTTCGCTGACGATCAGCTGCAGCTGCATGTTTTTCATACTCCTCATAGGCTTTTACAATCTTCTGCACGACCGGATGACGAACCACATCTCTGGCATCCAGCGTTACAAAGCAAAGACCCTCGATCTTTTTGCGGGCAAGAACCCTTGTGGCCACATCCAGACCGGATACGGTGCCTCTTGCCAGGTCCTTCTGGGTGGCATCACCGGTAATCACCGCGTGTGAACCGAAGCCAAAGCGCGTCAGAAACATCTTCATCTGCTCTGGTGTGGTGTTCTGTGCTTCATCCAGAATGATGTAGGCATTGTCCAGTGTGCGTCCGCGCATATAGGCGAGCGGTGCCACCTCGATGAGCCCCTTCTCCATATTGGCCTGAAACTTGTCGGCTCCCATAATCTGGTACAACGCATCATAGAGCGGCCGCAGATACGGATCCACCTTGCTCTGCAGATCTCCCGGAAGAAAACCCAGCTTCTCTCCGGCCTCGATGGCAGGACGTGTCAGTATAATCCGTTCTACCTCATGGTTCTGAAAGGCCGTAATGGCCATTGCCATGGCAAGGAAGGTCTTGCCGGTACCTGCCGGTCCGTTTGCAAAAACAATCAGATGATCCCGGATGGCCTGAATATATTTTTCCTGACCGATGGTCTTGGGCTTAATGGGCTTTCCGGTTGTGGTATGGCAGATTACATCGCTGTCAAGGGCGGGCAGAAGGTCCGGATTGTCCCGGGCCTCCTTTTGCACGTCCAGAATATAATTCACATTCTGATCCTCGATCATGGTTCCCCTTCCGGCAAGCCCTGCCAACTGCCGAAACGTCAGCATAGCCTGCGAAACGGCCTCCGGATCCTCTCCGGAGATGAGAATTTCACCGCCGCGCGTTACAACTGCAACGCCCAGCTCATCTTCGATTCTGCGGACAAAGCTGTCCCCTCTTCCGAATATGTCGCGCTGAATGTCTGCGCTTAGCTGCAGCTTTTCTGTCTTCATGCGTTCTTCAGATACTCATCAATTTCTTTTGCGGCCTGTTTGCCGGCTCCCATGGCCAGGATGACCGTTGCAGCGCCGGTTACAGCATCGCCGCCGGCGAATACGCCCGGCTTTGAAGTCTCTTCCGTACCTTCCTTGACAATAAGGCGGCCTCTCTTATCAGCGTCCAGACCCTCTGTGGTCCGGTGCAGCAGCGGATTGGGCGAGGTTCCAAGCGCCATGATGACGGCATCGCACTCGATTTCAAATGCAGAGTCCGGAATCTCCACAGGGCGGCGTCTTCCGGACGCATCAGGCTCGCCAAGCTCCATGCGGATGCACCGGCAGCCCTTTACCCAGCCGTTCTCATCCACCAGAATCTCAGTCGGATTGCACAGAAGATCAAATACAATGCCCTCCTCCTTGGCATGCCCAACCTCTTCCTTTCTGGCAGGAAGCTCCTCCTCGCTGCGGCGATACACAATGTGTGTCTCTGCACCAAGGCGTCTGGCTGTTCTTGCAGCATCCATGGCTACATTGCCGCCGCCGACAACGACGCACTTCTTCGGACGCATAATCGGTGTACGGGACTCCTCGGAGTACGCTCCCATCAGATTGGATCTTGTCAGGAACTCGTTTGCAGAAAAGACGCCGAGCGCCTGTTCTCCCGGAATATTCATGAACGTAGGAAGACCTGCGCCGGAGCCGATAAAGACGGCATCAAAGCCCTCCTCCTTCATCAGATGATCCACAGTTGTAGAGCGGCCTACCACACAGTCTGTTTCGATGGTAACCCCGAGGGCCTTGACATTCTCCACTTCCTTGGCAACGACGCGCTCCTTGGGCAGACGAAATTCCGGGATTCCGTAGACCAAAACGCCGCCCGCCTTGTGCAGTGCTTCAAAAATATGGACGCTGTATCCCATTCTGGCAAGATCCCCTGCGCAGGTCAGTCCGGAAGGACCGGCCCCGATGACAGCGACCTTCTTGCCGTTGGGAACAGAATGATTCTCCGGACGGATGCCCATCTCTCTTGCGGTATCAGCAGTAAATCGTTCGAGCTTGCCGATGGAAACCGCCTCTCCGCGGATACCGCGAATGCACTTGGCTTCGCACTGCCGCTCCTGCGGGCAGACGCGTCCGCAGACAGCAGGGAGTGCGGAGGACTTACTGATAACCTCGTAGGCGCCCTTTACATTGCCGGTTTTCAGCTCAGAAATAAAGCCGGGGATGTTAATGGATACGGGACATCCCTGCATGCACTGCGGATTCTTGCAGTTAAGGCAGCGGGTTGCCTCCGCCTGAACTTCTTCTGCGTTGTAGCCCAGACAAACCTCTTCAAAATTCGTGGCGCGGACTGCGGGATCCTGCTCCCGGACCGGAACCTTTTTCATCATATCAACCTGAATTGCCATATTCTGTATTCTCCTTTATTTGCAGTGACCGCAGCCGCCTTCGTGGGTATCGCCCTCCTGGAGCTTTAACATCAGACGTCCCTCCTCGGTCTTATAGAGCCTGGAACGTTGCATTGCCTGATCAAAATCGATCTCCCAGCCGTCAAATTCCGGGCCGTCTACGCAGGCAAATTTCACCTTTCCGCCAACCATCAGTCGACAAGCCCCGCACATTCCGGTTCCATCGACCATGATGGTATTCATGCTGGCAACAGTGGGAATTCCAAGCTTTTTCGTCAATGCGCAGGCGAACTTCATCATGATCATCGGTCCGATGACAACGCAGTGGTCGTAGCGCTTTCCTTCATCATACAGCTGCTGCAGTGCAACGCAGACATTTCCGTGGATGCCATAGGAGCCGTCATCGGTTGCAAAATACAGATTTCCTGTGACGGCCTTCATTTCATCCTCAAGAATCAGGATATCCTTGGATCTAGCCCCCTGAATGCAGTCTGCATCCACGCCGTTTTCATGGAGCCATTTCAGCTGATGATACACCGGTGCGGTTCCGACACCGCCTGCGATGAACAAAAGCTTTTTCTGCCGCAGCTCTTCCAGCGGAATATCCACCAGATCGGAAGGATTTCCAAGCGGTCCGACAACATCCGCAAAGCGCTCGCCGACCTCCAGTTCGGCCATCCTTGTTGTCTCTGCTCCGACGGTCTGGAACACAATGGTAATCTGTCCCTTTTCCTTGTCGTCGTCGCAGATGGTAAGCGGAATGCGCTCTCCGTCTGCATCGGCCCGGACAATCAGAAACTGTCCCGGCATTGCGCGTTCTGCAACCCGCGGCGCCGTAATATCCATACGGTAAACCTTGGGTCCAAGAAGCTCTTTTCTTGTGATTTCAAACATATTCTCTACCCCTTTCTGCTAAACAATTACCCTTATTTTTCGCTTTCGCCCTTCGGGCCGATCCGGTAGGTCTTTGTAACAACCTGGCTGCTCAGATTAAAGTGGTTTACATAAATTGCCGAAACCTTCCAGGTTCCCTCGGAGAGCTCAATCGGACCGGTATACAGTACCGACGACGTGGTCGGCACGGAGCCGTCCAGCGTATAGAAAATGGAGCCTTCTCCCGCGTCCTTTAGCTCCAGAGAAAAGGGGGCATCATAGGTCCCGGCCTCTGCTGAAAACTCCGGCTCGAACAGTGCATACTGCAGGTAGCTCTCAATCACCTGCTGGCGCGTGCATTTGGAGAGAAGCTCTGCTATTTTATCATATTCTTCATAGGACGCGTAGATGGCGATCATACGGCCATAGGCAGCGATGTCCTCCTCCTCGGTAGAGCTTGGATCCTCCATCGCCTGGCTTGCTGCGCCCAGCGCGAGGCCCTCTTCACCGGCTTTTTGAAGATATTCCGACTTTAAAAGGTAGAGCGTAGCAACGGTCTGGCGCTGCGGGCCTTGATCTTCCTGCGCATCTTCGGACGATTCCGCCGCCGCCAGCTCTAAGTCACCGGCTGCATCCTGCGTATCTGCATCCCCGGCGCCGGAGGATGGTCCCCGGTCCAGTGCAATGGCCTTATCAATTTCATCCGCTGCCTTGTGATACTCGCCGCTGCTGGCATACTGATACGCTCTTCCTACATAGTAGGACTGCGAACGAAAATCGTTAAAAAAGCCGCCAACCCAGAGCAGAAGAATAAATATGCCCATGGACAATGCGCCCACCAGGAAGACCAGCATGAACTTCACATAACGCCTTCGGGATGCGTACCGCGCATGGCGCCGCATGCGTGCCTGCGCGCGGCGCTCCTGCCGCTGCCTGGAAGCTTCCTCCCTGGCCTTAGCGGCTTTGGCATCCGCTGCAAGCTGCGCGGATATGCCCGCCTTTACGGCAGCGGTATCAATGGGAACCGTATCCGCCTCAACCGCCTTCTCTTCCTCAATTACCTTCGTTACGCTCTCCATGCTGATACTGATCTGCTCTTCCAGCCTGGTTTCGTATTCCGGTACGATTTTGATTTCTCCGGCGCATTTTTCACAAAACAACGCGCCGTCCGGCAATTCATTGCCGCATGTTGGACATTTCATAGGCTTCTACGCAATTATTCATCAGCATGGCAATGGTCATCGGACCAACTCCTCCCGGAACCGGCGTGATGGCACCAGCCACAGGGAATACATCCTCATAATCTACATCGCCGCACAGCTTCCCGTTGTCATCGCGGTTGATTCCGCAGTCAATAACCACAGCTCCCTCTTTCACGTACTCTTTGGTGAACATCTTCGGTTTGCCGATGGCGGTAATCAGAATGTCCGCACGACGGCAAACGGACGGCAGATCCGTTGTTTTGGAATGAGCAATGGTAACCGTTGCATTTTCCCGCAGCATCAGCATTCCCATCGGCTTTCCGACGATGTTGCTGCGTCCTACAATCACGCACTCCTTGCCGCTGCAGTCAATTGCGCTGCGGTGGAGCAGCTCGATGATGCCGGCCGGTGTGCAGGAAACAAATCCGGGAAGCCCGATGGAAAGGGCTCCAACACTTGCCGGATGAAAGCCGTCCACATCCTTGGACGGATCAATGCGGCGGATAACGCGCTGCTCATCCATTCCCTTGGGAAGCGGAAGCTGGACCAGAATACCGTTTACATCCGGATCCTGATTGAGTTCATCCACGCGGGCAAGAAGCTCTTCCTCAGAAATGGTGTCCGGCAGCAGAATTTCGCGGTTGATGATGCCGCATTCCTCACAGGAGCGGATCTTGTTCCGAACGTATACCTTGCTGGCGGGGTTCTCACCGACCAGAATAACGGCAAGCGTAACACTACCGCCCTCCTCATTGATCCTTTGAACCTTTTCCCGCAGCTCCGCCTTAATCTGCGCGGAGATTTCCTTTCCGTTAATGATCGTTGCTGCCATTTTATCCTTTCTTTGCCGCACCTTGCTGCGGCACATAAAGCATCCCTGTTGTCAATCCACAAAGTCGTATCCGTTGTCGCGGCAGTAGCTTTCAAACTGCTCCGGCGTCATCAGAATCGCCCGGGCCTTTGTCCCAACCGCTTCGCCGACCACACCCTTTTCACAGAGCTGATCCATAATCCTGGCCGCCCGGTTAAAGCCGATGCGGTATTTGCGCTGCAGAAGTCCGATAGACGCATTGCCGCGTTCAATGATAAAGCGGCCCGCGCTTGCAAAAAGCTCATCCACATCCGATTCCTGCGCGCCTTCCGTTCCGGTGCCGGGGGCTGCTTGTGCACTGGTTCCTGCTTCAATGGCATCAATTTCCTGCTGGTGACGCCTGGATTCTTCCTCCGATGCCGGATTGTTGGCGACAAGGAAATTGACAACATCGGTAACTTCATCGTCCGATACAAAGCACCCCTGCACGCGGTTCGGCTTCGGAAGTCCCTGCGGGAAGAACAGCATATCGCCTTTTCCCAGCAGCTTTTCTGCTCCGTTCATATCCAGAATGGTTCTGGAATCTACGCCGGAGGAAACGCGGAAGGCAATGCGGCTTGGCATATTCGCCTTGATCAGACCCGTAATGACATCCACGGAAGGACGCTGCGTAGCGATGATCAGGTGAATGCCGGCAGCCCGTGCCAGCTGTGCAAGGCGGCAGATGGCTGTTTCTACGTCATTTTTGGCAACCATCATAAGATCGGCAAGCTCATCCACAATGATAACCAGCTGCGGCATAAAGTGCATGACAGCTTCATTCTCACCGCTTCCCTGCATTTGCTGGTGCTGGCGCACAAGTGCATTGTAACCTTTGATATCACGAACCCTTGCGTCTGCAAACGCCCGGTACCTTGCCTCCATCTCTGCAACGCCCCAGTTCAGTGCAGCTGCCGCTTTCTGCGGATTGGTTACCACAGGAATCATCAGATGCGGTATTCCGTTGTATACCGACAGCTCAACCACCTTCGGATCAATCATGATGAGCTTGACCTCTTCCGGCTTTGCATGGAACAAAAGGCTCATAATGATGGTGTTGATGCAGACTGATTTACCGGAGCCTGTCGCACCGGCGATCAGAACGTGCGGCATTTTGGCAATATCACCGAACACCGGCTTGCCGCCGATGTCCTTGCCGACCGCAAAGGCAAGCTTGGATTTCTGCGCACGGAATTCCTCCGTATCGACGATGTCACGAAGAGCAACCGGGGCAGCCTCCTTGTTCGGGACCTCGATGCCGATGGCTGATTTGCCGGGAATCGGAGCTTCAATACGAATGTCCGTTGCGGCAAGGGCAAGCTTAATGTCGTCTGCGAGGGAGACAATTTTGCTGACTTTGACCCCCATCTCCGGCAGCATCTCATACCGCGTAACAGATGGACCCTGTGAAATGTCTGTGATGGTAATCTTTACACCGAAATTCCGGAGGGTTGTCTGCAAAAGCTGTGCAGTTTCCCGAAGCTCATCATCGGTATCCGCCATGGAGCCTTCACTCTTGTGCAAAAGGGAAATGGGCGGGAACACATATTCACGCCGCACCGGCAAAGGCTCTTCCTTTTTCTGCAGAATATCCGGCTGGCTGGGAGCCGGCTGCGGGGCGCTGTGATCCTGAACAGGTTCCGGTGTGTTCTCGAAAGCGTTCTGCATCTCCGTCGCATTCTCCTGTGCGGCCGATACGACTTCTCTTTCTGTATGCACCGGGATGTTGGGAAGGACAGGATCCGGAATGCCGTGAACTGCAGACTCCGGAATGTCGGCTGGCGCAGGCTCCGGAGCCTGCGCCGTATGCGCCGCTGTCTCCGAAAACGATGCTGCTTCCCTTGGCGCCTGTTCATTCTGTGACACTGCTTCAGACACGACCTCTTCCGGCTGCGCAGGAAACGATACTGCGTCTGCTGCAGCCTCGGAGTGCGGTGCTTCAGAAATCGGTGCTTCAGAAGTCGGTACTGCAGAAGCCGGTACGGCCGCTTCTTCCAAACCGTAAAGGCCCTGCGCAGTATCCTTGCGTACCACACGAATCCCGGGAACCTCTTCGAAAATCTCCGGGATGTATTCCTCTTCCTTTTCGGAAGAAATCGGCGATGCGTTGTCTGTAAATGCCATCTCCGAAGGATCCGTCAGAATATTCTCTGCAAGCATTCCGCCGGTATGGGAGCGCACGCCTGCCGATGCCTGGGACGGCATGGAGGATACCCCTGCGGAAACAGCTGCCGCAGTGACAACACCGGTCATCCCGGCCTGGACAGCAGCAATACCGGCTTCCGGCAGGACAGATGTGTCATTTCGATCAGCGAAATCGCCCGGCTCATCGTCTGCCTCATCCAGATAATCCTCTGCATGCAGCTCATGAAGGCTTTCCTGATTGCGGCGAAGCTCCCGGGCCAGCTTTTCCTGCTTCCTTGCCTCCTCTTCCTCCTGCCTGCGTCGGAGGTCTTCTTGCTGCTTTTGCTCCTCCAGTGCCTTTTTGTACTCCTGAATTGCCTCCTGCGGATCAATGACAACCGGAGGCGCTTCCTGTGGATCAATGACAGCCGAAGGTGCTTCCTGCGCAGCATCCGTTGCGACAGACACAGGTTCCGGTGTCGGCACATCGGTCTCGGAAGGGGCAGGAGTAGACACAGGCGCATCGGTTACAGCAGGCGTAGAATCAGGAGTCGTCTCCTGCACGGCTTCCTGGACCAAAGGTGCAGCCGCCACAAAGCCTGCGTCAGCAGAAAGGTCGGTATTCCACATGTTCCCGGCCTCTGCGGTCGCCTCCTGATACCTGGCCATTTTCTGCTGCTCCTGCACCTTTTGCAGTCTGGCCTTGCGCTGCCGTTGCAGCTCCTGATAGCGCTGACGGCTCTCCTCGTAATGAGAAGGAGCTGTCAGTTTTTCATAATCCGAGTCGCAGTCCTCGTACTCCTCTTCGAATTCCTCCGGATGCTCCTCCTGGTAGCGCTCCTGCTCCTCCAGGTGTTCTAAGTGGCGAAGTCTTGCATCCATTGCGGTATCCCGCGCCATCTCCAGAATGGATTTCTGCACCAGCGCATATACGCAGGCCGCCGCTCCCACCAGCAGGACAAGAACGGTTCCAAAGCCTCTCAAGAGCTGGTACAGCACATACGCAATGGTTCCGCCCACAATGCCGCCGCCGGAATGGCCTTCTGCACTCCTTGTGTAAATGGCTGCCGGATCGTATCCGGTTTGAGATGCCATGTCCGCACTGAGCAGCTCGGTAAAAATACAAACAATCAGTAGCAGTCCCAGTATCGCAAGGATCTTGATGACAATTCCGTCATCCTTTTCCACCATGAGAACATAGTAGAGATACAAGGAAAAGATAATAACCGGAAGCAGATAGGAAAGCACACCAAAAAGCCCGAACATCATACGAGAGAAAAACTCTCCTACAATGCCAAGGCTCATAAAATTGCACAGAAACAGGAAAACCATCGCTGCAAACAGCGCGATCAGGGTTACATCGCGCTGCATTACAGTTGGCTCTCGCCGGCTGGATGCTCTGGAACGGGAGCGGCTCCCGGAAGATTTTCCTGCCGCGGAGCTCCTTTTGGAGGCAGCAGAGCTTCTGGATGAGGAGCTTCTGCTGCGGGAGCCGGAGCTCTTTGATGAAGAGCCCTTCCTTGCTGCACCGCCTCTCGAGCCCTGCCGGCTTGTCTGTGTGCTTCTTGCTGATGAACTTTTCCTTCCTGTTGTTCCTGCCATGGTGGTTTTAACAATTACTGCAGATCAAAATCATCGTCATCGGCCACAGGGAAATCAAAATCATCTTCTGTGCCGGTTTCGGGAGCCGCCGCAGGTGCCTTGGCCGACTCCTCCTCGCAATGCAGTGCATCAAACACTTCATCATCCTTCTGCGCGTCGCCGCAGTCAATGACAAACTCCGGAGCCTTTTGCCGACCCTTTACCGGTTCCGGAAGGGGGTTATCCAGCTTTGCATCTTCAGTCGTCACTCTCACAGTTCTCCCAGTTATGATATACGTTCTGGACATCATCACTCTCGTCGAGCTTACTGAGAATGATGCCAAGGCCCTTCAAAGCATCCGCGTCTGTTACGGTCACATAGTTCTGAGGAATCATGGTAACCTCTGCGCTTGCAGCGGTAATGCCGGCTTCCGTGAGTGCCTTGGATACTGCGTCAAAATCCTCGGGAGCAGTAAGAACCACAAAGGAATCCTCTTCCTCCTGAATATCCTCTGCGCCGGCATCCAGGGCAACCATCATCAGGTCGTCTGCTGTACCGTCGAACTCCTCCTTGTCGATGATGATCTGTCCCTTCTGATCGAACATGAAGGAAACGCTTCCCTTGGTGCCCATAGAGCCGTTTCCCTTAGAAAAAGCAGCGCGCACGTCCGAAGCCGTACGATTTACATTGTCCGTCAGTGTCTCCACAATGATGGCAACTCCGCCCGGTCCATAGCCTTCATAGGTGTTCTGCTGATAGTTCACGTTATCAACATCGCCTGCTGCCTTCTTGATGCCGCGCTCAATGGTGTCGTTGGGCATATTGGCTGCCTTTGCCTTTGCAACGACCTGTGCCAGCTTGAAGTTGTTGGCAGGATCCGGGCCGCCCTCTTTTACAGCGACAGCGATTTCACGGCCGATGATGGTGAATACCTTTCCCTTTGCGGCATCGTTTGCTTCCTTTTTGTGCTTGATATTTGCAAATTTAGAATGTCCTGACATAGTTGTTCTCCTTTGATCTTAGATTTGTATCTGTTCAGCACCTGCCACATTTCAACGTGAACCCTCTGCTTGCAGGCAAATTCGAGATGGGTGCTGAATTTTTAGTTTGTGGTGCCTACGCGCGCGGCGCCCCTGTTTTGGCAGGGATTCTAGTCATCATAACGCGCTGTACCTGCCTCTCTGCTACGGAAAGCACATGAAAGCGAAACCCTCCATAATCCGTTGTGAAATGCTCACTCCCGTCCGGCACCTTATCCATCTGCGACATGAGAAATCCGTTCAGCGTTTCAAAACGGTCATCATCAAAACGGATTCCAAAGCGCTCCGTCAGATCCTCCAGCGGAGTCCTTCCGTCCAGAATGAATTCGTTCTTGTTGGCAGTCGGCGTAATGTGCGTCTCATCCACATCATATTCATCCATGATGTTGCCGACAATTTCTTCAAGGATATCCTCCATCGCAATCAGCCCGGAGGTTTGTCCGTACTCATCAATGACAATGACCATCTGCGTCTTTCCAGTCTGCATCTGTCGGAACAGGTCATCGATATTTTTGGTCTCCGGCACAAACTCCGCCTGCCTTAAGAGCCCGCCCAGATGCTGAATGGACGTGGAAACCTCCTCCGGGTGCTCCTGCATCCAGCGAACAGCGTCGCGGAAATGCAGAATTCCGATGATATCATCGATGTTCTCCCGATAGACCGGAAACCGTGAATTGTGCTGCCCGAGCATAAACTCCAGCGCCTCCTCCAGCGATTTCTCAGCATCGATGGCAATCATGTCCTTGCGGTGCGTCATGATGTCGGACGCTTCCTTATCTGAGAATTCAAAGATATTCGTAATCATCTCCGCCTCAGACTGGTCAATGACACCCTGCTCATGACCTTCATTCAGCATGGAGCGGATTTCCTCCTCCGTCACATCTCCGGAAAGCGGCGTTCCGCGCACGCCGAACAAAAACAGAATTCCCTTCGCACTGAGGTTCACCAGCCGCGTCAAGGGCAGGGTCAGAATCATTAGAATATGAAAAACATTCCCCGCACGGATAATCCATGTTTCCGGATTCGCACTTCCCAGGCGTTTTGGGATCTGCACGCCCAGAACCAGCAGCACGAACAGTACAAGGAGCCATGCCAGCACTGTCGCGAGAATCTGCATGACAACTACTGCCGGTCCGTTTGCAACACCTCTCGTAAACCGCTCCATCAAAAGGCGCATCAGCGCAATGCCGTACACAGCGCCGACAATCATATTGACGCAGGCCGTTACGAGCTGCACCGTATCGGTGTAGTCAGACTGATCCCTCAGCACCAGCTTCAGAACCTTTTTGCGCCGGCGACGGCGCCTGCGTTCGCGCTCGATGGCAGTGTCGCTCATTTCATCGGCTCCCTCGATCTCCTCATCCTCCTCATCCAGAGGCTTCGAGGCACGAAGTGCCGAACCAAATCCGTATACAATCGCATCCAAAATCAGCAGAACAGCCAGAAACAGAAACAGACTGGGTGCCGGTATATCATCCATAAAGAACTATCACCTCCAGACATTTTCGGGAGCCGAGAAAACTCTCATGATCCCATTAAACACAAATAATACCATGAAACAGAAAAATAGAACATAGGCGGGATTGTTTGACTAAAATTTAACAAGCATCTATAATGTGATACCAGGGTCAAAAGGTCCAAAACTCCGACGAGAGCTTGCTCGTGTGAGGAGTTTTGACCTTGGGACCCGCCAAAACATGAGTAAGTAGCCATTTTTCGTAGAAAAATGAGCGAATTACGAATGTTTTGAGGATTGCGGGAGCGCAAAGCGCGGAGCAATCCGGGTATCATGATGATACGTGCAGTTAAGGAGCTAGGTCATTGGAAACAAGAGAAATTTCTCAGGCGGTTATAGGTCGTCTTCCGCGATATTATCGGTATCTTGGCGATTTAAAGGAGCAGGGAGTGGAACGCATATCCTCCCAGGAGCTCTCCTCTTTGATGCATGTCACCGCGTCACAGATTCGCCAGGATTTTAACCACTTCGGCGGCTTCGGTCAGCAGGGGTACGGATATAATACGCAGTATCTCTATGATGAAATCGCGAAGATTCTCGGCCTGAATCAGACCCACAATATGATATTGATCGGCGCGGGAAACCTAGGCTCTGCCCTTGTCAATTATATGAATTACCGCAACCGCGGTTTTATTTTCAAGGCTGCCTTTGACCGCAACAGCGCAATCGTCGGACACCAAATCGGTTCCATTACCGTCCATCCCATGGAGGAGCTTTCGGACTTCATCCGCGACAATAAAATTGATATTGTTGTCCTGACAATCCCCAAGCAGGAGGCCGTGAAGGTTGCAGAGAAGCTTGTAAACAGCCCCATCAAAGCCATCTGGAACTTTGCGCATACGGATCTCCACGTTCCGTCTTCCATTCAGGTGGAGAATGTTCATCTGTCCGATTCCCTGATGCGGCTGTCTTATAACATCAAGCGCTTCGAGGGTGGCGAGAACGCCACATAAGCAAAGGAGAAGCTTTGCAAATAGGCTCTGAATAGCCACGCGCCGCAATCCCTCACAAGACATAAAGCCTTTCGCCGGTCCTGTCACTGCAGGCAGCGGAAGGCTTTTTAGGTAGTAAACGGATAACTATGGAGAAATCATGGAGTATTTACTGACAGCCAAAGAAATGAGCGATGCTGACCGCTATACCAGCGAAACGCTCGGCATTCCATCCATCGTTCTTATGGAGCGCGCGGCGCTTGCGGCAGCGGATGCTGTGCGGGCTGACTTCCCATCTCCTGTATCCGGCAATCGTCCGGTACGTGTTGCCGTGGTCGCCGGGAAGGGCAACAACGGTGCAGATGCGCTTGCCGCGGGAAGAATTCTGCTGGATGCCGGATATGAGGTGGTTTTTTATTCAGCGGTGGCCTTCTGCGCTGCGCCGCGCAGCTCTTCTCCTTCCAATATGGAGACGCAGCTTGCCATTCTAGCCTCCTACGGCGCTGTCCTGCATCCTCTGCAGGAGCTCCTTCCCGCAATAGACGTTCCTTCCGAAGCCGCATCCTTTGAGCCTTCGACCACTGGCTCCATTGCAGAGGATTCTCCTTTGCAGCATGTCGATGTCATTCTGGACGGTCTCTTTGGCACCGGTCTTTCCAGAGCTGTCGATAAAGAAACGGCCGCCATCATCCGCATCATCAACCGGCAGCGCCTTCACGGTGCAAGAGTCTATGCACTGGACATTCCCTCCGGCATTTGTGCCACGACCGGCGCTGTGATGGGCGAAGCCATTGAGGCAGATGTTACCGTGACCTTTGCCTTTTATAAGCTCGGTCATTTTCTGTATCCCGGCACAAGCCTTTGCGGACGTGTGATTCGCGCCGACATCGGCATCACAGCGCGTGCACTCTCCCGTCCAAGGTGCTTTACCTATCTTGGAAATTCACTTGAGAAGCTGCTGCCGGGGCGCGATCCGTCCGGCAACAAGGGAACCTTTGGAAAGGTACTGGTCATCGCCGGCTCCCGCGGTGTCTGCGGCGCCGCCTATCTGTGTACAAAGGCGGCTCTTCGTACTGGCTCCGGCATGGCACGCATATACACCCAGGAATCCAATCGTGAAATCCTGCAGCAAATGCTGCCGGAAGCGATGTGCAGCACCTATGGCGATGTACTCTCAAGCGGCGACCTGCAAACGCTTTCTAAGGATCTGTCCTGGGCGGACGTTGCAGCCATCGGACCCGGAATCGGCAAAGGCAGGGAAGGCCTGTCGCTTTTAACCCACGTTCTGCAGTACGCGGCCGGCCTTTTGGAGGAAAACGCCGGACGTCTTCGGGGACTCGTGATTGATGCAGATGCGCTTCGACTGATTGCAGACAACCGGTCTGACAATAGGCAGGACTCTCTGACACCTGATTTATATGAACTGTTGTCTAAGGCAGGAAGAAGGATGCCGGTCATCTTAACACCGCACGCCGCCGAATGTGCAGCTCTTCTGCACACGGATCTGCACGCACTGCAGCAAAACCGCTTTTTGCTGCTTCCTGAATTTGCCCGGGCGCATCACTGCATTCTTCTTGGCAAGGATGCCAGGACACTGGTTGCCGGATGGGAATCGCCTTCTCTTTATTTAAACACCTCCGGCAATGACGGGCTTGCCACTGCCGGCTCCGGCGACGTGCTGACCGGAATCACCGCCGCTTTACTTGCACAGGGCATGGATGGATTTGAAGCAGCCTGTGCGGCATCCTGTCTGCATGGCCGGCTTGCAGATTTACTTTTGCAAACACAGTCCGCAGGATCTATTATGGCATCAGACCTGATTGACGCACTGACGCGGTTGGACACAGACCGGCGGTGATGACCCCACTTGCCGGTTTCAATCGCAACTATTCAGAGCCCATTCGCAAAAGGGCAGGTGCCAACCTGTTTTCACAGAGTAACGAACGATAGAGGAACAAGCATACTATGATCGTATCCGTACAGCATATCAGCAAAGCATTTCTGGAGGTACCGGTTCTTACCGATATCTCCTTTCACCTGGAAAAGGGGGATCGCGCCGCCATTGTCGGCATCAATGGTGCCGGAAAATCCACTCTTTTAAAAATTATGATGGGCGAAATGTCCGCCGATGAGGGAAGTGTTGCCTTTTCACGGGACGCCTCAGTCGGATACCTGGCTCAGAACCAGGGCCTTGGCGTGAATGGCACCATCTACGAAGAGCTTCTGGATGTTAAAAAGGACCTTGTCGAGCTGGAACAGAAAATAGCCCGGGATGAGCAGCTGATGACCCAGCTTACCGGTGCAGAGCTAGGCAGCGTCATCGAGGAATACAACGATCTTCTGACGCGCTTCCAGAGCAGCAGCGGTTTCTCCTACAAGGGTGAAATCACCGGCATTCTGCGGGGCCTTGGCTTTAAGGACGAAGAATTTGATCAGCCCGTCTCCACACTTTCCGGCGGTCAGAAAACCAGAGTGGCCCTTGCCAAGCTCCTTTTGGAAAAGCCGGATATCATTTTGCTCGACGAGCCCACCAACCATCTGGACATCGCCGCCATACGCTGGCTTGAGACGTACCTTGCCAATTACAAGGGAACGGTTCTGATCGTCTCCCACGACCGCTATTTTCTGGATAAGACGGTCAACCACATCATCGAAATCGAGAATACACATGCCCTTGTTTTCAACGGCAACTATTCCTTCTATGCCGAGGAAAAAAAGAAGCTCCGCGACCAGAAGTGGCATCAGTATATAAACAATCAGGCTGAAATCAAGCACCAGGAGGAGGTCATTGCCAAGCTCCGACAGTTCAACCGTGAAAAGTCGATAAAGCGTGCCGAAAGCCGTGAAAAGCTGCTGGCTAAAAAGGAAGTGATCGAAAAGCCCTTTGAGCTTCGGGATGACATGCGTCTGACATTAAAACCCTGCATTCGTTCCGGAAGGGATGTCATGCAGGTGCGGCATCTGTCCATGGGGTTTGAGGATAAACGTCTTTTTGATGACATTACCTTTGACATTCAGCGCGGAGAACACGCCGCCATCATCGGCAACAACGGAACCGGCAAATCCACCCTTTTGAAAATCATCATCGGGCAGCTCTCGCCGCTTTCCGGCACTGTGCGCTTCGGCACCAACGTGCACATCGGATACTATGACCAGGAGCATCATGTGCTGACGGATTCCAATACTGTTTTTGAAGAAATTTCAGATGCACATCCGGATATGACCAACACCGAAATCCGCAGTCTTCTCGCCTCCTTCCTGTTCACAGGAGAGGATGTGTTCAAGAGAATTTCGGACCTTTCCGGCGGTGAAAAGGGACGCGTCTCGCTGGCGAAGCTGATGCTCTCCGAGGCCAATTTCCTGATTCTGGATGAGCCCACCAACCATCTGGACATGGTTTCCAAGGAGGTTCTGGAAAATGCACTGAACAGCTATGAAGGAACTGTACTGTATGTCTCTCATGACCGGTATTTTATGAACCGCACGGCCAGCCGCATTCTATCCCTGACGGATCAGCTGATGCTGAATTACCCCGGCGGTCAGAAGGATGCACAGCCGCCGGCATGCTACATCGGCAATTACGATTATTATCTGGAAAAGTCCGCCCAGGTGGAATCGGCTCTGAAGGCAGATGAGCTGCGCAGAATTCAGGAAGAAGGAAACGGCTTTTCCGGCACCGCCCCTGCAAGTACGCCGGGCAGCGCACAGGCTCCTGTGCCTGAGAAAACAGCTCCCGGCGGAAGCACCGATTATAAACGGCAAAAGGAGGAGCAGGCCCGGCTTCGAAAGCTCCAGAATGACCTGAAAAAATGTGAGGCAGAAATCGCGCAGATTGAAGAGCGCAGCGCGGCCATTGACGAGGAAATGGCGCGCCCCGAGAACTGCACCAACTTAGGAAAGCTCTCCGAGCTTCAAAAAGAAAAAAGTGCCGGTGAGGCCCGGCTTGAGGAGCTGTATTCCAGATGGGAGGAGCTCTCCCTGGCAGCGACAGAGACTGTTTAAACGCCAGCCCGGCGACAGGGTGGCGGAGAATGTCCGGGTTCGGGGCCTTCCGAGGACCTCGGTGCTTGCGAGCGTCTTATGCGAGCTTAGCACCGCTAGGCCGCAGGGGAGCGTTTTTGGCCGAGTGGCCGCAAGGCCATCTCGTAGCTGACGAAGTCAGCGTGGCGTCCCCGAACCGGACAACTCCGCCAGGCCCCGTCGCCGGGCTGGCGTGTGTACTGCAGTATAATGTCGAACAAAGCTGCCAAGCTTACTGATTCAGCAGCTCTTCGAGCGTATCGCGAATGGCGAGAATGAATTCTTCTGTGTCGAGCTTTTGAACATCGGAAAGAGTTGTGATGGCAGCAAGGTCTCCCGTCATCTTTCCATCCTCAATGGTCTTCAGCGTTGCACGTTCCAGAGTATCTGCGAACCGCGCAAGCTCCGGAAGCTGGTCCAGCTGTCCTCTCTTCCGCAATGCACCGGTCCACGCGAAGATGGTTGCTACGGAGTTGGTGGACTCCTTCTCACCCTTCAGATATTTGTAATAGTGCTGCTGCACTGTGCCGTGCGCCGCCTCATACTCGTATGCACCGGAGGGAGATACCAGCGTAGAGGTCATCATCGCAAGGGAGCCAAAGGCCGTCGCCATCATATCCGACATCACATCTCCGTCGTAATTCTTCAGCGCCCAGACAAAGCCGCCCTCGGAACGAATCACTCTGGCCACCGCATCGTCAATCAGCGTGTAGAAATACTTAATACCCGCTGCCTCAAACTTGGCCTTATAGGCATTATCATAGACAGACTGGAAAATCTCCTTGAAGTTGCCGTCATAGGTCTTGGAAATGGTATCCTTCGTGGAGAACCAAAGATCCACCTTCTTGTCGTAGGCATAATTAAAGCAGGTCCTTGCAAAGGTTTCGATGGAACGATCCGTGTTGTGGATGCCCTGAATGATTCCGGGACCGTCGAATTCATGAATCAGTCTGCGGTGCTCCGTCCCGTTTTTTTCGGTATAGACAAGCTCTGCCTTTCCGGGGCCGCCGACATTCATCTCCGTGTTCTTATAAATATCGCCGTAGGCATGACGTGCCAGCATAATGGGAGCCTTCCAGGTCCGTACATACGGCTCAATGCCCTTTACCAGAATCGGTCCGCGGAACACGGTGCCGTCCAGCATGGAGCGGATGGTGGCATTGGGGCTCTTGTAGAGCTTTTTAAGATTGTATTCCTCCTGCCGTGCGCGGTTGGGCGTAATGGTCGCGCACTTTACAGCAACGCCATATTTCTTCGTCGCCTCCGACGCATCCTTGGTAACCTGATCATCGGTTTCATCGCGGTGCTTGAGACCAAGGTCATAGTACTCTGTCTTCAGATCAATGTACGGAAGAAGCAGGTCCTCCTTGATCATTCGCCAGACAATGCGGGTCATTTCATCGCCGTCCATCTCAACAAGCGGCGTTGTCATCGTGATTTTATTCATGCTGCACTCTCTTCCCTTCTGCTATAACTATTCTTCGTAACTATTCAGAGCCCATTCGCCAAATCACTGCTTCGCAGCCTTCCTCTCACTCATGTGGCGTTCTCACCAACGTCTTCGCTGTCGTTTTTATACAGGTCGAACAGGCCGTTTTTCACCATATTGTCATAGGCGTTGATCATGTGTTCATCGGCCAGGCGCTCTGCCAGATCCGGATTGTTGGCCTTAATGGCCTCCATGATGCCGTGATGCTCTTTATTGGATGCGATGGCTCTCTCCGGTGTTGAAAGCGTTCTTCTGCGGATGCGCATCACATACTGATGATAATCCACCAGCAGGTGTTCAAGCATCTTGGAATTGCCTGATTCATACAAAATCCGGTGAAACTGGTTGTCCAGCTCCGTCATCTGCTCCATATTCCCCTTTCTGGCATGGAATTCGGCAAGATATACATTCTCCTCCATGGCATCCATCTGTTCCTTGGTGATGTGCTCACAGGCCCATCTGGCACACAGGCCCTCCAGTCTTGCACGGATCAGATAGATATCCCGCACATCGTTCGCCTGAATACCGGTTACAAAGGCGCCGCGATTCGGAATGATCTGTACGAGCCCCTCCAGCTCAAGCTGGCGCAGCGCCTCCCGGACAGGAGTTCTGGACACTCCCAGCTCCTGGCCGATAGCAACCTCTTTGAGCTCTTCATTTTCCTTGTACTTGCCGTTGAGTATATCCCCGCGTATCTTGTGAAACACTCTGCCGCGCAGAGAGTACTGGTCGCTTGTATCACGTTTAACATCAAACTTGCTCATTCACATTGTGCCTGTTCTTACAGGACCTCCTTTTCCATTTGGGAGCCTTGCACCTGCCGTATAATGCGTGCAGCCTCCGGCTTTTTTGTGATGATGCGCATCACGCATTGTCTCCGAGAATGGAGATGCCTTCCTTCCGGCAGACGTCATCAATCACCGCCTGGAGCTCCGCATCCGTAATTACCGTCACGCGTCCTGCGGCATACTGCTCATCCACCCAGGCCTTTACGCCCTCCACCAGACGGGACTTTTTGTCCACCCGCTTGTCCTCCGGCAGACGGTAGAAATTGTTGATCCAAAGGGCGATGCCGGCCAGCCCAGAGGTATTGGTGACCGAGGAAATCGGCGGCCGGTTCAGGAACTTTCCTGTATCAAAAATATTGTAAATCTCCTCATTTTTGAGCAGTCCGTCTGCATGAATGCCAGCTCTTGTTACATTGAAATTCCGGCCGACAAACGGTGTTCGTTCCGGAATGTGATATCCGATCTCCTTCTCGTAATAATCCGCAAGGTCCGTGATCACGGTGGTGTCCATCCCGTTCAAATCACCGCGCAACTGCGCATACTCAAAGACCATCGCCTCCGTCGGTGTGTTGCCGGTACGTTCGCCGATGCCGAACAGTGAGCAGTTAACACCGCTGCAGCCGTAGAGCCATGCCGTCGTTGCATTGACCACCGCCTTGTAAAAATCGTTGTGTCCATGCCACTCGAGCTGCTCACACGGGACACCGGCGTGTACATGGATTGCATACATGATGCCCGGAACCGAACGCGGAATAACAGCGCCGGTATAGTTGACACCATATCCCATGGTATCGCAGCAGCGGATCTTAATCGGAATGCCGTACTCCTCCTGCAGCTTCATCAGCTCCAGACAGAAAGGAACGACGTATCCGTAAATATCGGCTCTTGTAATGTCCTCCAGATGGCAGCGAGGGCTGATGCCCTGCTCCAGGCAGTCGCGAATAACCGAAAGATAATGCTCCATCGCCTGGCGGCGCGTCATCTTCAGCTTCAGGAAAATATGATAATCCGAGCAGGAAACCAGAATACCGGTTTCCTTCATCCCCATCTCCTTTACCAGACGGAAATCATCGTGACTGGCACGAATCCAGCTGGTAATCTGCGGGAATTCATAGCCGCGCTCCATGCACTTGTAGACAGCATCTCTGTCCTGCTTGCTGTAGAGGAAAAACTCGCAGGCCTTGATCATACCGTTGGGGCCGCCGAGCCTGTGGAATTCATCGTAGATATGTACAATCTGATCGGTGGTATAGGGGGCTCTGGACTGCTGACCGTCACGAAAGGTCGTATCCGTGATCCAGATGTTCTCCGGAACGTGCTTGGGAACCGTCCGGTCATTGAAGGGAATCTTGGGGATCTCTGAATACGGATACATTTGCCGGAAAACGTTTGGCCTCTGGACATCATCCAGGATGTACATGTGCTCTTCGATCTGCAGCAGATGATTTTCCTTGTTCATCGAAACCGGGCGGTTTTCAAAAGGCTCTGTAACCATTTCAGCATCCTCCATTGGATTTATTAAATGTCTGTATAATTGTATACAGCATGCTGATCTTCGTCAAGGAAAATATACCTGTCGAGTTTGGCTGTTCTCTCTTCCACGAGGCAGTTGTATACAATAAGACAGCAGCAGGCCGGTCGCCTGCTGCTGTCTGTGTATACAATGAATGCTGATTTAGTTCTCTTCCGAGAATCCGGCTGCTGCCTTCTCTGCTCTGGCTGCAACCTCCTTGCTCTGGATATCTGCCGGAGCCTGCTGATAGCGGGCAAATTCGTAGCTGTAATCGCCTCTTCCGCCGGTCATCGAACGAAGCGTTGTGGAGTAATCAAACAGCTCCATCTGCGGAACATCTGCCTCGATGATCTGCTTGGATCCGGGAGCCGGCGTCATGCCGAGGATGGAAGCCCGTCTCTTATTAAGATCGCCCATGATATCACCGGTATAGGTGTCCGGAACGATGACCTTCAGATTGACAATGGGCTCCAGAAGAACCGGGCCTGCCTCCATGAAGCCCTTCTTGAAGGCCTGCTTGGCAGCTGTCTTAAATGCCATTTCCGAAGAGTCCACCGGATGATAGGAGCCGTCGTACAGCGTTGCATGAACACCGACTACCGGGTAAGCGGCAAGGGGGCCTGCCTGTACCGATTCAGCAATTCCCTTCTCTACAGCCGGGAAATAGTTCTTCGGTACTGCACCTCCGACAACGGCCTCATCAAACGTATATGGTGCAGACGGATCCTCCGACGGCGAGAAGCGAATCTTTACATGGCCATACTGGCCGTGACCGCCTGTCTGTTTTTTATACTTGTACTCAACATCCGAGTTCTTCTTGATGGTCTCGCGGAATGCAACCTTCGGCTTTTCTACGGTAATCTCGCACTTGTACTGTTCCTTCAGCTCTGACTGAATCACCTGCAGATGCAGATCGCCCATGCCATAGATCAGAGACTGGCCGTTTGCAGAATCATTCACCGGCTTAAAGGTCGGATCCTCCGCTGCGAGCTTCGACATTGCCTGTGCAATCTTGTCGATATCCTGCTTGTTCACAGCCTTATAACGAAGATACGTATAAGGTGTGGAGATGTCCATCTTGGTGTACTGGATGGGTGCTGCCTTCGTAGAAATCGTATCGCCGGTATTAACGCCCTGCTGTTTCGCCAATGCGCCCAGATCGCCGGCATGGAGCTCAGAAATCTCTGAAGCCTTGTTGCCCTGCAGAATATAGAGCTTTCCGATCTTAAACTCGGTTTCCGAGCGCGTGTTATAGCAAAGATCGTCCGTCTTAAAGACTCCGGAGCGAACCTTAATCAGGCTGTATCGGCCGATGAAGGGATCCACAATGGTCTTAAAGACGAAGGCGCTCTTGGGCTTGAGCACATCGAAGTTCGCCTCGAAGATCTCGTTGGTCTTGACATTGATGCCGCTGACCTTTCTGGATTCTGCAGCCGGCATATACTTCACAATGTCATCCATCATTGCATACACGCCCAGTGCATAAAGCCCTGCGCCCATCTCTACCGGAACAATCGTTCCGTCCTGGATGGACAGACGTGCTGCTGCGCGAATCTCTGCCTCGGAGAATTCCTCGCCGGAGAAATACCGGTCCATAAACTCCTCGGAGGTCTCAGCGACAGCCTCCATCAGTGTATTGTGATACTGCTCCAGGTACTCCTCGGAATAGTCCGGAATATCAGCAGGTACAGCTTCCTTGTTGACCCAGCGGAAGGCCTTTTTCTGAATGACGTTGACATAACCGGTCAGCTTGCCGTCCTCACGAATCGGCATGTTGAACGGAGCGATCTTCTTGCCGTACAGAGCCGTCAGATCCTCAATGACCTTGCGGTACGACACTTCGTCAATGTCCATGTCTGTGACGAAGAACATGCGCGGCAGATGATACTTCTCGCAGATGTCCCAGGCCTTCTCTGTGCCGGCCTCGATGCCGGACTTGGCGCTGACCACGATAATGGCGCCGTCTGCAACCGAAATGGCCTCCTCCACCTCGCCGACAAAATCAAAGTATCCGGGAGTATCGAGCACATTCAGCTTATAGTCATTCCACTCGATCGGAATCAGAGAAGTATGAATGGAAATTTCACGCTTCTGCTCCTCCTTGGTAAAGTCGCTGATGGTCGTCCCATCCTCAACCTTGCCCAGTCTGGACGTCAGACCGCCAAGATATGCCATTGCCTCTACAAGAGTCGTCTTGCCGCAGCTGCCATGTCCCAGGATCACAACGTTACGGATTTTGTCAGTAGTATAGACTTTCATGTGCTTAACCTCCGGTTTCTTATTGAGCATTGCAGATGTTTACACTGCAACCTCGTGAACTTGAGGAACATTTTAACAAACCTTTGGATGTATCACAAGACAATTTGTGAATTTT
>CAVGIV010000003.1:0-76875 GCA_963629395.1 Paludibacteraceae bacterium | reverse complement strand
TATAGCGTAGCTGGATCACATGGTCTGCCGCAATGCCGCTGCAGAGCAGGTCGTCTTTCAGCATATCTAAAATAGTGGATTTTCCGCAGCGGCGAATTCCGGCAAGGATCTTCACCAGCGGTACATCCCGATAGGTTTTCAGTATATCCAAATAGTAGGGTCTAACGATCATGGTATTGCCTCCTTTCTATTGATATAGCCAAAAACATTACTGCAGTCAATGGTTTTTACTGAAATTCCGAAAAAACTTTCTGTATAGAGTATTTTTTTGCTTGCCTTGCGTTTCTATCAGCAAAAAGTCCTAAGAGTGTTGAATTTTCACACTCTTAGGACTTTTATAATCATAGCGAGGGGGGGACTTGAACCCTCGACACCGCGGGTATGAACCGCGTGCTCTAGCCAGCTGAGCTACCTCGCCATATCATCCGCTGCATCGCTGCAGCTCATTTAATATACGAAATTATGAGAAAGATGTCAACAGCTTTTTCGAAAAAAATTACGAATGATGCGGGACTAAACAGATCCTGCGTTTTTTGATATACTATCGATGAAAACGTCTCACTTGTTTTTCTGCCGTTCGTCAGTGCCGGCATGTGCATAGGCGGATGAGCGGATGTCTTTGCCGCTGGGCCTGGCTGCCCGGAAAAGGAGAAAAGATGGAAAGAGAAAAGAAGGAAAAAATGCAGCAGATTGCAGCACAGCCGGATATTCAGCAGAAGATTGCTGAAATTGAGAAAAACGGAGAACCTACAACGGCTGTCATCCTGGATTTCTGGAAGGAACAGGGAATTGAGCTGACAGAGGCGGATCTGGATGATCTTGTTCAGGAAATATCCGATGATGATCTGGATGATGTCGTCGGCGGAGTGAATGTGCAGCGCAAGGTAAAGGTTCAGACGCACGCAGCACTGAATGCAGAAGCTTCTGTTGAATCCGCGCAGCTGCTGAATAATGCATGCAATTCTGTTTTGGGATTCAGTCTTGCTTCGTTGCAAAATAAGATAGGTTTTATCAGAAGATAATTTACTGGCAGTGCATTGTACTAGGGTGATGCAGTGGAAGAACCGCCTGTGGCGTACTTTTTACAAGTGCGTCCGGGCGGTTCTTCTATACATGAGAGGATACCAGGTGCAAAAGAACTTTTGACCCTGGTATCATGAGGTTTTGCCGGTTGTGGTAGAATGGATACGATGTTTTATACCTATCGAAATCAGGAGGCAAGGCAGTGAAGATTGTTCGTTTTATCGGAGCGGGGGCGCTGGGACTTTTGTTTGCGGATCAGATGCGCCGGAACATGCCGGAAGGCGGCAAAATCGAATTTGTCATGGATGCGGACCGGTTGGAACGGCATCGGAAGGATATCTACACAATAAACGGTGAAGAGGTGCATTTTGACATGCTCACCCCTAGGCAGGCACAGGAGGAGGGACCGGCGGATTTAATCCTTGTCGGAGTGAAATATCCGCAGCTGGCTTCGGCAATGGAGACAATGGCTTCATCCGTGGGCGAAGAAACCATCCTTCTTTCGATGATGAACGGTGTGGATAGCGAGGAGCTCCTGGGAAAGAAATTCGGAAGAGATAAGGTTCTGTTTAATGTTTCACAGGGAATGGATGCGCAGAGGTACGGTACCAGCCTGACCTATACGCAGCACGGATATCTGTACATCGGAGTGCCGTCCGGGGAGCAGCTGGCAGCTTTGGATGCACAAAATCCTCTTACACAGGAACAGGCAGAGGAGCTGCATCAGACGCTCCTGGCGAAGCTGGATGTGGTCTGCAGATTTTTTGACGAAAGCGATGTTTCCTACGTAAGAGAGGAGGATATACTCCACCGGATCTGGAGCAAATTCATGCTGAATGTGGGCTGCAATCAGGTTTGCATGGTGGCGGATAAGGGGTACGGACCGTGCCTGGAGCCGGGGAGCCTTGAATTTGCGCTGATGACAGGGGCTATGCGCGAGGTGTGCGTATTGGCGCAGGCCAAGGGCATTTCAGTAGGAGAGAAGGAGCTTGCGGAGTATATTGCGCTGGAAAAGACGTTGGATCCGAATGCGGTTCCGTCGATGGGACAGGACCGGCGCCAGAAACGCCCCTCGGAGGTTGAAATGTTCGCCGGTACGGTGATTCGGCAGGGGCGAGAGCTTGGGCTGGAAATGCCTGTCAATGAGTATCTTCTGCGCAGGGTGCGGGAGATCGAAGAACAATATGGACTTTGAATGGCTTAAGGAGGAATAACCAATATGAAGAATAAAGTGGCAGCACTGCTGCTGGCGGTTGGAATGGGAGCGACGGTTGTCGCGTGTGCAGACGCAGACACTGCATCTGCATCTGTGTCAGCAGATACAGATGTAACGGATACAACGGATGCAGCGGGTACAACAGATACGGCAGAGGCGGCGGAGACGGACGCATCGGAGGAGACAACTGAAGGCGGTGAGAACGCGGCATCGGACTCTGTGACGGTAAGCGGCAACGTGTTGACAACGCCATACTTTTCTGTGACAATCCCTTCTGATTGGGATGGAGAATACAGCTGGGAGGCGTGTCAGGAGACCGGTGAATCCGGCACAGAATCCTATGCACTGAGCTTTTATTGTACAGCGGCCAAGGACAATGGCGAGGGCGGCTTTGTGTGCGGGATTGGTTATCAGACAGCCCCGCCGGAGTTCATCGAATATGTCGGTGGTGATTTCATCTGCGGAGTGAAGACCGGTGAGAGCAGCGATGTGGAGGGCTATATTGCGGTTTCAGTTCCTTCGGATGTGCAATGCGGTGAGAACACGCAGTCGGCCTATGAAACGCTTTCCGGGAGCATGGACAAGCTGGAGAATTCAATTACTCTTCCGGAGGGCTTACAGCGGGTAGACATGACCTATGCAGAGGCTATGGCCTCTGTGGAGCGGGAGACATACGGCGTGATCGCAGATGCATCCATGCACTCCTTTACGATGGTGACGTACTCTGGTGAGTTCATCACGATCAGCGGTGAGGACATCAGCACCGGAAACCTTGCAGGAGGCATACAGGTAGGGCACTGCTACCGCATGAAGTATAAGGGACTGCTGGGGACAGATGGGGATGCCTCGAACATTACCTTTGAATCGCTGGAGAATACGGATGCCGAGACCCCGGAGAAGGACTACGAGGCCATGTACACGGCCACGCAGGTACAGATGGCACTGCACCTGGAGAGTTTGGATATGCTGTCGTCTGTCTGCAGCTTTCCTTTGACGCTGGACGGCAGGCAAATCGCTTCGGCGGAGGAGTTTACCAGCCTGCAATATGCGGACGTGGTTTCGAAGGATCTTGCACGCAACGTGCGGTACTGTAATCTGTACGGCGCAGAATTGACGGGAGATACCTTTAGCATCAGCCTTCTGGGAGAAGCGCCGGAGGTGGTTATTTCCAAGACGGCAGATGGTTACTGGACAGTCACGTCGATTGAAAATTAAGGAGAAGGAGCACGGGTTATCCGTGCTCCTTTTATTTGGTGGTGCCTGCGCGAGCAGGCGAATTCACGATTAAGATGGTGCCTGAATGGTTTCGTCTACATAAGCTTCAGAATGTACTGAATCACATCCTTCATCGAGCTCTTCTGCCAGTTCCCACTCTGGGCGCGGTCTGCGAGCGGCACCAGCAGGTGAAAATCCATGTGTGCCCCTTCAAAATACCCGTCTGGCTCCTCGCTGAAAAAGTAGGAATTCCAAACCTCCTCCGATGCATTGGCAAAGCGCTTGGGCTCCAGGTAGAGCATTTTACGCTTTTCCTCCTGTACAAGCGCTGCGGCGGCAAGCGGGGCAAGAAGCGCATATTCCTTCTGCGGGATGTTGGCAAATATGGCGGGAAGCGGCGCGGCTGCAATGCGCTCGCTGCCGCGCACGATTTGAATCCCCGTGGCCTCAAAATCCAGTTTGGCTTCTGTGAAGATCAGCTTCAGAAGGACGCCGGTGTCGGTATAGGAATGCACGCGCTGGTAATCGGTGTCGAATATGAAATTACCGAGGGAGTAGAAGATGGCCTTCCCGTTGTCAAAGAGCTCATAATTCTCCGGGACATGCGGGTGATGCGCCACGACGACATCGGCACCCAGCTCTAGGAATTTCAAATATCGATCCCGGGTATAGGGACTGGGCATGGGGGCGAATTCCTCGCCGCCGTGGGAAACAACGATGCACCAGCGGCAGCTGTTTTTGATTTCTCGAATCCTTGCGGCAATTGCATCCATATCATCCCAGCGGAAAATCCCAGGCGCTGTTGGCGTGGCCGGAACGCATTCTGTCTGGTATGCGACACAGAACATACCGATGCCGCCGGCCTCCTCGAGATAAACCGGCTCCGATGCCTCGATATCGTTCATGCCGGCACCTATGGTGCGGCTTCCCATGGCCGCGGCAAGGGCTTTGGTGCTCTTTACGCCTTCGGCACCGGCATCCATGGTATGGTTGTTCCCGATGCTCCAGATGTCTGCGCGGATGGCTTTTAGCACGCAGGCTGCGGCCGGATCCATGCTGTGAAAAAAAACGCCCCGCGAGCCATCATCCTGTGCGCGTACCAGCGCACCCTCCACGTTGGCGACGACGTGGTCTGCACTATGGAAAAAATCCAGTACCGGCGCTGCCAGAAGCTGTGCATCCTCCCATCGTTTATCCATGTAGCGGTCAAAGCCGATATCACCGGTGAATACAATCGAAGTGGTTTCTTTTGAAACGGTTCCCTTTTTCATACTGCCAACTCCTTTTTAATTCCTGCGCTTTTTGTCCTTCTCATAGGCAGCCAGTGCAGTAAGTGCCTCCTTTGACATAGGATACAGGATCGATATGTTAAACAGCGTCATCAGCCCGATGCCGACATCACCCAGATCCCATACAAACGTATAGGAGGCAATGCCGCCGATGAACAGCATGACGAGTGCAACGAGCTTGTATACGGTCTGCCACAGGAAGCGGTCGCCGAACAGGTATGCTACGTTGGAACGAGCATAGAATAAGATGCCGAGGAACGTTGAAAAGCTGAACAGGCCCAGCGTAATCGCAATGAAGACAACGCCGAAGTCTCCCAGATGGTAGGACATGGCGGCCTGCAGGAGTGCCATGCCGGACAGACCGTCTGTAATCTCCTGCGGAGCCAGGAGCATAATAAAGGCAGTGCAGCTGCAGATGACAATTGTATCAATGAAAACGCCGAGAGACTGTACGAGTCCCATGGCAACCGGTGATTTACCTTCTGCCGCAGCGGCAGCGCAGGGGGCAGAGCCGGAGCCTGCTTCGTTGGAAAACAGACCGCGCTTGATGCCGTTCATAAGCACTGCGCCAAAGCTGCCTCCTGCAAACGGACGCAGTCCGAGGGCCTCCTCAAAGATCCGCTGCAGAACAGCCGGGAGGGCGGAGATGTTTTTAAAGAGAATAAATAACGTAATAGCAAAGTACATGATGGCCATAAGAGGCACCATGATGTCCAGAACCCTGACCGTTGCATTCTTGCGAAGAACAATAACAGCTGCAAGAAGAACCAGAACAATGGTTGTATAGAGCGGTGGTATGGAAAAGGCATTTGCAAAGGCCTCGGAAACCGAATTGCTGATTACCTGGCTGATGCCGCACCAGCAGATCAGTCCTGAAAGGGCGAAGAGAGCAGCCGGAAGGACGTAGCGCTTTTTGCGGCCTTCCTTCTTCTCCCAGAAGCGATGGATGTAGTAGGCTGGTCCACCGCGATATCCGCCGTAGAGGGGATCCTTTTCTTTGTAAAGCTGCGCAAGGACTGCTTCAATGAATGCGGTGGAGGAGCCGAGGATAGCCATGATCCACATCCAGAACACGGCACCGGCACCGCCGGCGGAGATGGCCGCCACAACGCCGACAAGGTTCCCCATGCCGACACGGGTTGCTGTGGATACAATCAGCGTCTGAAACGGCGACAGGCCGTGTCCGGATTCCTCCTGTCCGGTCAGGGCGCGGATCATATCCGGGAAAAGCCGGATCGGAAGGAAGCGTGTGCGGACGGTAAAGTATACGGCAGCAGGGACCAGAAAGAGGATCAAAAGAGAAATGCCGACAGAGCCGCCCCCGGGCAGCGGAATTTCAAACAAATCTCCCCACAAAAAGCGATAGACGGTTTCGATAAGCTGTACGATTTGCATGTGTCCCCCTCCAGTAGCTGTTCAGTACCAAATGGTACTAAGGTATTATACGATGTACCAGGGATATTCGCATCGGAAAACCTCGGTGGGACCGGCCGGTGGTGAGACAACCATGCCTGCTCGAGCAGGTATCACCACAAATAAAAATAAAAAGCGGCTGCCGGGGATTTTAACAGTAGAAGATGAAAAATGAGAATTTCACGGTATATTATGAATGCACAGATAATTTAAATCCGCACGTAAAATTGATTGACATAATTGCTGCGAGATAGTACTATACAATCAACAAAGGGAAACAACAAAAGAAAACAAAAAGAAAGTAGAAAGTTTCCCAAGACCGAATTCGAAGCTTCCAACGCGGGAAGGCAAGGGACGGTCGGCAAAATAAAACGAGAGGAGGACGGTCCAACGGCATAGATACGGAACACAGAACGATAATCACAGACATAAATTTCCAGAATCATTCAGAATCTGGTTTGAACCGCTCTTAAGCTGGTTTCGGATCCAGATAAAGTTCAATCAAAGAGGAAACACCAATGCACTAAGCAGATGTGAGCTCCAGAACAGATAAATGATACGTTCGGAGGACGGTCCAATGAACAGGTCATAGAAATGTCAGGAAGCAGCAATGTAAGAGTGAGAAGATAAGCCGAAGATGTCCGATGATCCGGGAAGGGTATCTGGCAGAAGCGCCGGGAATCCGGTGAGGAGAGGCTTCTAACCACCGCTTAGCAGGTACAAACCAATGGGAACCTGATTTGAAATAACAGAGGATGGAAAGGACAACTGAATATAGCAGAAGAAAGAGAGGCTGTGGAATGCAGATTAATCGCTTCATTCATTAAGAGGGTATCGATCACGCAAGGATGTGATGGATACCCTTTTCCATATATCTACGTGCTATACTTGTGGCGTAGGAGGAATTGGCGACTATGAAAATCTTTTTCTATACCTTGCGGGAATTTGATGAGCTGGCATTTGCAAAGCGCTATGCCGAGCAGTACGGCATGGAGTTTGGATACACGGCGGATTATCCGGATGCGGACAACTATCGTCTGGCGGAAGGGGCGGATGCGGTGAGCATGACACCCTGCGATATGTCTTCGGCGATGGTGGAGCGGTTTGCCTCGATCGGGGTAAAATACATCCTCTGCCGATCCATCGGATACGATCACGTTGATCTTGCATGCGCGGCCAAAATGGGGATGCGCGTTGCCAATGTGAGCTATCCGCCGTCCGGGGTTGCCAACTATGCCATCATGCTGATGCTGATGCTGCAGCGCAGAATTGAGGAGATATTGAGCCGGGCCCGGGTGCAGGATTATTCTCTGAAGGGTAAGATCGGCGATGATATTTCCTTCCAGACGGTGGGTGTGATTGGAACGGGACGCATTGGCAGAACGGTTATAGAGCACCTTTCCGGTATGGGCTGCAGAATTATCTGCTATGATCCGTATCAGAATGAGGATGTGAAGAGGCTTGCAGAGTATGTTCCCCTGGAGGAGCTGTATCGGGAGAGTGATGTGATCACGCTGCATACCAATGCGACAGGGGAGAACTATCATCTGCTGGATAAAAGCGCCTTTGACCAGATGAAGGACGGTGTTCTCATTGTAAATACAGCAAGAGGGAAGCTGGTGGATACCGGGGACCTGATTGCGGCGCTTGAGAGCGGGCGAGTCGGCGGAGCAGCACTGGATGTTCTGGAGAAGGAAGACGGCCTGTATTATTACAACCGTGTCGGGGACGTGATTAATAACCGGGAAATGGCGATTCTGCGTTCCTTCCCGAATGTGATTATGAGTCCGCACACGGCCTTCTATACGAAGCAGGCTGTGGGACACATGGTGGGGAGCTGCTACGAGGCTGCAGATGCCTTCCTGCGGGGGGAGGCGACCGAGCATGAGGTGAGGCTGCCATGACAAAGAATGGGAAGAGGACAAGTTCAATGGGCGAAGGCTATGCGGCGACGCCTGGGAGAGATCGGAAGCAGCCGCTGTATAAGAGCTTCGGATATGCCTTTGAGGGGATTTTTCACACCATTCAAAAGGAGCGGAACATGCAGATTCACTGCTGCGCTGCGGTCCTTGTTGTTATATTTGGCTTGTGGCTTGGATTGTCCCGGGAGGAATGGTTTGTCTGCCTGATTCTGTTCGGAATGGTGATGAGCCTGGAATGTGTGAATACGGCGGTAGAGGCCGTGGTGGATCTTGCTACTATGCAGAGACATCCGCTGGCTAAGAAGGCAAAGGACGCGGCTGCCGGGGCAGTATTGATTGCCGCTGTCTTTGCAGCGATCATAGGACTGTGGATTTTCCTGCCCAAGCTTTTACTGCGAGTCGGACTATGAAGGTTCCCCGGATTGCGTGAGAGCAAAGCGCGGAGCAATCCGGGGAGCATGGGCAAAAGAACTTTTGCCCCAACATCATCGGATGAGTGGTACAATAGACCTTATCAACCACCCGCAAGGGGTGCAAATGGAGGTGTTACATATGGAACTTGGTGATGGTATCAAGAAATTTTTCCTGATTGGCATTGGCGCAGCAGCAACGTCGGTTGAGAAGTCCGGCGAGATCTTAAGCGACCTTGTGAAGAAGGGCGAGCTGACCGTGGAGCAGGGCAAGGCACTGAATCAGGAGCTTCGCCATAATGCGGAGGAGAAGAAAAAGAAGTTCGAGGAAGAGAAGAAGCAGAAGAACTTCACGGATTTTGTTTCCGGTCTGAGCGCAGAGGATCTTGCAAAGCTCAAGGAGCAGATTGCAAAGGCAGAGGCACAGAACGCAGAGACAGTTGAAGCTGCAGAAGAGACAGAGGCAGAATAAGCTAGCTGCCGCTGGGGGCAAGTGTCTTTGGAGGATGGCAGGAGCGCAGTGTGCAGCGGCCTGCATATCCGTTGGAGACGGAGGAACCGGTCGCTCCTGGCACCATGTCATTAAAGGACAAGAGAGGGTCACAGAGCAATCTGCGGCCCTCTTACTCATTGTGTGATACCAGGATAGTTCTCAGGATAAGGATATGCAGACAGAAAACGAGGCAACAGCAAACAAAGACAAAAAAGTGCAGGACAATAAGTCTCGTCTGGCAGAAATCAAGGATGTTCTGGTCCGCAACAAGATTACAAGAGGCGTGACGCCGGAGAAGCTCCGCACCATTCTGGAGGAGCTGGGGCCGACCTATATCAAGATCGGACAGATCATGTCGCTCCATTCGGACATTCTTCCCGCCAGATACTGTGATGAGCTGCTGAAGCTCAATTCCAGTGTTGCACCGATGCCGTTTGAAACGGTGGAGGAGGTGATCAACCGCTCCTACCGTCAGGACTGGCATGAGGTGTTTTCTTCCATTGATCCAAAGCCCCTTGGTTCTGCCTCCATTGCACAGGTACATAAGGCAGTTCTTTTAACGGGAGAGGATGTTGTTGTCAAGGTACAGCGCAAGGGAATCTATGACGTCATGGCAAGAGACATCAGCCTTTTGCATCGTCTGGTGCATCTGATGCCGCCGGTGGGGGATCTGAAGAACCTCGTGGACCTTAATATGGTTCTGGATGAGCTCTGGAGTGTTGCGCAGGAGGAAATGGATTTCCTCAAAGAAGCAGCCAATATGGAGGAGTTCGCGCGCAACAACAAGGGAATTGTTTATGTTTCCTGTCCCAAGCTTTACCATGAGTTTACGACCAGCCGTGTGCTGGTGATGGAATACATTGAAGGTACTGCCATCAATGACAAGGAAACGCTTCTGGAGGGCGGCTATGACCTTCACGAAATCGGCACCAAATACGTCAATAATTTCATCAAGCAGGTGATGGACGACGGCTTTTTCCATGCAGATCCGCATCCCGGAAACGTAAAGGTCAGCGGCGGGAAAATCGTCTGGATTGATATGGGCATGATGGGACGGCTTTCGGAGAAGGACCGGAAGGTGATGGTGAAGGGCGTGCAGGGAATTGCTCTTCACGATGTTACCATGGTGGAGAATGCGGTCCTGGAGATCGGTGAATTCCGCGGACGTCCGGACCGGGCAAAGCTATGGGAGGATCTTCGGAAGTTTCTGGATGATTACGGCTCTGCATCGATGGGTGGCATTGACATTGCCGAGGTTCTGGCGGATTTGATGGAAATCATGAAGGAAAACGGCATCAGTCTTCCGCACGGCGTAACGATGCTGTGCCGGGGCCTGGCCCATGTAGAAGGCGTGCTCGCCGAAATCAGTCCGGACATCAACATGTTCCAGATCGCTGTAACCAGGTTCTCGGAAGACTATCTGCACCAGCTCGACCTTAAGAAGGAGCTGGGAAAGGGAGGGAGAACGCTGTACCGCGCAGTTAAAAAGGGTGCAGAGATCCCGGCTCTGACGACGGATACATTGAATGAATTCCTGCACGGACGCGCAAAGGTGAATATCATTATGAGCGCACAGGATGAGTTCACGGTGGTGGCCTATGCACTGGTACGGAACCTGGTCATTGGCGTGTGCATCGCAGCACTTCTCATGTCGTCGGCTATTATATGCACGACTGACATGCAGCCGAAGGTGATGGGGATTCCGGTACTGGGGGCAGCAGGATTTATTTTCGCCCTGGGAGCAAGTATGTTCCTGGTGCTGCGCAACATCTATTATCGCTATCGAAAGCCCAAAAAGGATCGCAAGGGCTTTCGGTTTTGGAAGTGACGCCGCATGAGTAAAAGAGGAGCTTTGTGGCAGCGGTTTTGCGAATGGGCTCTGAATGGCTACACCATGACATCGAAGGAGGAGCAAAAGAGAAAATGAGTGAAAGAAAGGCCACAGTATGGCGAGTTGGACTGTATTTATTCGGCATGGTGGTGCTGGCGCTGGGGCTGACACTGAATACGGAGGCGGGACTGGGATCCTCGGCGATCATCTCCGTTCCATATACCATCAGCCAGGGAACCGGAATCAGTTTGGCCAATCTGACACTTGTTCTGTACTGCATCTTTGTAGTGGTGCAGTTTGTGATAAAAGGGAAGAATCGGAAACTGACGGATGCGCTGCAGATTGTTCTGAGTATCGTTTTTACCCGGTTTATGGCGCTGTTCAAGGCAGCTCTGGGGTATCAGAGCGGGAATTTCGGCATGGATCTGGCCACGCTGATTGCGGGGCTTGTGCTGACGGGAATCGGAGCGGCGCTCACTGTGGATATGCAGCTGGTGCCCAATCCCGGAGACGGTATTGTCAGCTGCATTGCAGACCGCGCCGGTAAGGAGCTGGGTTTTACCAAGAACTGCGTGGACCTTTGCTCCGTTGCCATTTCGTTTGTTCTGGGATGCCTTTTCGGATCACCGCTCCTGGGAATCGGACTGGGAACCATCCTGTCGATGATCGGAGTCGGCAGGGTTATAGCTGTTTTCAATCATTTTGCAAAAGAGCCGCTGCAGAAGCTGGCCGGGCTTTCCGGGAATTGATCCGGATTTACTGTTGATCTGCGGGAGCAAGCACCGCTACAAATAAAAATCAGCAGCTGTCCGGGATTTTTACAGTAACAGATATACAATTTTATGGATAAAATACTACGCTATACACTGCAGGAAGAGGATCTGACAAAGACGGCGGGCGGCCTGGTCAATCTGGTGCTCAAGAACTGTGTGCGGGTGACGGGGCACGAGATCAGCGCAGCTAAATTTATTCCTGAGGGGATCACCTGCAACGGAGAACCCATTCGGGTGACACACAGGATGCAGCCGGGACAGACGCTGCAGATCATTCTCCCGGAGGAGCGGGATGAGAGCAAGCTCCTGCCGGTGAAGGGGCCGGTGCGGGTCCTTTATGAGGATGAGGATCTGATTGCCGTCGACAAGGAGGCGGGCGAAGTGGTGCACCCTTGTCCCGGACACTATGCAGATACCGTGGCGAATTACCTGACGGAATATCTGAAGGACTCCTCTGGACTGCGCATCATCGGGAGACTGGATAAGGAAACGTCGGGCGTGCTTGTCTTTGCGAGGAACCGCGCATCGGCGGCGCGGCTGCAGCGGCAGCGGGAAGAGGGGCGATTTGTTCGAACCTATCAGGCACTGTGTGAGGGGTGTTTTCCGGAAGATGAGAAGGCAGGAACCATCGATCGTGACATGGAGAAGGTTCCGGGCGTTCTGATGAAGATGCGGGTATGTGAAAAGGGAACAACGGGACTTCGAGCGGTCACGCATTATGAGGTGCTGCGGGAGGTGACGGCGCAGCCGGAAACGTACTCCCTTCTGCAGCTGCACATTGATACTGGGCGGACCCATCAGATCCGTGTTCATATGGCATCGATCGGACATCCGCTGGTGGGAGATACACTGTATGGATCTGCGGCGGAAACGGAAAAGATGGATCACGTAAAGTCCATGGCAGAGGAGGCAGGACCTGCAGGGCAGCATGCGATGCTGCAGGCCGTATGTGTCGAGCTTGACCAGCCGTTTACGGGAGAGAGATTGTGCATCCGCAGCAGGCTGGAGGGGCTGCGGTGATCGTAGAGAACGCAAAAGATGGCTGCATAGCAGCAAGCTATGCAAACGGAAGCAAAACAGCTGATGAGCATGGAACGGGGATCAGAAATTATTGCACAGCCTGCAATAGAAAAAGGCACCTGCGGGTGCAGATGCCTTTCTCTTTTACTACTTCTTATGAGGGGGGGAGATAGTGAGTAAGTAACTATCTTGATAAAGATCATAACGGGAAAATGTGTTGAAAATGTGTACGTGATCTAAGGAATTTCTAAAAAGTCTAAAGCATTTCTAAACGAATGCAAGCCTGTTACTGCAAACAAAAGAAAAGAGGTCTACCAATGCAGCTGGAGAATTTGATACAGGAACTGGAGTATGAGCTTTATGATGCGGGCGGAAGTCCGCTTGCGAAGGATTCGGAGAAGGGACGGCGCCTTCTGCAGCAGGAGGTTCTGGATATCACGAACGATTCCAGACATGCTGGCCGGGGAATCCTGTTTTTTGCCATTTGCGGAGCAAAGTCAGACGGGCACAGCTATATTCCGCAGGTGGCGGCAGCCGGGACTACGGCCATTCTCACCGAGCACGATGTCGATCCGATAGGAGCGGAAGCTGGGGCGGCCGCAGATGATCTGGTTCTGATTCGCGTGAAGTCGACGCGGCGCGGAATGGCACTGGTGTCTGCAGCCTTTTACGGGCATCCGGCTAAAGAGCTGAAGATGATCGGCATTACCGGCACAAAGGGGAAAACTACGACGACATACCTGGTGCGCTCCATTCTGGAAAGAGCCGGAATGGATGTCGGACTGATCGGCACCATTGAGTCCACCTGGCATGAGGTACACCGGCCGGCGAACAATACGACGCCGGAGTCTCTTGCACTGCAGAAAACGCTGCGCGAAATGGCGGATGACGGCGTGGAGGCGGTCGTGATGGAGGTGTCCTCCCAGGCACTTATGCTGGATCGTACGGCAGGAATTCTGTTCGATATCGGTGTCTTCACCAATCTGTCCGAGGACCACATCGGGCCGAACGAGCACAAGGATTTTGCAGATTATCTGCATTGCAAGAGCCTCTTGTTCCGTCAGTGCCGTCTGGCCATTGTCAACGGAGACGATCCGCATAAGGATTCAATTCTGGAGGGGAGCTCCTGCAGGGTGCTTTCTTATGGAATGGATCCCTCCAACGATCTGTATGCCGAGGATCTGCAGCTGATCCAAAAGCCCGGCGAGCTCGGGATTTCGTTCCGGACAAGGGGAATCGCCGAGCTAGGCTGTGAGGTGCCGACGCCGGGGCGGTTCAGCGTGTACAATGCACTGGCCGCCATTGCCATCTGCCATGCGTTTGATGTGAAGGCAGAGGATGTGGAAGCGGCGCTGGCTGGGGCCAGAGCAAAGGGCAGAATCGAGCTGGTAAAGGTCAGCGATGCGTTTACGCTGATGATTGATTACGCGCACAATGCGGTGGCGCTTGAGAGCCTTTTATCTACGCTGAAGGAGTACCATCCGCACCGGCTGGTTACGCTGTTCGGCTGTGGAGGAAACCGCTCAAGGGCGCGACGCTTTGAGATGGGCGAGGTATCCGGACGGCTCTCGGATCTTTCCATCATCACATCGGACAATCCGCGGGATGAGGAGCCGATGGATATCATTCAGGACATCGTCACGGGAATCTCCGGGACGACGGGAGCCTATGTGACCATTCCGGACCGCCGGGAAGCGATCGCCTATGCAATTCACCACGGCGAGCCGGGAGATATCATCGTCCTTGCCGGCAAGGGGCATGAGGATTACCAGGAGATCAAGGGCAGAAAGTATCCGATGGACGAGCGCGTCATCATTGCGGATATTTTGCAGAAGGACGCAGCGCGGTAAAGCACATGCATCGTTACGCACAGATTGTCATCGACATTTCACACGGACGGTTGGACCGGCCGTTTACTTACAGGATTCCGGAGGCCCTGGATGCACAGCTGGGCCTTGGGAGTCTTGTTGTCGTACCCTTCGGGAGAGGGAATTCGGTGCGGAAGGGGTATGTGATCGGCTTTTCGGACACCTGCGAATATCCGGATGCGCAGGTGAAGGAGATTCGCGAGGTGGCGCGCAGTGATTCCGGAGAAACCGGTGAGTCTTCTGTGCAGCTGGCATTGTGGATGAAAAGACGCTATGGCTCGACCTTTGCGGCTGCGCTGAAGACGGTGGTCACGAGCAGAGGATCGGCCAGGCCCGTGGAGGAGAAAACGGTTCGGCTTCTCCTTTCGCCGGGGGAAGCGGAAGAAAAACGGCATCAGTTTGCCATGAAGCATCAGGTGGCCAGGGAACGGGTTTTAAGAGCGCTTCTGGAGGCAGATCAGCAGCCATATCAGCTGATGCTGCAGAAGCTTCATGTGACAAGAGAAACGCTGAGAGCTCTGGAAAAGCAGGGGATTCTGGAAATCCAGACAAAGACGAGTCTTCGGAATCCGGTGGCGGCCGCCGCGGATGGAGGAACACCAAAGGAGCTAAGCAAGGAGCAGCGCGCGGCTGTGGAAGGTATTTTCGAGGATTACTGCAAAATCCGGGAGCTGCCGCAGAATCAGGAGGAGGTGCCGAGAGTTTCTCTCCTTCACGGCATCACCGGCAGCGGCAAAACGGAGGTATACATCGCAATCATCGAGAAAATCGTGGCCGAGGGCGGCAAAGCCATTATGCTCATCCCGGAGATTTCACTGACCTACCAGACCCTGATGCGGTTCTACCGGCACTTTGGCGACCGGGTATCGGTGATGAATTCGGCCCTTTCGGAGAGTGAGAAGAGCGACCAGTTCGAGCGCGCAAGGCGAGGGGAGATTGATGTTATCATCGGGCCAAGATCCGCGCTGTTCACGCCCTTTCCCCGGATCGGCATTATCATCATGGATGAGGAGCACGAGAGCAGCTACAAAAATGAGTCGATGCCCAAGTACCACGCAAGAGATGTGGCCATTCAGATTGCAAGGATGCATCGGGGTGTTGTTGTCCTTGGCTCGGCAACACCGTCTCTGGATTCCTACTATCAGGCCATGCAGGGATGCTTTCGGCTGTATCGCCTGACGAAGAGACTCACGGGCGGGAGTCTTCCGCAGACAGAGATTGCGGATATGCGCCAGGAGATGCGAAGCGGCAATCATTCCATCCTCTCGAGACGCCTGTCCGGTCTGCTGCAGGAGAGACTGGATAGGGGTGAGCAGAGCATATTGTTCCTGAATCGCCGCGGATTTTCCGGCTTTGTCTCCTGCCGCAGCTGCAGCTATGTACCCAAATGTCCGCATTGCAGCGTTTCCTTGTCCCTCCACGGAAAGGGACGCCTAGTGTGTCACTACTGCGGATATGAGACAGACATGCCGGCGAAATGTCCGGAGTGCGGATCATCCTATATCAGCGGCTTTCAGGCGGGGACCGAGCAGGTGGAGCAGCTCGTGCAGAAGGCGTATCCCAAGGCCAGGATTCTGCGTATGGATGCAGACACTACCAGAACGAAGACCAGCTATGAGAAAATATTGTCGGCCTTTGCCAATGAGGAGGCGGACATCCTTATTGGCACCCAGATGATAGTGAAGGGACATGACTTCCCGAACGTGACACTGGTGGGCGTGCTGCTCGCGGATATGTCCCTTCATATGGGGGATTACAGGGCTGCGGAGCGGACCTTCCAGCTCCTGACACAGGCGGCGGGCCGCGCAGGAAGGGGAACCAAGCCGGGAAATGTGGTGATTCAGACCTACGATCCGTCCCACTACAGCATTGTGCATGCGGCGCAGCAGGATTATGAGGGCTTTTACGGGGAGGAGATGACCTATCGAAGGCTGCTCAGATATCCTCCGGCGGAGCATATGCTGGCCATTCAGCTGACGTCCAGATCAGAGGAGCATGCAGCGCTCTTTGCCAATCAGACAAGGGCACTTCTGGAAAGGCTCCCGGCAACAAAAGATGGGTGCATTCTGATCGGACCGGCGGCGGCAGCCCTGGAAAAGCTCAGGGACGAGTACCGCTATGTTCTCTATGTTAAAAGCGCCGATTATGATACACTGATCGCTTGTAAGGATGCGGTGGAGGCTGCAGCAAGACGGGCATGCAAGGCCAGCACCGGCATGGATACGGTGTTCCAGTTTGATTTTGATCCAGTGAATCCGTATTGAGAAAAGTACAAAACGAGGTAGAAGGCAATGGCATTATTGACGATCCGCGAAATCGGCGATCCGATTTTGAATAAGAAGGCAAAGGCAGTAAAGGAAATGACACCCCGCATTCAGGAGCTTATCCGGGATATGCTGGAGACTATGTATGAGGCCAACGGCGTGGGCCTTGCCGCACCGCAGGTCGGCATTCTCAAGCGCATTGTGGTCATTGATATCAGCGAAGAGAGAAATGATCCGGTGGTCTTCATCAACCCGACCATTGTCGAAAGCTCCGGAGAGCAGACAGGCTATGAAGGGTGCCTTTCCGTTCCGGGCAAGTCCGGTGTGGTGACAAGACCTGACTATGTAAAGGCAATTGCCTTTGATGAGAACATGGACGAGTATGAGATCGAGGGAACGGATCTGATGGCGCGGGCCATGTGTCATGAGTTTGATCATCTGGAAGGAAAGCTCTATGTGGATCTTGCTGAGGGCGGCCTTGTGGACAACGAGGAGCTTATGCAAAGCGAGGAGTAAGCCGATATGAGAATTGTATTCATGGGTACGCCGGACTTTGCAGTACCGGCGCTGAAGGCTCTGGCAGAGTCGGACAGGCACCAGGTTACGCTGGTGGTGACGCAGCCGGATCGCCCCAAGGGAAGAAGCGGAAAGCCTGCACCCTCCGATGTTAAAAAATGTGCGCTGGAATACGAAATTCCGGTATTCCAGCCTGAGAAAATCCGCGAAAAGGAAGCGACCGATCGGCTGCATGAGGAAAAGGCGGATATCTTTGTAGTAGCTGCCTTTGGTCAGATTCTTCCGAAGGAGATTCTGGAAATGCCGCGCTACGGGTGCGTGAATATTCACGGCTCGCTCCTGCCCAGGTACCGCGGCGCAGCACCGATCCAATGGGCAGTACTAAACGGAGAAAAGGAAGCCGGTAATACCATCATGCAGATGAATGAGGGTCTGGATACCGGCGATATCCTAACGCAGGAACCCGTCCCTCTTGACGAGAGGGAGACGGCAGGCTCGTTGTACGAAAAGCTCTCACAGATGGGCGGATCACTTCTTCTAAAGACACTGGATCTTCTGGAGAAGGGCGAGGTCACACCGGTTCCTCAGGATGATGCGAAGTCCTGCTATGCCAAAATGCTCCGAAAGGAAATGGGACAGATTGATTGGAATAAAAGCGCAGAGGCCATCGGACGGCTGGTGCGCGGCATGAACCCGTGGCCCAGCGCCTATACACATTGGAACGGCAAGCTTTTGAAAATCTGGATGGCAGCTCCGGTGTCGGAGAAGGATTCAGAGGCATTGGGGGGCGATGCCGCGGCAAAGGGTGCGCCGGATGTACAGCCGGGAACAGTGGTGACTGCGGCAAGGGACCGCTTATGGATACAGACCGGGAATGGCCTTTTGGCACTGGAGGATCTGCAGCTGGAGGGCAAAAAAAGAATGCCGGCCGCAGCGTTTCTCATGGGCTGCCGGATGCAGCCGGGGGATGTACTGGGACAGGGATAGAGACCAAAGTACGAATAGAGTCGGAATTCATCGGAAGGTGAGGATGAATATGGGTTACGGTTACGGATACTACTATTACGATTACACAATGATTCTGGTGGTCATCGGCGCACTGCTGTGCCTTTTTGCAAGCATGCGCGTTCAGTTCACGTATCGCCGATACGCAAGAACCGCCGCGGCCTGCGGCATGACGGGAGCAGATGTGGCCCGGGAGATCTTGCGGCGCAACGGCGTATACAATGTGTCGGTGCAGCGTGTTTCCGGACAGCTTACAGACCACTATGATCCGTCCAAGCAGGTGGTAAACCTTTCGGATTCGGTGTATGGCTCACACTCGGTGGCGGCGCTTGGTGTGGCGGCGCATGAATGCGGGCATGTGATGCAGCACGAGCAGGGCTATGTTCCGCTGCAGATTCGGACCGCATTGGTGCCGATTGCCAATTTTGGCTCCAATGCCGGAATCTGGATCGTTATGCTGAGTCTGATTCTGGGATTGTCGCAGACCTTTACCACCATTGGAATTGTGCTGTTCTCTGCAGGCGTTTTGTTTCAGATCGTTACGCTCCCGGTGGAATTCAATGCCTCCAGAAGGGCACTGGTGATGCTGGAGCAGTACGGAATTCTCGGAACGGACGAGAACCGGAAGGCAAGAGCGGTTCTGCGGGCGGCAGCGCTGACCTATGTTGCGGCAGCGGCAGCCTCGATTCTGCAGCTGCTCCGCCTGGTGCTGCTCTCAAGGAGCCGGAACAGCCGGGATGATTGATGGGACAGTCCATTCGCCGTTCGGCGAGGGATTAACGGATTGTCAAATGGTAACGATGAATGGGCAGGAAGGACACAAGGATACTGTGGAGAACGAAAACGCTGCAGAGAAAAAAGTAAATAGCACAAGGACGGCACAGGTGAATCTGCGGGAGCTGGTCTGGATGATTCTGACGGACCATGAGCTGCACGGAACATACATCAATGTTCTGCTGAAACGGACACAGGACCGCTATGCAGATCTTCCGGTATCCCATCGGGCGTTCATGAAACGCCTGACAGAAGGCACCATCGAGAGGGAGATTGAACTGGACACCGTGATTCAAAATCACGTCAAGGATCAGGAGATTCGCATCAAGCCGCAGGTTCGATGCCTCCTGCGCATGAGCCTGTATCAGATTTTCTACATGGACAGTGTGCCGGACTATGCTGCCTGCAGCGAGGCCGTGAGGATCTGCAAGCGGCGAAAAATGGCGCAGGCAGCCGGCTTTGTCAACGGTATTCTTCGCGGCGTGTGCCGGGAGAAGGAGACCGCGGCCCGGGAGGGCAGGGAATACATACCGGCAAAGCCGGTTCCGAAAGCGGTTCGCACAAGGCCCAGCAGCGCGGTTGTAGTGGTCGCCGGCAAGCGCACGGATGCCGGCAGGAAGGCGGCATCCGATGAAGTAAAAGGTGCGGAAGAGGCCGGACAGGATACATCGAATGCTCTCCTGCAGCTGGAGAGGATGTATTCCATTCCGGTTCCGATTCTGGAGCTGTGGCAGGAGCAGCTGGGAGAGAAACGCCTGGAGCCCTTGTGCCGTTCGATGATGAAAATCCGCCCGGTGTGTATACGGCTGGATCCAAGACTCTCGGAGGATGAAAAGGCGGCAGTTGTTGCAGCACTTCGGGCTGCCGGTGTAGAGGCTACACCTGGAAAATGGGCAGCGGATGCCTATCTGCTCCGGCACGTGCCGGGACTGTCCGGGCTTCCGGGCTTTGCAGAAGGGAAATGGACCGTGCAGGATGAGTCCAGCCAGCTCGTTGCCTATTCAGCAGGAATTGCAGGACCTGGCAAGGATCTTGAAGGTGCCGTGCAGGTGTATGACCTGTGTGCGGCGCCTGGAGGAAAGTCCATGCTGGCAGCTGCCTGCCTGCCGGATGCGACGGTGCATGCCTACGATCTTACAAAGGACAAGACAGACCGCATTCGCTCGGGACTTGGACGGATGAAGCTTCACAACGTCCTTGTGGAGGAAAATGACGCGTCCAACCCAAGAGAAGACCTGCAGGGAAAGGCGGATCTGGTTCTGTGCGATGTACCCTGCTCGGGCCTGGGCGTTATGACGCGAAAAAGAGACATTAAATACAATGTGACCCCGCAGAAGCTCCGCTCCCTGATTACACTTCAGAAGAAAATAGCAGCCAATGCCGCCAGTGTTCTCAAACCAGGCGGTGTCTTGATTTACTCTACCTGCACTATCAATCGGCAGGAAAATGAAAAGATGGCAGAGTACCTGGAGAAAAAGCTGGGCCTTATTCCGGAGAATCTGACGCACTATCTTCCGAAGAATTTCCCGGGAATTGAGGGAAACTGCGTGCAGCTCTTCCCGGATGTGCATGGGACGGACGGCTTTTTTATGGCCAGATTCCGCAAGCCGGCTAGCACGCAGGTTGTGACAAAAGAGAGACAATAGGAATGGACGAGCGTAATGACATGAAGCCTGATATCAAATCGCGGCCTCTTGCGCAGCTGACAGAGGAACTGACTGCGGCCGGATTTCCGAAATTCCGCGCCGTACAGCTCTACCGCTGGCTGCATGTGCAGCAGGCGCAGAGCTATGAGGAGATGACCAATCTCCCGGCAGCGCTTAAAAAATGGCTGTCGGAGAATTATTCCATGACAAAGCTTCTGGTGCTGGACTGTCAGATTTCTGCATTGGACGGCACGCAGAAGTTTTTATTTGCACTGCCGGACGGAGAGACCATCGAAAGTGTTTTCATGAAGTATAAGTTCGGCAACAGCATCTGCGTTTCTTCCCAGGTGGGCTGCCGGATGGGATGCCGGTTTTGCGCTTCTACGCTGGATGGCTTGCGCAGAAATCTACTGCCCGGAGAGATACTGGAGGAGATTTACACCATTGGGAGAGTAACCGGTGAGCCGGTTTCCCACGTGGTTGTGATGGGAACCGGCGAGCCGCTGGACAATTATGATAATCTCCTTACATTCCTGCGCATGCTTACGGACGAAAACGGGAGGAATCTCTCGATGCGCAACGTGACCGTCAGCACCTGTGGCATCGTTCCGCGGATCTACGATCTGGCAAAGGAGAAACTCTCCATTACGCTGGCGCTGTCTCTTCATGCAGCAACGGATGAGAAGCGCAAACAGATCATGCCGATTGCCAACCAGTATTCGGTGGAGGAATGCATGGCGGCCTGCAGGGCGTATCTGGATAAAACCGGCCGGCGCGTAACCTTTGAATACAGTCTGATCCGCGGCGTTAATGACAGTGAGCTGGACGCCTCGCAGCTGGCCAAGCTGGCAAGGCGGGTTGAGGCCCATGTCAACCTGATTCCGGTGAATCCGGTTCGGGAGAGAGAGTTTGAGCAGCCGGATCTGTCGGCAGTGCAGGCCTTTTGCGGCAAGCTTGAAAAACATGGAATAAATGTTAGTATAAGGAGAGTGTTAGGACGGGATATTGACGGCGCATGCGGACAGCTGCGGCACCGGCATATCAAAGAACAGACAGACTGAGAGGATGGGAAGGAATGCATTCTTTTTCCATTACCGATATTGGCAGACGAAGGAAAATGAATCAGGATTTTGTCTGCGCATCCGATGAAAGTGTGGGGCATCTGCCCAATCTGTACCTTCTGGCCGATGGCATGGGCGGGCACAGGGCCGGTGACTATGCTTCGCGGTTTACGGTGCGTGAAACGCTGCGGCTATCCGCAGCAAGTCATAAGACAACAGTCATGGAGATTCTGGGGGATTCGCTGCATGCGGTGAATCTGAATCTTCATGCGACAGCCAGTATGCGGGAGGATTTATATGGGTGCGGCACCACAGTGGTGGCAGCCTGCGTTACAGACGGCATTCTTCATACAGCGAATGTAGGAGACAGCCGTTTGTACATTGCCGGAAGGAATGGAATCCGTCAGATCACGGTGGACCACTCGCTGGTGGAGGAGATGGTGCTGGCCGGGAGTCTCGATGCCAAAAAGGCGCGGACCCATCCGGACAAGAACGTGATAACAAGGGCTGTAGGAGCAGAGGAATACCTCGATGTTGATTTCTTTACCACCAGGCTGGATGAGGATGACATCGTACTGATGTGTTCGGACGGCCTTACGAATATGGTGGAGGATGAGGATATTTACCGTATTCTCTGCGAGAATGATTCATTGGAGTCGAAGGCAAGAGCACTGGTTGACGCAGCCAATCAGGGAGGCGGACTGGACAACATTTCCGTCATTTTGATCGCTGCCTGACAGGAGATTGCTACATGGTAAAGACCGGTATGCTGATTGCGGACCGCTATGAGGTGCTTGAGAAAACCGGCACCGGCGGAATGTCCGTTGTATATAGAGCAAAGGATCACAAATTAAATCGAACTGTCGCGATAAAGGTACTCAAGCAGGAGTTTTCGGACAATGCCAATTTTGTCTCAAAGTTCCGCGTGGAAGCGCAGGCGGCAGCAGGACTGATGCATCCCAACATCGTTAACGTGTATGATGTCGGTGAGGAAAAGGGCATGTACTACATTGTTATGGAGTACGTGGACGGCATCACCCTTAAAAAATATATTGAAAAGAAGTCACGACTCACGACCAAGGAAGCCATCAGTATTGCCATTCAGGTCTCCATGGGACTGCAGGCAGCGCATGCCAATCATGTCATTCATCGGGATGTCAAGCCGCAGAACATTATGATATCCAGAGACGGAAAGGTGAAGGTGACAGACTTTGGCATCGCCAAGGCAGCTACCTCCAACACCATCACCTCGAACGTTATGGGGTCGGTGCATTACACATCCCCTGAGCAGGCAAGAGGCGGATATTCAGATGAGCGAAGCGACGTATATTCTCTCGGCATCAGTCTGTTCGAAATGCTGACAGGGCGTGTTCCGTTCAACGGAGAGACGACGGTGGCCATTGCCATTAAGCATATTCAGTCGCCTATGCCCTCGCCCAGGGAGTTCATTCCGGATATCCCGGTCAGCGTGGAGCAGATTGTCTTAAAATGCTGTGAGAAGAGTCCGGATCGGCGTTATCAGAACATGACCGAGCTGATTGCGGATCTCAAGCAGTCTTTGATACATCCGGATGATGATTTTGTTAAGGTGATTAATCCGGATGAGGACGGCGCTACCCGTATGGCAGCGCCTGCGGAGCAGTCCGAAATCCGCAGACGAGCCTCAAGAGGCAGTGATCTTTCCTATCAGGAGCCGGCTGCGGAGACATATGAGACAGTACAGGAGTCTTACGCACCGGAGCAGCCCTATGCAGATGAGACGGCCTACGAAGCAGCTGCGCCGATATCTTCTGCAGGGGTCTATGAAGAGCCGGCTGCAGGTCCGGTGGATGAGGCGGTTTATTCGGAACCTTATACCCGCGAGGATACCTATGCAGCACAGGAGTACCCGGACACCTACGAGGAGCAGCCACGGCGCAGCAGCTATTCTGAAGGCCGGGATGAACGGTATGCGGATTACGACCGGCGGCCGGCTTCGGGACGGCGCAGTACAAGGCGTCAGGAGCGTATCGATGAACCCCTTCGGAAGAATGCCGGTCATTACGATTCCTATGAGGATGATCGGTATGCAGATCGGTACGATCCGAAAAAGGAACGCAGGGTCACCATTCTATCCGTCCTGGCAGCGGCCATTATCGGCGTTGTCATCATCCTTTTTGCGGCTGATAAGCTGGGCCTTCTTTCCCTCGGCGGTGAGAAGTCGGCGGAGGCTTCTACAGAGAACAGTGTTACGCTTCCGGAGATCGCGGGGCAGGATGCGGAGACATTGAAAAATACCTTGAATTCGCTGGGACTGATTCCGGAGGTGACCTATCAGGAGTCTTCCACGGTGAATTCGGGCGTTGTGATTTCGGCTGCGGACAAGGATGGCACGATTTTAAACACAGGAGATCAAGTAGAGCTGGGATCCAACGTGGTTTTGACTGTCAGTACAGGACAAAGCGGTGTGGAAATCCCGGATGTGACGGGACTTAGCCGCGCAGAGGCCATTGTCAAGCTCAAGCAGAGCCAGTTTAGCAGCATTACGGTACAGGACGGCGACAGCAGCGAGGTGGAAAAGGGGCTGGTTATGGCTCAGTCACCGGAGGCTGGAACGAAAGTCCCTACAGAGACCGCCATTACGATTACGATCAGCACAGGGAAGGGCGGCAACGAACAGGTACAGGTGCCTAACGTAACCGGAATTACCAGTGAAGAGGCAATGGCCATTCTCACGGAAAACAACCTGCAGCTGGGAACGACTACGAAGGTGGAAACGGACGATGCCAGCAAGGACGGACTCGTGATCGCCCAGAGCATCAAGGCAGACACGTATGTGGATGCAGATACGAAGGTGGATCTTTCCATCGGGACGCTGACGCAGGCGCAGCCGTCTACCTATTCCTACTCTACGGAGATTACCGCTCCGACAGCAGAGGAAGCGCCGGATTATACGGCGGGGACGCAGGTATACGTTGTTATCATAACGGGTGACGGACAGACGCTTTTAAATACTACAACAACGGCGTTCCCGATTCCGGCCAGCTTTACCGGCATTACCAGCGCAACAGGAACTCTTCAAATGAGCTACTCTTCGCAGGCAGCGGATGCCGTGGGCGGTCAGAGGGTAGTTACCAGACAGCTTACATTTACGCCGGAATCATAAGACGCACTTGGGAAAGCAAGGTGAGAGCTGCGGTCTGCGTATACAGGGCAGGCCACAGCTCTTTGTGTGTCATTACTGATGTGTCTCTAATCCGGACATTCTGCTGCCATCCTGTCACATGGCTGGAGGCCGCATCGGTTTGCCGCAGGCGGCGGAAAGGAAGAACAGATGCCAGAGGGCAAAATTATAAAGAGCATTGCCGGCTTTTACGAGGTATACAGCGATGGTACCATTTACCGGTGCCGTGCAAAGGGCGTATTCCGCGCACTCCGGCAAAAGCCGCTGGTGGGGGATGACGTTGTTTTCGATGTGACGGATACGGTGAGTGATCCCAAGGAGGGGAATGTAAGAGAACTGCTGCAAAGGCGCTGCGAGCTGGTGCGCCCGAATGTCGCCAACGTGGACCAGGCATTACTCCTGTTCGCGGTCACCAATCCCGCGCCGAGCTACAACATGCTGGACCGATTTTTGATTTCGATGCAGAGGAGAAATGTACCGATTGTCTTGTGCTTTAACAAGACAGACCTTGCAGGAGAGGAAATGCTCTCTGAATTGAGGGATATATACGGTCAGTGCGGATGGCGTCTTTTGTTCATCAGTACAAAAGAGCCGGAGACTATGGAGGAGCTGCATGAGGTTTTAAGCGGCAGGACGACGGTGGTGACCGGCCCTTCCGGTGCAGGAAAGTCCTCTCTGATCAACACACTCTGTCCGGAGGCTCAAATGGAGACCGGCGAGCTCTCCAGGAAAATTGCGAGAGGGAAGAATACCACGCGGCATGTGGAGCTTCTGCAGGCGGGAAAGGATACATTCCTCGTGGATACACCTGGCTTTACTTCATTGTATCTTCTGGATGTGGCACCGGAGGAGCTCAAGAGCTTCTATCCGGAATTTGCTCCCTATCAGGACAAGTGCCGCTTTCAGGGGTGCAATCACCGGATGGAGCCGGACTGTGCGGTGAAAAAGGCCGTAAAAAATGGAAAGATCAGCCGGGTTCGATACACCAGCTACACAGAGATTTACGAAGAGCTTAAGGATAGGAAGCAGTACTAGAGAAACGCCGGATTCGTGTCCCAATCTTGGACATCCGACATTATTCGCGAATCATACGGGCAGCGCTTGTTAATTTCATAGTACCTTGATTCCGACATAGATGTCCTTATAATAATCGTGGCGCAGAAAGGCTGCGCAGACGAATAAGAAAAGAGAGGTAACAGGCAGATGAGTTTTGTAAAAAAGAATGGAAGCGGCATACTGGTGTGCCTTGCGATTGCAATACCGTCGTGGCTTTTGGGCAAGGTATTTCCGGTGGTCGGCGGTGCAGTCATCGCGATTCTGGCCGGGATGGTGATTACAATGTTCTGGAACAACAAGGGCAGGGCCGGGGCCGGTATCAAATGGACGTCGAAGATCGTCCTGCAGGCAGCAGTAGTCCTGCTGGGCTTCGGCATGAATCTGGGTGTCATCTTTGAGACAGGCAGACAGTCGCTTCCCATCATCCTCTGCACAATCACGACATCACTTGTGATTGCGTGGCTTCTTCAGAAGGCACTGAAGGTTCCGGCCAATACATCGATATTGGTGGGCGTCGGATCGTCCATCTGCGGCGGCTCTGCGATTGCGGCTACGGCTCCGGTCATTGGCGCCGATGATGATGAGATTGCGCAGTCCATTGCGGTTATTTTCTTCTTCAATGTACTGGCAGCCATCTTTTTCCCGATTCTGGGAAAGGCCATCGGATTTGATACGATGCATGGGGATGCATTCGGTATATTCGCCGGAACGGCCATCAACGATACATCGTCTGTAACGGCGGCGGCGTCAACCTGGGACAGCATGTGGAACCTTGGAAGTGAGACTCTGAATAAGGCGGTGACGGTAAAGCTTACGCGAACGCTTGCCATCATTCCGATTACGCTGGTCCTGTCACTGATTCGGGCCAGGAAGAGTGCCGGTGAGGGTAAACAGGCAGAGGGCTTCAGCTTAAAGAAATCGTTTCCGATGTTCATTCTGTACTTTGTCATTGCGGCCGTCATCACGACTGTTTGCGTGCATATGGGCGTGGATTCATCTGTGTTTTCGCCGCTGAAGGAGCTCTCGAAGTTTATGATCATCATGGCGATGGCGGCCATTGGCTTGAACAGCAATGTGATTCAGCTGATCAAAACCGGCGGAAAGCCGATCGCAGTCGGCGCATCCTGCTGGTGCGGAATCACGATTGTGAGCCTCTTCATGCAGCATGTCATGAAGATCTGGTAATGATGGATTGGCGGATGCGACTCAACTATAACTGAAAAACACGGTTACAACGGAAATTTATCAATTGTAACTTATAAAAACGGTCTTAGGGGATGCCTAAGACCGTTTTTGAGCTGAATTGAATTCTAAGACCTCATGGGGTAAGATACTAGGGCAAAAGAACCCTATAAATCGGAACCGTAAGGAGGATCATATAAATGAAATTAGGTATCGTCGGACTTCCCAATGTTGGAAAGAGTACATTGTTTAATTCGCTGACAAAGGCAGGCGCGGATGTAGCTAACTACCCCTTCTGTACAATTGATCCCAATGTGGGCGTGGTCCCTGTGCCGGATGAGCGAATTCGGAAGCTGGGCGAGATGTATCATTCCAAGAAGGTCACGCCGGCGGTTATTGAGTTTGTCGACATTGCAGGCCTTGTAAGAGGCGCCTCCAAGGGCGAGGGCCTGGGCAATCAGTTCCTTGCGAATATCCGTGAGTGCGATGCAATTGTTCACGTGGTTCGCTGCTTTGAGGATCCGAATGTTACGCATGTGGATGGCTCGGTGGATCCGGTGCGTGACATTGAGACCATCAATATGGAGCTGATCTTTGCGGATCTGGAGGTGCTGGAGCGCCGGATTTCCAAGGTTGCCAAGACGGCCCGTATGGATAAGGAAGCGGCAAAGGAGCTGGAGTACCTGCAGAGCATTAAGACGCATCTGGAGGCAGGGGAACCGATCCTGACGATGGAGGAGCCTTCAGAGGAGGAAGCAAAGCTTTTGAAGGAGTACAGCCTTCTGACGTCCAAGCCGGTGATTTATGCCTGCAACGTATCGGAGGAGGATATCGCCGATGACGGTGCGTCGAATTCCTTTGTGCAGGCAGTAAGAGGTTATGCTGAGAAGACATCCAGCGAGGTATTTGCCCTCTGCGCGAAAATGGAGGCAGAGATTTCGGAGCTGGACGACGAGGAGCGTCAGATCTTCCTGGAGGATCTGGGTTTGAAGGAATCCGGCCTGGATAAGCTGATTAAGGCCAGCTATCACACGTTGGGACTCATGAGCTTCCTGACGGCGGGCGAGGATGAGACAAGAGCCTGGACCATCCGCATCGGGACCAAGGCTCCGCAGGCAGCCGGCAAGATCCATTCAGACTTTGAGCGCGGCTTTATCAAGGCAGAGGTTGTGAACTGGGAGGTTCTGCTGCAGGAGGGAAGCCTTGCAGCGGCCAGAGAAAAGGGAAAGGTCGGAATGGAAGGCAAGGAATACGTCGTCAAGGACGGAGATGTTATCTTGTTCCGATTTAATGTGTAGGATACCAGGGTCAAAAGGTTCAAAACTCCGACGAGAGCTTGCTCTCGTGAGGGGGTTTGACCTTGGGACCCGCCAAAACATGAGTAAGTAGCCATTTTTCGTAGAAAAATGAGCGAATTACGAATGTTTTGAGGATTGCGGGAGCGCGGAGCGCGGAGCAATCCGGGTATCATAACCAGGGTCAAAAGGTTCAAAACTCCGACGAGAGCACGGAGCAATCCGGGTATCATGGCGTAGATGAGGACTATGCATGACAGAAGATGAGATTACGAAGTTCTGGGACTTTCAGAACTGGCTGACGCAGGCCGGCGGCTCTGCACTGGAGTTTCTGCTGCGGGCGGCAGTGTGTGCGGCAATTTATTTTGTTATTTCAAAGGCTTTAAAGCGCATACTGGCAGTTATGGACCGCCATCTAGAAAAGACCGGTGTTGCGCCAACGGTGCGGCATTTCGTGCGGGCACTGATCAAGGCGCTGGTCCTGGGCTTTACCCTGGTCAGCATGATTGTTCAGCTGAATATTGTAGAAGCGTCCAGTATTGCGGCACTGGTTGCGTCGGCCGGTGTCGGCATTTCTCTTGCAGCCCAGGGCGTATTGTCCAATTTTGCGGGAGGCGTTCTTTTGCTGCTCCTTAAGCCTTTTCGGGAAGGTGATTTTATCACGGTGAAGGGGGAGGACGTACAGGGGACGGTGGAAAAAATTGAGCTCTATTACACCACCATCTTCACGCCGGAGCGGGAGCGCATGGTAATTCCGAATTCTACGCTGACAAATAAAGCGGTGGTGAATTCCGGATTGACCGGCGGAGAGAAGAGACTGTCCATTACGGTCGGCATTTCCTATGAGGAGGATGTCCGAAGAGCGATGGGAATTCTCGAAAAGCTGATGGATGAGGAGCCCCGGATTCATGCCCAGAGCCGCCGGACCTTTGTGGAAGAGATGGGAGAGAGCAGTGTGGTGATCGGACTGCGCTGCCTGGTATCCATTCAGGATTATATGGATGTTCGCTGGGATATGATGGAGAAGATCCGCCTGGCTTTTAAGAAGGAACAGGTGGAGATCCCGTTCAATCAGCTGGATGTGCACCTGGTGGGAACGGATGCCTGCGGAAACTGCTGACGGCGAGATCGCTGCTTGAGTAAAAGAGAAGCCTTGCAGCAGCAATTTTGCAAATGAGTTCTGAACAGTTACGACAGAATTTAGAGATGATACCAGGGTCAGAAGACTTTTTGCCCCTGCATCATAGAGATAAGAGCTGGGAGACAAATGAAGCGATGAATCAGATAGAGCAGATGGATCAGATGGACATTGCGTTCCCGAATCTGGGAATATATCTTCACAATGTTCCGCAGGCCTTTTATATCGGAAATTTCCGGGTGGCATTGTACGGCTGCATGATTGCACTTGGCATGCTGTGCGGCATTCTCATGGCCACGCATATCGCGAAAAAGACGAAGCAGTCACCGGATACCTATTGGGACATTTCGATTTGGCTGATTATCTTCAGCCTCATCGGTGCCAGAATGTACTACGTAATCTTTTTCTGGGATGCCTACAAGGATGATCTCCTGCAGATTTTCAATGTGCGTGCGGGGGGACTTGCTATCTACGGCGGAGTTCTGGGCGGAATACTGACGGCCTATGTATACTGCGTTATCAAAAAGCTCTATCTGCCGGAGATTCTGGACACAGCAGTGTTCGGACTCCTGGTGGGACAGATCATTGGGCGCTGGGGCAATTTTTTCAACCGCGAGGTTTTCGGCGGTTATACGAACAGTCTGCTGGCCATGCGGCTGCCGGTGGCTGCCGTGCGGGAGCGCGATATTACAGCGGAGCTGGCATCGATGATCCCGGAGGGGGCAAACTACATTCAGGTGCATCCGACATTCCTGTATGAAGGATTGTGGAATCTGGGCGTTCTTCTGTTTCTTCTGGCATTTCTGAAGCATCGCCGGTTTAAAGGAGAGATGTTTCTTTTGTATCTGGCGGGATACGGCATTGGACGTGCCTGGATTGAAGCCATTCGAACGGATCAGCTGTACATTACAGGCACATCCATTCCGGTGAATCTGGTGATGGGCGTCTTTATGGCGGCGGCCTCCATTACAGCCATCGTGATTATCCGCATTCGCAGCAGCAAGAAGAGTAAGACAACTGAAGAGTAGATACAGATATGCAAGCCAGCAAAAGAGCCGGTTCGTGGGAAATCCCTCCACGAACCGGCTCTTTTTGCTGCTGTTTACGGGCTACGCCTGCCGGTACCTTGTTTGAAAAATATCCGCTAATAACGCAGAACTTTTTTCTGACGGTGTGTCAAAAAATGTAGACATAGCGGCCTGTGCAGGCTTGTCATTACCTCCTGAGTGGTTTATCATTGGCATACATGGGGAGGAAATTCCCAAAAATGGACATGAATGTGGCAGAAAGTGGGAGGACTGCGGGAAACCGATCATGACGAAGACGTTCTCGGGCGAATATCATCATTCCCTTGACACCAAGGGAAGACTGATTGTGCCGGCGAAGTTCAGAGAGATACTGGGTAGCCACTTCTGGATTGGAAGGGGCTTTGATAAGTGTCTCCAGATTTACGACGAGGACGACTGGAATGCATTTTCGGATCGCTTAAAGGCCCTGCCGTCGAACTCCAGACAGGCAAGAGAGCTGGTGCGCTACTTTATGTCCGGAACGATGGAAGTGGAAATTGACAAGCAGGGAAGGATTCTCCTTCCTCCGCAGCTGAGGCAGCTGGCCGGCATCGACAAGAACGTCGTCTTCGTCGGCATGGGAGCCAGAGGCGAGCTTTGGAGTGAGGAAGAGTACACAGCCTACGATGAGGCTCATACACCGGAGGATATCAGTGCAATTTCGGATGAGCTTCTGGCAGGCGGTTTCCAGATTTAGTGCAGAAGGAGGGAAGGTCCAATGGAGTTTAATCATGTACCCGTCCTTCTGGACGAGGTAATTGACGGTTTAAACCTGCAGCCCTCCGGCATCTATGTGGATGGAACGCTGGGAGGTGCAGGACACAGCTCGCAGATTGCAGCCCGGCTAAGCGCGGGCGGACGCCTGATCGGCATAGATCAGGACCGGGATGCGATTGCAGCAGCGTCTGGGCGTCTGGCAGCATATGGTGACATGGTCACCATCGTGCACGACAACTATGAACATATCCCGCAGATTCTGCAGCAGCTTGGGATTTCATCGGTAAACGGCATTTTGCTGGATATCGGCGTCTCCTCCTATCAGCTGGACAATCCGGAGCGCGGGTTTTCCTACAACAGTGATGAACCGCTGGACATGCGGATGGATCAGGAGAGTCCCGTGACGGCGGCGGATATTGTGAATGAGAGAAGCCAGGAAGAGCTCACGCGAATCCTCCGTGATTACGGAGAGGAGCGGTATGCCGCCGGTATCGCACGGCGGATTGTACAGGAGAGGGAGAACAGACCTCTTACCACAACCGGGGATCTGGTCCGGGTAATCCGTGCCAGTGTCCCAATGAAGATGCAGGAAAAATACGGAAATCCCTGCAAGCGTTCTTTTCAGGCTATTCGCATTGCGTGCAACCGGGAGCTGGATGTTCTGCAGGATTCGATTGATCAGCTGATTGATCTTTTGGCACCGGGCGGAAGGCTGTGCATCATCACCTTTCATTCGCTGGAGGATCGCATCGTCAAGAATGCTTTTCGGCGCAATGAGAATCCGTGTACGTGTCCGCCGGAGTTTCCGGTTTGTGTCTGCGGCAGGAAGTCAAAGGGAAAGGTGATTACCAGAAAACCGATCGTTCCATCGGAGGACGAACTGGAACGCAACAAACGAGCGGCAAGCTCGAAGCTACGTATATTTGAAAAAGCCGGAGCAGATGCATAGCTTCGGTGGAAGAGGCAGCTATGGCAAATAGAAATTACAATCGCGGTTCCGCAGGGAACACGTATAAAAGCTCCGGAGGGAGCAGATATCGTCAAAATCCATACGCCGCTGGCAACTATGTCTATGGTGCAGAAGCACCGATGTATGATCCCTTTGAGGAACAGGGGAGAGATCGTGACCGCCGCACAGATGGCACAAGAGCGCCGCAGCAGCAGACGAAGACCGGGCACTTTATGAATCCGCTGGCAGTGATAACTATCATTGCAATGGTTGGGCTGATTTCTTATTTTCTGTTCCAGTATGTGTCACTGCAGTCCAAGGTGACGACAGCGGTGAAGGAGATTGCAAGTCTGGAGTCGGAGCTGGCAACCCTAAAGAGCGACAACAGTGAAAAGCAGGTGGAGATCAATTCCAGCATCAGCCTGGATGACATCAAGTACCGCGCCATTGCGGAGCTGGGCATGACGTATGCGCAGGAAGATCAGATCGTAACCTATGATGGAGAGTCGGGCGATTATGTGCGGCAGGTGACGAAAATCGGACAGTAAACGGAAAGAAATCATAAATGGCAGATAACAAGCACTCCGTGCAGCGGGGGGGAAGAAGGCCAAGTGGTGATCCTCCCCGCCGCACAAGGACAAGGCAGTTCAACAAAAAAATGCAGACAAAGCTGGTAGTACTGTTCGGTTTGGTACTGCTGGCTTTTGTCGCGCTTATTATACGAATTGCATACATCAACAAAAACAACGGCAATGATTACAAACGCCAGATTCTCTCCCAGCAGTCCTATGATTCCAGAGAGATCCCCTATAAGCGCGGAACCATTGCTGACCGCAACGGGACCGTGCTGGCAACAAGTGAGCTGATTTACAACGTCATTGTGGATGCGTATCAGATCAACAACGGGCCGGAGAACGAGGATGGAGAGAGCAGCTATAAGGAGCCGACGCTGGCAGCTTGCGAACGGCTCGGTCTGGACCGGAGCACCGTGGAGCAGTACATTCATGACAATCCGGATTCCCGTTACTATATTGCCAAAAGGGGGCTGTCCTATCAGGAAAAGACAGCCTACGAGAAGGAGATTTCGGATGCTGCAGACCGCGTAACCAACATAAAGGAGGAAATTAAGGCGGAGCAGGAGGGTGCTGCCAATGAAACAAAGCTGGCAGATCTGCAAAGACAGCTTGAGGATGCGCAGGCAACCAACAGCGAATATCAGAATATTCAGGGAATCTGGTTTGAATCCTCGTATTCCAGAAGCTACCCGAACGGAACACTGCTGTCGCATGTGCTTGGATTTTCCAGCAGCGGCAACCAGGGGGCCTTTGGACTGGAGGAGTACTACAACAGCACACTGAACGGAACCTCCGGCCGCGAATACGGATATCTAAATGACAGCTCCAACCTGGAGCGTACAGTGATCGATGCAACGGATGGCAACAATCTGACGCTTACCATTGATGTGAATGTTCAGAGCATTGTGGAGAAGTATCTGCAGGAGTTCATGGATGAGTACAAGGATGGCGATTACCACGAGGGGTACGGTGCAAGAAATGTGGGGTGCATCATCCAGGACGTCAACAATGGCGAGATCCTTGCCATGGCAAGCTATCCGACCTTCGATCCCAACGATCCGTATAATTCCGATCTCCTGGTGGGTATGCCGGTTCTGAGTGATGGGGAGACGGATCCGACCTCTCCGAACTATGACGGCTTTGCAAAGGACTCTCCGACCTACAATTACCTGACCCAGGAGGACGTGGACACCATCTCCGAGGATAATGAGCAGCTTTCACGTTACCTGTATGCGCTGTGGAACAATTTCTGCATTTCCACATATTATGAGCCGGGATCGACGGCGAAGCCTTTTACCATGGCGGCAGCGCTGGAATCCGGGAGTCTTACGGGAGATGAGACCTACTACTGCGGCGGCTCTTTGACGGTGGACGGCTGGGAAATTAAGTGCCACAACACCGACGGTGACGGGATGCTGACGCTGAATGAAGCCATTGAGCGTTCCTGCAACGTGGTTCTGATGGATATGGCGCTGGCAACCGGCGAGGAAATTTTCTGTAAGTTCCAGCGGATCTTTAATTTTGGATTAAAAACCAACATCGATCTTGCCAAGGAGGTCCGTACAGACGGACTGATCTACACGGCAGATAAAATGGTGGATGTTGACCTTGCGACCAACTCCTTCGGACAGAACTTTGACGTCACCATGATTCAGATGATTACCGGCTTTTCTTCGCTGATCAACGGAGGGTACTATTACGAGCCGCATGTGGTGAATAAGATCACAAGCGCCAGCGGTGCTACAGTGCAGAACATCGAGCCAAGGCTTGTGAAGCGTACTATTTCCGAGGAAACCAGCGCGAAAATTCGCGAGGCCTGCCTGCAGGTTGTGGCTGGTGCCAACGGAACCGGCAAAACGGCACGTCCGGCGGGATATATGATCGGCGGCAAAACGGGCACGGCAGAGACGATTCCGAGAGACAAGACCAACTACGTGGTTTCGTTTATGGGATATGCACCGGCGGATGATCCGCAGATTGCCATTTATGTGGTGGTGGACCGCGTTAATCATTATCCGCAGGATGATGCTAAATATGCCACCCGCATTGTGCGAAAGGTCTTAACCGAGGTTTTGCCGTATCTTGGAATCTACATGACCGAGGAACTTTCGGAGGATGAAAAGGCAGAGCTTGAGCAGATGAATCTTGATAATACGCTGGCCTATGGCGCTGGGAATTACAATCAGAAGCCGGTGGCGATCATCTGCGATGTGGACACGGACGGCGATGGCGTGGCGGATGCTGTTGACGGAAACGGAGACGGCACGCCGGATACTCCGGTTGACACCAATGGCGATGGTGTAACGGATGCACTGGATGTAGACGGAGACGGCAAGGCTGATCAGTATGACACGGACAACGACGGCGTTGTGGATTCGGCCAATCCGAAGGAAGGACAGATTGATCAGACCAGAAACGACGCCAGTGAACAGGTTTGGAAGAGCTATGAGGTGGATGCGGCTACCGGATTCTACATTAATCCGAACAACGGAAACCTGATTGATCCGAACACGGGGTATGAATACAGTACCTCTGCATTGCCGGAGAATCTGGGGACCGGAAAGGCCTCCAATGCAGCAGGAAGTGCCGCGGATTCGGACGGCAACACTGCAGAGGGCACGGGCGGAAACGGTACGGTACCTACTCCGGCGAATACAGGCGCGGCGCAGGGTGAGAATGCGCAGGCTGCAACCGGGACAGCAGGATCACAGGAAAACGCTTCCGGCGAGGCGGATCAGAGCGCGGCGAATACGAATGCACAGGCAGCGGCCGATGGCGCACAGCAGTGATGCGAAGCCGGAAGATCTGAGGATGCAGCTGCAAAGAAGAGCGGCACAGGAGGAGCGACATGTATTTTCACACATTGGCAAATATCATTGTTCCGATGGTAACAGGGTTTGCTGCATCAGCGATTACCGGTAAATTCCTGATTCCGGTGCTGATCAAAAAGAAAGCACAGCAGACCGAGCGGGACGATGGACCAAAGACACACCTAAGCAAGACGGGGACGCCGAACATGGGCGGTATCATGATCCTGGTCGGACTTGCGATTGCCTGCCTTCTGATGTCGGTTTGGGACCCGCAGGTGCTACCGGTTTTATTCCTGACACTGGGCTTTGGACTGGTGGGGTTTGCTGATGACTACCTGAAGGTGAAGAAAAGAAGCAGTGACGGGCTTTCGGTGAAGCAGAAGATGGCACTGCAGATTTTAATTTCGATTGTATTCGGCCTGATTCTGGTACACACCGGCGAGCTGGGAGACCTTACCATGAAGGTCCCGTTTGCGGAAGGAATGGTACTGGATCTGGGTTTACTTAGCTTTCCGGCTCTGGTGTTCATCTCCATTGCGACTGTAAACGGGACCAACTTCACAGATGGTGTGGACGGACTTTCGACGTGTGTAACCATTGCGGTGGCCCTCTTTTTCACCGTTGCGGCGGCTCTTACAGGGAGCGGTGCTTCAGCAGCCGGCGGTGCGATGATCGGTGCGCTTTTGGGATTTCTCCTCTACAATGCGCACCCGGCAAAGATCTTTATGGGAGATACCGGATCACTTGCCCTGGGCGGCTTTGTGGTCGGCATGGCGTATGTCCTTGGACTGCCTTTGTATATTCCAATTGTCGGATTTATTTATATGCTGGAAGTGATTTCAGTAATTCTCCAGGTGGTCTATTTCAAAAAAACGCATGGAAAGCGGCTGTTCCGCATGGCCCCCATTCATCATCACTTTGAGCTGGGAGGATACAGCGAGGTACAGGTGGTCGCTTTATTTACCATTGTAACCGTTCTTCTGAGCGGGGTAGCACTTTTGGGACTGTGGTGATACGGGAGATACACTGCGCGGAAGAAAAGCTTCGGGTGCATTGATGGCAGAGCAGATTCTGAATAAAACTTCATACAGAGAATTTGCCGCGGCAAAAGGCTCCAAAAGAACGGGAAAGGGCAGGAAAACGGGGCAGAGACCGTCTGCTGCGGGCAATAATCCACAGCGCGGCAGAGGCAATATGCGGGTCGTTTCCGTGCGGCATGCAAGAGCCAGTCAGGATTATACCTTGATCGCAATTGTACTGTTCCTGATTGCCTTTGGTCTTATGATGCTTTATTCCACCAGCTCTTATGAGGCGGCACTGGATTTCAATGGGGATTCTGCTCACTACTTAAAGCGGCAGGCGGCGGCAACCGCTGCCGGCATTGCGGTGATGGTGATTGTGTCTTATGTTCCGCTGAAGCTCTGGCGAAGATTTTCCTGGTGGATTTACCTGTTCTCTCTGATTATGGTTATCCTGGTATATCCTTTTGGCACGCGGGTAAACGGCGCGAAGCGTTGGATTTATATCGGACCGGTGTCCATCCAGCCGGCAGAGATTTGCAAGTTTGCGATCATTGTGCTGATGGCAGTCAATCTGTCACGGGTATCGGTGAAAATACTAAAGAGCAAGCAAACGACCCTTTTGCTGTTGGCGCCTGCTCTTGTTCAGGCCGGCGCTATCCTGGTCATTACGACCAATTTGAGCTCAGCAGCCATTGTGGGAGTAATCGCGGCCAGCATGCTGTTCGTGACAGATGACCATTACGGACGTTATTTTATCCTTCTTGCGGGGGTGGCGGCTGTTTGCGCCCTGGCAGTTGTTATTGCGGTACAAACCCAGGGAAGTCTTACCTTCCGCTTTAAGCGGATTCTGGTCTGGCTGGATCCGGCAGCTTACTCGGATGATACCGGCTATCAGGTTCTGCAGGGACTTTACGGCGTCGGCTCCGGAGGGATCTTCGGAAAAGGCCTTGGACAGAGCATGCAAAAGCTTGGCTACATCCCGGAGGCTCAGAATGATATGATCTTCTCGATCATCTGTGAGGAGCTGGGGATGTTCGGTGCGATTTCGATCATTATGCTGTTCGTGATTTTGTGCTGGCGCATTATGAATATTGCAAACCATGCAAAGTCACGCTATGAATCGCTCCTGGCGGTTGGGGTTATGATTCACATTGCGGTTCAGGTGATTTTGAATATCGCAGTCGTTACCAACAGCATTCCGAATACGGGTGTTACGCTTCCGTTTTTTTCCTACGGAGGTTCTGCAATTGTTATTCTCCTGGCGGAAATCGGATTGGTTCTGGCGGTTGCAAGGAATACGTCCAGGGCTGAGAGGTAGGTGAAGGCATTTGGCGAGAACGAGGGAAGATTATGAAAGTGCCTCCCTTTACATTCAGGATCAGATTCGGATAAGGAAACGGAAGATCCGGCTGATCATCGGCCTGATTGCGGCAATCCTGGCTGGTGCTGTTATTTTCATTCTCAGCTGGTTCAGGGTTAGCTACGTTACCGTGGAGGGCAGCACGCATTATACAGATGACGAAATCCGGCAGTATGCGCTCGGCGGCTTTCTGGGGGATAATACACTGGTGCTGTCACTGCGATACAAGAATCAGACCGTTAAAAACGTTCCGTTTGTGGAATCGATGGATGTGGAAATTCTCGCAAGAGACACCATCCATATTACCGTATATGAGAAATCCATCGCCGGGTATGTAACCTATCTGGGGCGCTACATGTATTTTGACAGGAACGGCATGGTGGTGGAATCCTCGCAGGACAGGATCGAAGGAGTGCCGGAGGTGACGGGGCTTTCCTTTGATCACATAGCGCTGAACGAAGAGCTTCCGGTCGAGGACGAGAATATTTTTGCGAGAATCCTGACGCTGACGCAGCTGATGACCAAGTATGAGCTGTCTGCAGAGAAGATTTATGTCAGCAGCTCAGGGAAAATAAGTGCGTATTTTGAAGATGTCTGCGTAAATCTGGGAGAGGATGAGTACATGGATGAAAAAATATCGAATTTGTCCAAGATCCTGCCGTCTCTGGCAGGAAAGTCGGGAACCATCGATCTGTCGGATTATACGCCGGATACGGATTTGATTACTTTTACCGGAGAGTAGAAGAGTTATGGATTGATTATTTCAGGAATGCTATTGTATACTAAAGTAGATTTAGTCTACGTAAATGAGAGTTCCTGAGTAATCCGGCAGAGGGATTATGGTGCCGGAATAGAAGGCTGCTGAGGATTTTATTATTAATTATTAAGGAGGCACGACCGTGCTCGAGATTAGGACTGACGAAAACGAAACCGCTTGCAGAATCATTGTTGTAGGTGTCGGCGGAGCTGGCAACAACGCAGTAAACCGAATGGTGGATGCGGAAATCACTGGTGTGGAATTCATCGGCATGAATACCGATGTGCAGGCACTGCAGCGCTGCAAGGCACCCAAGCTCCTGCAGATTGGTGCAAAGCTTACAAGAGGCCTCGGAGCGGGAGCAAACCCGGAGGTTGGACAGAAGGCTGCGGAGGAAAGCTCGGAGGAGATTACCGCTGCACTGAAGGGTGCGGACATGGTTTTCGTTACCTGCGGCATGGGCGGCGGAACCGGAACCGGCGCGGCACCGGTTGTAGCCAAGCTGGCTAAGGATATGGGCATTCTTACCGTTGGTGTTGTGACAAAGCCCTTTGGCTTTGAAGCAAAGGCCAGAATGGATAAGGCGAAGTTCGGTATCAGCAACATTACACCGAATGTAGATACATTGATCGTTATTCCCAATGATAAGCTTCTGGATATCATGGATCGGCGCACAACGCTTCCGGATGCCCTCAAGAAGGCAGATGAGGTGCTGCAGCAGGCCGTGCAGGGCGTTACAGACCTGATCAACGTGCCGTCCATCATTAACCTTGACTTTGCGGATGTGCAGACGGTTATGCGCAACAAGGGACTTGCACACGTCGGCATTGGTGTCGGCAAGGGCGACGATAAGGCTACGGATGCTGTGAAGATGGCTGTTGAGTCGCCGCTTCTGGAGACATCCATCGACGGTGCAACGGATGTCATTTTGAACATCTCCGGCGACATTTCGCTCTTTGATGCGAACGATGCCGCTTCCTTTGTACGTGACATTACCGGCGATGATATTAATGTTATTTTCGGTGCTAAATACGATGAGGCCAGCTCCGACAGCTGCACGGTTACGGTCATTGCGACCGGTATCGGCCAGAACGAAAAGAAGGAAACCCAGAAGCAGCAGGCACAGAATCCCTTCGGCCGCCAGCCCTTTACACCGAATCCGGTTTATCAGGGTACTGCGAATAACGGCATGAATGCAGGGGCATATGCCGGTGGTATGCAGACGGCACAGAATCGTCAGGGGTTTGTCCCGAACGGGCAGCCCTCTGCCATGAACTATGGCGCCCAGTACAGCGCTAATCAGGCACAGAGAGGTTATGCACCGAATACAAACGGTGCGGCGAATACAAACGCTTATGGCGGGAATGCCGGGTATAGCGGCAATCCGGCGGGCTATGGCCAGCCTGCACCTGCTCCGCAGCCGAGCTACCAGGCTCCCCAGTTCCGCTTTAATCCCAATGCCATTCACACGGGAGATACACAGAACATTGTTATTCCGTCCTTCCTTTCCAGAAGAGACAACGAGGATGAGAACCAGGAATAAGAGGAAGCTATGCGCTTTACGGAAAAGGAACTGGAGTTTCTTGAAAAAGAATTCAAATTGTCACCGGAGAGGGTTGGTGCGCTTTCCGGTGATGAGCTGCTGGAGCTGGCTGATCAGTGCTTTGATATAGAACTGGAGGGCGATCTGCAGGATGGCAGCAAGATGCCGGATCGCTGCGCGGTGGCGGCGGGCATCATGGATAAGATCCAGACGGAGCTGTAGCGGTTTTGTCTGCAAACGGAAGGCTGTGCTGGAATGCGGCAGACGCTGGACGGACACCGCAAAACGAGAGTCAACAAAAGACCGGATCGAGACCTTGGCAGGTCTTGATCCGGTCTTTTGATAAAGAGAACACGGATTACATCGCATTTTCTTAATGCCTTTCAGGAAGAGAGGATGCGGCAATGATGGAACTGATCCTCCGGCGGATGACGATGTAACAGGTTCCCTGCATGAGGATGGTGATGATCCAGGATGCCGGGTAGGATATAAACAGTGTATCCAGGGTTCTGCTATGCGGGAAAATGCCGTAAATCCAGATAAGTCGCGTTCCTACAGTGCCGATGATGGAGAAGATCATAGGGGCAGTAGAATACCCCATTCCGCGCAGAGCACCCGGGAACAGATCCATGATTCCGCAGAGAAAATACGTCAGTGTGGTATAGGAGAGAACCTGCATGGCACATGCAATTACGGCACTGTCTTCTGTATAGATCTGCAGAATATACGGGCCGAAGAAGTATGCGCAGCTGCCGAGGATAAGGGCGATGGAACAGGTGAGGCAAAGGCACTCCAGAAGAATCCTGCGCATTCTTTTCCATTCGCCGGCTCCGTAATTCTGGCTGGTAAAGCTCATGCAGGCTTGCGTGATGGCGTTGACGGAGACGTAGAGGAAGCCGAAAAGGTTGTTGGCTGCCGTATATCCGGCCATGGCAGTAGAGCCAAACGAATTGACGGATGACTGCAGCAGGACGTTGGAAAAATTAATAACCGTGCTCTGAATGCCGGCAGGTATACCCACCTGAAAAATACGTTTCACACACCAGCCCTTAATGCAGAGCGAGCGCGGTGAGAGCCGGTAGCTGCTGGCGGCTTTTACCAGACACCGAAGAACCAGGACACAGGAAATAAACTGTGAAACCACGGTGGCGATGGCAACACCGGCAACGTCCAAATGAAAGGCGACCACGAGGAATATATTCAGGCAGGCATTGACGACGCCGCTGATGATCAGGAAGAACAAGGGGCGTCTCGTGTCACCGACGGCCCGCAGGATGGCGGCGCCGTAATTGTACAGCATGAAGAACGGCATGCCCAGGAAATAAATGCGGATATACAGGGCTGCCTGGTCCAGAACATCATCCGGGGTTCCCATCAGAATTAAGGCGCCTTTGGAGAAAACAAGACCGATCACCGCCATGACAACGCCACTGATCAGTGCAAGGGCGATGGATGTGTGGACGGTATCGGAGACCTCTTTGTCTTTTCCGGAGGCATAAAGGCGGGCTGTCAGAACATTGGCACCCTGGGAAACGCCGATAAAAAGATTGGTAAACACATTAATGAGTGCGGATGTAGATCCTACGGCTGCCAGTGCTGTACTGCCGCTGAAACGCCCCACAACGATGATGTCAACTGCGTTGAACATCAGCTGCAGAATGCCGGAGAGCATGAGAGGGAGTGCGAATACAATCAGCTTGTCCAAAAGAGAGCCGTGACACATGTCAATCTCATATTTACTGTCAGATTTTTGCTTGTTCAAGGCATACGCCTCCTGCGTGAAAGCAAAGCCGGAAGATCCCTGTTGTGCAGGGTCTTCCGGCTTTTATATCGTTGTAATCTATTCGGAACTCATTTGCTAAATCGAGATGGGTGCTAAGCAATTACCACAGCTTTTCTTTGCTTATCCGCGAACAGACTTTACAATGGCTGCAGCCTCGCGAACCTTCTCTGTGAGTTCATCCCACTGACCGGCCTTGATCATATCGCCCTTTACCATCCAGGAACCGCCGGCACAGAAGATCTTGCTGTTCTCAAGATACTCTGTAACGTTGGAAGCACTGATGCCGCCGGTAGGCATTACCTTCAGGCTTGTGAGTGCTGCTGTGATTGCCTTGATCATCTTCAGACCGCCGGAGGGCTCTGCCGGGAAGAACTTCACGTGATCCAGACCCAGGTTCATGGCTGCAATCATCTCGGAAGGAGACTGTGTGCCGGGGCAAACCGGGATGTCCTTCTCAAGGCAATACTTAACAATGGCAGGATCGAAGCCGGGGGAAACGATGAACTTGGCGCCGGCATTCACAGCGCGGTCAACCTGATCGATCGTCAGAACGGTACCGGCACCAACCAGAAGGTCCGGGTACTTCTCTGCCATGATACGAATTGATTCCTCTGCGGCCTCGGTACGGAAGGTAACCTCGGCGGCCGGAAGACCGCCCTCAACCAAGCACTTTCCGAGAGGCTCTGCGTCCTTTACGTCATTCAGAACAACAACGGGGATGATCCCGATTTCTTCAAATCTCTTAAATACAGCTTCAGCTTTTGCAGAATTAGCCATTTTGGCTCCTTTCAATTATGGTTATGTAACAGAATGCCATCGGGCATTCTGATCAGCGCGAGGAGAATATCGCGAAGGCGAATTCTCCGAAGCGGTAGTGGCACAGTTCTACTGTGCCACTTCAAGCTGCATCAGAATGCCATCGGGCATTCTGATCAGCGCTTAACCCGGGCGCCAGCGCCGCCCATGAGGCCTTCTACCTCGTCAACGGATGCCATGGAGGTATCACCGGGAGTTGTCATAGCGAGTGCGCCGTGTGCAGCACCGTAGTTAACAGCCTTTTCCGGATCCTCGGTGGTCATCAGGCCGTATACAAGACCGGAAGCGAAGGAATCGCCGCCGCCGACGCGGTCCATGATCTCAAGACCGTTGTACTCCTTGGACTGATAGATCTGGCCGTCTGCCCAGCAGATAGCCTTCCAGTCGTTTACAGTTGCGGTCTTTACGGTACGAAGAGTAGTGGCAATGGCCTTGAAGTTCGGATATACCTCTGCTGCGTGATCGATCATCTTCTTGTAGCCGTCGATGTTCAGCTTCTTAAGACCCTCTTCCTGACCCTCGATCTGAAGACCAAGGCAAGCGGTGAAGTCTTCTTCATTGCCGATCATAACGTCAACGTACTTCGCGATTTCTTTATTTACTTCCTGGCACTTCTCAAGGCCGCCGATTGCGGACCACATGGAAGGACGGTAGTTCAGATCGTAGGAAACCAGTGTGCCGTACTTCTTGGCAGTCTTGATAGCAGCAATAACGGTCTCGCAGCTCTGCTCGGAAAGTGCTGCATAGATGCCGCCGGTGTGCAGCCAGCGAACGCCGAGCTCACCGAATACATGCTCGAAATTCAGCTCTTCGGGGGTTGCCTGAGAAATAGCGGTGTTGAAGCGGTCAGAGCATCCGACGGCGCCGCGAACACCGAAGCCGCGCTCGGTGAAGTTCAATCCGTTGCGGCAGATACGGCCGATACCATCGGTCTTCTTCCAGTAAATAAGAGATGTATCAACGCCGCCCTGCTCGATGAAATCCTTCATCAGACGACCAACCTCGTTGTCTGCAAAAGAGGTCAGAACAGCCGTATTCATGCCGAAGCACTTGTGCAGTCCGCGGATAACGTTGTACTCTCCGCCGCCTTCCCATGCGCGGAAGCTCCGTGCAGTGCGGATACGTCCTTCGCCGGGATCCAGGCGCAGCATTACCTCGCCCAGAGAAACGGCATCGTACTTACAATCCTTGCGATCCTTCAGATTCAGTTCCATGTCAGAACTCCTTTCTGGAAAATAAAATGATTACCTGCCAATATATTCCACAATATGAAAAAACGTTTCACATTGCGATAGGTTTCTAACACCATTATAGAAAACGGATAAAAGAAGTCAAGACAGTAAAAATAAATAATTTTCGCTTGAAAATATTGGAGAAAATGCTGTGAAAGGGCATGACGGATTTGATTGCGAAGCAGTGGCGGATCTGATATTATGTTCCACATAATGAAACAAAACGAGACCGCGAATGAGTTTGGACCAGTTTCGATGCAACAGGTGATTTGTAAATGCGGTCTTAACGATAAAGAAGGAGAGAATGATGTCGGGACGGGAAACGGACAAAGCGGAAGGAAAAGACAATAACCCGATCCAGGTGGCCGGTCGATTGTTCGGGGCGCTGGAATATCTGGCGAAAAATGGGCAGAGCACTCTGGCGGATCTGACGCAGGCGCTGCAGCTGAATAAGAGTACAACACATCGGATTCTCGCATCCCTACAATATATGAACTATGTGCGTCAGGATCCGGAAACCGGACGCTATGAGGCAACACTGAAGCTGGTGGAACTGGCGGATCGTCTCCTGGGACAGGTGGATGTGGCACAGATTGTGCGGCCTTATCTGAAAAAGCTTGCAGGAAGGGTACATGAAACGGTGCATTTCGTGGAGCGGGATGGCGGCGAGGTAATCTATGTCGATAAGGTGGATTCCAATGATCATTCCGTTCAGATGACGTCCTACATCGGGAGTCGTATTCCGTTTTATCGCACGGGCGTCGGCAAGGCGATGATGGCAAGCCTTAGCGATCCGGAGATCCGCAGACTCTGGGATTCCTGCACGATTGAACGTAAGACGCCCTATACGATCACCAATCCGGAGGATTTTCTGGAGGAGGTAGCAGAAGCGCGCAGAAAAGGCTATGCATTGGATAATGAGGAAAACGAGACCGGCGTCCGTTGCATTGCGGCAGCACTTGCGATGGATGGAGGCGCACGGTATGCGTTTTCTATCTCGGTTCCCATCGGCCGCATGGACAACGAGCGGATTCGTCAGCTGTCGCAGGAAGTGCTGGAATGCAAGGCGGAGCTGGATGCAGAACTTTCGAATAAAATGACATTGGTGTTAAAGTGAATACCGAGTATCATTGTTCCAAGGGACATTTGTGATTCGCATTGGATGATGCGGAAATGGAGGGGTGTCATGGCATGTTCTGAGGAGTTTAATCGAAATGGTAAGCAGCGGATACGGCAGGAGGAACGCTACCGATACCGCAATATGCCCATTCCGGGCGGCGGGTATGTTACCGGATTTTTATTTCACCCGCGGGTGGACGGCGTGCTGTATCTGCGCACGGATATAGGCGGAGCCTATCGCTTTGACGCGGGAAACCGGAGGTGGCACAGCCTGATTGATCATGTGACCATGGAAGATGTCAGCGAGACCTTTCCTGCGGCAATTGCGCTGGATGAGAATCACCCGGAGCGCTTGTATATTGCCTGCGGAATTTATGCAAAGACCCATGGAAAGCTGGCGGTCTCGGAGGATTACGGCGAGACCTTTGCGTATTATGAGATGCCGATGCATGTGCATGGCAACATGAACGGACGAGGAACCGGCTTTCGGCTTATTGTGGACAGAACGCGGGAGAATGTGCTCTGGTTTGCTTCGCAGGACAGTGGTCTGTGGAGAAGTGATGACCGCGGAAGAAACTGGGCGCCGGTCCGCTCTTTTGCAGAACAGTATGCAACCTTTGTGGGGCAGACGGCAGACGGGAAGGCACTGATTGTTGCTGGCGCCGGAGCGACGACCTTGAGGAGCAAGTCGCTTCGCGGGCACAGTCTTTTCGTATCCTACGATGATGCGGAGTCGTTCCGGGAGCTCTGGGAGCCGGCGGATGCGGAAATTGACGGGGTAGAGCTGGCGGGGCTTGTGGCGCAGCGATATACCATGGATGAACGGTATCTGTATGTGACCTATTCGGTGATGGGGCGCAACGCGTTTGTGCGTGAACTTGGCTACAGCTGCGACGGCGGGAGCGTCATTGGTGGAAAGGTTGTTCGCTACCCGTTGGAGGAGGATGGCCGGATCGGACAGGGCACTGATATTACACCGCCACCGGCAGAACCGGTTCCGAACGGAGAAAATGTAGGGGAAGCGGGCGACAGAGATTTGGCCGGCCACAGGCCGGTGGCGACTTTGACGGGAACCGGAGGGAAGGCGCTCCCGGAGTATGGTCTGGAATACGGCTTCTCCGGTATCGATGCGGCCCGGAATGTGCCGGGACTTGTGGCGGTCTCTACGATCAGCAAGGGGGACGGCGACTGTGTATATCGCTCCAGGGACTATGGTGCGTCCTGGGAGTGCATTCTGTGCGACCTTGCTGTGGGCAGAATGGAATTTCGGACGTCGTATCTGAAGCCGCGCTATAACGGCGGGCACAATCTGATTCACTGGCTGACGGATATAAAAATCAATCCGTTTTGCCCGGATGAAATGTGGTTCAATACCGGGACCGGCGTGTTCAGGTCTAGGAATCTTGTCAGTCAGACCGGTGAGGAGCCTGTTGTTTTTGAGGACTGGAGTGACGGAATTGAAGAGACGGTTCATTTAAATGTCTACGGACCGCCGGCCGGAGAAGTGAAATGCATCGATATTCTGGGGGATCTTGGGGGATTTGCATTTCGGGAGCTGGACCTGCCCTGCGACAATTCCTTTGATGATGCGGATGGAAACCGTTATATCACCTGCATTAATGCGGATTATTCGGATTTGCACCCGCAGCTGGTGGTGGTCACACCGCGGGGAAATTGGACGGGACGAACCAAGGGTGGTTTGATTTATTCCGAGGATCAGTGTAAGACCTTCCGGAGGCTTCCGATGCCGTTTGGTCTTGGGCAGGAAATCGATGCGGCACTGCACCGAATCGAGCAGCCCAATGTGAACAGCGGCTGGGTGGCTATGTCTTCGGATGGACAGGGCCTTGTCTGGTCGGTTGCAGATGGAATTCATTTGCCGGTGGATCAGGTTATCGTAAGCCGGGATGCGGGAAAAAGCTTTTCGCGGGTATTGGTGTATGACTGTGACGGAAGGCAGAAGACAACCGGCGGATTTAAGGTCTTTTCGGATCGGATGAACCCGGACCTGTTCTATGGCCTTGGAGACCATTCGGATTTCTATGTCAGCGAGGATGGTGCAGAGACCTTTTGGCAGCATCTGCTTCCGGCAGAGTTCCCTACTGCGGACTTCTCTTTGATTGACTGCGCAAATAAGACGGAGGTGCGCGGCGAATGCGGCAAAGAGGGCGTCTTTTATATGGCACTTGGGGAAGGCGGACTCTGGAAGCTGTCCTATGACCGGGAAAAGAAAGCTGCAAATGTGAAAAGGCTGAGCCGGGAGGGGGACAGTATTTACCGGATGGGCCTTGGGATCGGTCGTGAAGGCGCGGATTATGCGAGGGAAAATAAGGCAATCTACCTGTCGGGGGTGATTGGCGGAGAGTACGGGTTTTATCGCAGTACGGATGACGGTCAAACCTATGTGCGGCTGAACACAAAGAGGCAGATGTTCGGTGAGATCAACAGCATTGACGGGGATGCCTGTATGTACGGAAGGTTTTACATTGGGACTGGCAGCAGGGGAATTTTGTATGGCGAGCCGGATGGTGCGGCACAGAAGTTATAACCGCAAAAACAACTGCGGAGGAGGGGACATATGCGTTTGGAACAGGACGGAAAAAAGCTTCTGATCAAAGAGGGAAATTCTACAGTAATAATCGAGCCGTGGGGGGAGAATTCGCTTCGGATCCGCATGACGAAGGAGCCCCGAATGGATGGGAATGACTGGGCACTCACGGAGCCGGTGGAGGAAACGGATGCCAGAATTTTTATGGAAGAGGTTGATGTGACGGATCCCTGGTATAAGGGCGCGGAATGGAGCAAATATCATCAGACGGGTATACAGGCATCCTTGACGAACGGGAAAATAACGGCCCGGGTTTCCACGGAGGGGTGGATTAGCTATTACAATCAAAAAGGGAATCTCCTGACGCAGGAATATTGGCGCAACCGCAACCGGATCAACCGGTACTGTGTTCCGCTTCGCGTGGATGCGAGAGAATTAAAGCCTGTGCAGGGCAGCACGGATTACGAACTGACCGCCAGATTTGAGGCCTTCGACGATGAAAAAATCTACGGCATGGGCCAGTACCAGGAGAAGAACCTGAATAAGAAGGGTGCAGTCCTTGAGCTGGCCCATCGAAACTCGCAGGCCAGCGTGCCGTTTATGGTGTCGAGCAGAGGATATGGATTTTTGTGGAACAACCCGGCTATTGGGACGGCTGCCTTTGGTACCAATAAAACAGAGTGGTATGCAAAGAGCACCAAGAAGCTGGATTACTTCATTACAGTGGGGGATACGCCGGCGGAGATTGAGGAGCAGTACAGCAAGGCTGTCGGCCGCACACCGATGATGCCGGAATACGGTATGGGATACTGGCAGTGTAAGCTCCGCTATCGAAATCAGGAGGAGCTTCTGGCGGTCGCCAGAGAGCATAAAAGACGCGGCCTTCCTATGGATGCCATTGTTGTGGACTTTTTCCACTGGACCATGCAGGGCGACTTTAAATTCGAACCAAGGGACTGGCCGGATCCGGAAGGCATGGTGAAGGAGCTAAAGAGCCTTGGGATCGAAACGGTGGTGTCTGTCTGGCCGACGGTGGATGAGCGCAGTGAGAACTACGCGGCTATGGCGGAGAACGGATATCTTGTCAATACGGACCGCGGCAACGGCAACCATATGACATGGATGGGCAATACGGTGTTTTACGACGCCACGCACCCGGGGGCACAGAAATTTGTCTGGGACAGATGCAGGGAAAACTATTATGAAAAGGGAATACGGTGCTTCTGGCTGGATGAGGCGGAGCCGGAATACGGGCCGTACGATTTTGACAATTACCGGTATTATGCCGGACCGGCACTGCAGTGTTCGAATGTGTACCCGGTCGGATATGCCAAGGGGTTCTATGATGGATTGAAAGCGGCTGGAGAAACAGACATCCTGAGTCTTGTGCGCTGCGCCTGGGCTGGGAGTCAGAAGTATGGCGTTCTGACCTGGTCGGGGGATATTTGCTCCTCCTTCCGTGCAATGAGGGAACAGCTGCAGGCGGGACTGAATATGGGGATGGCTGGTATTCCGTGGTGGACATCGGATATTGGTGGATTCCTTGGAGGCGATATTCATGATGAGCATTTCCGGGAGCTTTTGGTTCGGTGGTTTGCCTGGGGAGCGTTCTGCCCGGTATTCCGCATGCATGGCGAACGGTCTCCGTGGTATGAAAGGGAACAGGAATTTATCAATGGCGTGCGCCAGCTGACCAGCGGACAGGACAACGAGGTTTGGAGCTTCGGAGAGGATAATTATAAGATACTGACACGCTTTTTGTTTATACGCGAACGACTTCGCCCTTATATCCGGGCATGCATGGAGGAGGCCAGCAGAAAGGGAGCACCGGTCATGCGGCCGATGTTTTATGAGTTTCCAAAGGACCCGATGTGCTGGAAGACGGAGGATTCTTATTTCTTCGGACCGGACCTTCTGGTGGCACCGGTGATGGAGGAGGGCGCCAGGGAACGTGAAATCTACCTGCCAAAGGGCTGTGACTGGACGGACGCCTATACAAAAAGAGCGTATGAAGGCGGACAAAAGGTGAACGTTCCGGCGCCGCTGGATGTGATTCCTGTTATGATTCGGGCAGGGAAGAGCTATCCTATTTATGACTAAAACGGATACGGGAAAGCTCTGGCCAGCCACATTGAGGATTTGCGAACACAAATTCGAGATGGGCGCTAAACGGTTACACCTTTTGATAGTTACTATTGAAGAACCTGCAGTGGGAGAAATCCTGCTGCAGGTTTTTCTAACGGACGGTGCGAAAACGTTTTAGTAAAATTTGAGGGCACTGTCGGAAAATGTGACGACAAAAATACGCCAAATCAATATCACGAGAGGTGAGTGTGCAAAACGCACTATGCCGATGACGTGAATTAACAAAACATGCGTAAAAATGACGGTACACATCCGCAATTTTTACGGTATTTTTTTGCGTCATCTGATCTTATAGTTATCGGAGAGGAAAAATGAACAGCTTCTGAAAATGTTTAAGTTACAAAGCGGCGCCTGTCTATCCTTCTTTTTTGAGCAATATCAACAATATCTGAATCAATGCAGTGCTGGATAGCTGCGAAAAATGAGGGATATATAGGACGGTGACGGCAATATGGTCCGCCGCTTATGGGAAATGCGTTTTCAAAAGAGGGAGGGGTGTACAAAATGAAGAATTCTGAATGTACAAGGCAACATGCATCGGATGTACTGTATTGCTTCCTGCGTGTCGCAATCCTGGTATCGGTCATCTTCTTGCTGGTGCCGGCGTTGAACCCTGCGAGGATCAGCGGATTAATTAATCGAAACATGTCATTGTTCTCATCTGGTTTTTCCTACAGCAATCTGACCTCCGGCTTTGGGCGAGCATTCAAAAAAGGCTGGGTAGAGCGTTCCACAATGCAGCTGCTGTTTGGCTCCTCTTTAGTCGTCTGTCTGGGCGTGTTCGCAGCAGTTGCGGGTGCATGCATGTCCATTGGCAATGGGAGGTTCAAGCGGCTCTCCAATCTGTTTATCCTTGTGGGGAGTGCGGCGGGGCTTCTGGGAATGGCTGGTATTCACACCGCATACGTGCAGATCGCTGCAACCTCCAAGCCCAAGAAGGTTGAGCCGATGTTCTCAGGTGCCTTCTGGCCGTTCATCGCCATCCTTCTCATTATTTTAGCGCTCGTGCTGATTGAGGCGGTGCTGGTTTCGAAGACGCCCAGGGAAGATAAATTTGAGATGGAGTCCAAGTACAAGCTTTTCCTTCTCTTCCTGCCGTTCCTGGCGCTGTGCGGTGTATTCAGTTACCTTCCTTTGTGGGGATGGAGATACGCATTCTTTGACTACAAGGTGGGCGATACGCTGAGCATGGATAACTTCGTTGGCCTGAAGTGGTTCACGCAGCTGTTCCAGAACGAGGCGACCGTCAAGGACGTTGTGCGCGTACTCAAGAATACGCTTGGAATGAGCGCACTTGGCATCTGCACCAGCTGGATTCCGATGGCATTTGCTATTTTCCTGTCTGAAATCAAGAACGATAAGTTTCGCAGATTTGTACAGACCTTCACCACGATTCCGAACTTCATCAGCTGGGTTCTCGTGTACGCCATTGCATTCTGCATTTTCTCCACAGATGGATTTGTCAGCAGCCTGATGGTGAATGCCGGCATCTGGTCCTCCGGACAAAACATGCTGATGAGCAGCTCTCACACATGGCTGAAAATGTGGGCCTGGGGCATGTGGAAGGGCGTTGGCTGGAGCGCAATTATTTACATTGCGGCTATTTCGGGTATCGACCGGCAGCTGTATGAGGCAGCTACGGTGGACGGCGCCGGCAGATTTCAGAGAATGTGGAATATTACAGTTCCGAGTCTGATTCCGACCTTCTGCGTATTGCTGCTGATGTCGGTTGCAAATGTTCTGAGCAACGGCATGGATCAGTACCTGGTATTTGAAAATGCAACCAATACCGACTATGTCATGGTGCTGGATCTGTATGTATATAAGCTGGGTATCGGGCAGGGTATGATCCCGCTTACAACGGTAGTGAGTATGCTCAAGTCTATTGTCAGCGTAGTATTGCTGTTCGGTGCCAACGGAATTTCGAAGCTGGTCCGCGGTGAGAGCATTATTTAAGAGGGGAGGCTGCGTTATGGCAAAGACAGCACAGGAAAAGGCTGACGCTAAGGCGGAACGCCTGTACAAGAAAACACATAAGAGTTCGTTCAAGGCAGGGCCGGGCGAAATCGTCTTTAATATCATCAACTACGCTGTGTTCGGGATATTCACACTGGCCTGCGTGTTCCCGTTTTATTACCTGTTTATCAATACCATCAGTGACAATGATTATGTGGTAAAGGGACTGGTGAACTTTGTTCCAAAGGGACTGACGCTTGCCAATTACAAGGCTCTGCTGAATGTAAGTGATCTCGGAACGGCATTTATGGTATCGCTTGCCAGAACCATTATCGGAACTGCGCTGATGGTGGCGGCGTCGGGACTTGTCGGATATCTTGTTACCAAGCAGGAAATGTGGGGAAGGAAGTTCTGGTACCGGTTTCTGGTTATTACCATGTATTTTAATGCGGGCCTCATCCCCTGGTTTCTGAACATGCAGATGCTGGGACTTACGAACACCTTCTGGGCGTACATCATTCCGGGAATTGTGGCACCCTACAACATTATTCTGGTAAAGACATACATTGAATCGATTCCGGCAGAGCTGGAGGAGAGCGCAGAGATTGACGGTGCAACCTACATGACGGTTTTCCGTAAGATCATCTGGCCTCTTTGCAAACCGATTCTGGCCACGATCGCGATCTTCGGGGCGGTTGGCCACTGGAATTCCTTTACGGATTCCATGATCCTGATGCAGTCTGCTCCGCAGCTGTACACGCTGCAGCACAGATTGTACATCTACCTGAACCAGGCATCCAACTTAAGTGCATTGATGCAGTCCGGCGGCTCGGTCAGCGATGCGGCACTGCAGTCGGCGATGAGCGGCAAGGTAATTAAGTACACTATTTCCATGGTGACGGTGATTCCGATTCTGGTGGTGTATCCGTTCATGCAGCGGTATTTCGAAGAAGGCATTATGCTGGGAGCTGTGAAGGGTTGATGAAGGTTGTTATCCGCAGTGATGCGGCAAAATAAAATACAACAAAGTTTTTAAGGAGGGTGAAAAGTTTATGAAAGCAAAGAAAATCATGGCGCTCCTGCTGGCGTCCACCATGGCATTTTCTCTGGCGGCCTGCGGAGGATCGTCTTCCGGAACATCCGGAAGTACTGCAGCAGAGGATGCATCCGATGATGAAGAGGATGAGGATGATGCCGAGGATGAGGATTCTGCAGATGCAGAGGCATCTGAGGATGAGGAAAGCTACGATGAGCTTCTGGCGGATGTTATCCCGGAGGAGACAGTTACACTGGACGTCTTTGATCAGCTGGCCAATTATTCCGGTGAGCAGATAGGATGGTTTGCACAGGTTATGCTGGAGAAGTTCAACGTGAAGCTGAACATCATTCAGGATGCGGACGGCGTGTATGAGACGCGTATGGAGTCCGGAAACCTGGGCGATCTCGTCATCTGGGGCAATGACTCGGATGAGTATCTGCAGGCCATTGATAAGGGACTTCTGTATGACTGGAATGAGGATGATCTTCTGGATGAGTACGGCCCTTACATTAAGGAGCATATGCCGGCTGCATTGGAAAAAAACACCACCATCTCCGGTGGCACGACCTATGGCATCGGCTTTGACATTGCCGTCGATGCAACGGCGCGCCAGGAAATGATGTATGAGTGGGATCTTCGCTGGGATCTGTATAAGGAGCTTGGCTATCCTGAAATCAAGAACCTGGATGACCTGGTGGAGGTTCTTGGAAAAATGAAGGAAATCTGCCCGACAGATGACAACGGGAATCCGACCTACGGTGTGTCCTTGTTCAGTGACTGGGATGGCAACATGGTTATGTTCGTGAAGTCCACGGCTTCCGCATATTATGGATATGATGAGTTCGGCTTTGGTCTGTATGATCCTACCGAGCAGGTGTACTACGATGCATTGGAGGAGGATGGTCCCTACCTTGAGATGCTGAAATTCTACAATACACTGTACCAGAAGGGACTTCTGGATCCTGATTCCCAGACGCAAGGCTATGACGGCATGGTGGAGGATTATCAGAACGGCTCAGCATTCCTGAACGTCTTTAATTTCCTTGGCTCTGCAATGTATAACTCCGAGAAGCATCTGGAGCAGGGCAAAGCAATGTATCCCTGCCCGCCGACCGAGGCAACACCGATCTGCTACGGCCAGAACATTTACGGCGGCAACAGACCCTGGACCATCGGTGCCAAGACCGAGTATCCGGAGCTGTGTATGGCAATCCTGAACTGGCTCTGCACGCCGGAAGGCCGCATGACAGCGGAGTATGGACCGAAGGACGTTTGCTGGTATTATGATGAGAACGGCAAGACCTGCTTCACAGATCTTGGAAAGAGTGCCAAGCTTGATGGCAAGACAGAAATGACGGATGGCTATTCCGGAACTTTCGAAGACGGAAATTTCAAGATGAATAATACAACGTGGGGAATTGACGCGGAGAATCTGGATTCCAACGGGGATGTCTTCAACTACAAGAAGTGGGAGAGCTATTCCAGCGAGGCTGGTTCTGAGATCGAGGCAGACTGGAGAGAGCATTACGGAACGACCACACTGGACAGCCTGTTTGATGACTGGAATTACAACCTTTCGCCCGGAACCATGTACTCTGCAACACCGATGTCGGACGAGCTGACCATGGTGTGGAATCAGGTTGCAGACTGCATTAAGACCTACTCCTGGAAGGCCATCTACGCAAAGAGCGATTCGGAGTTTGATTCCATCGTGGCTGAAATGATCAAGAAGGCAGACAGCTATGGCTACGATCAGTGCGTAGAGTTCCAGCAAAACGAGGCGAAGCTTCGTGCGGCAGCAGAGGATGCAGCACTGAGCGAGCAGTAGGATGGGTGCTAAATAATTGCGCTGATTTAAGTGTTTCCAATGCCGGAAGGGTGAATAGTAACAAGGAATCCGTCACCGGACGGTTTTGGCAATTCACAGGACGCAGCAAGCTGCAGTAAAATAGTAGGAGATCGCTCGTATAGAGTGATCTCCTTTTTTGACAAAGACGCAGACAAGGATGGGAGACAACATGAAATTTTTCAGCACAAACAGTCCTTTATATCAGTTCCTGTGCAGGCTCTGGGACATCATTCAGGTGAACTTCTTCTGGCTTCTGGGCTGTATTCCTGTTGTCACCATAGGAGCGTCTACGGCAGCGGCCTTCAAGGTGTGTCTGCATCTGGCAATGGAGCAGGAAGGATATATCTATAAGGAATACTGGGCGGGCTTTAAGGAAAACTGGAAGCAGGGAACGGTGCTGGAGGCTATTTTTTTTCTTTGCGTCTATGTTATTTATCTGGATTTGCAGCTGTTTGAGGCGGCTGCGGGAAATCCGATATGGATTCTGGTGGTGACAATTGTTTCCGGATTTTTGTTTGTGTTCTCTTTGCTGTATGCGTTTCCGCTGATTGCAAGATATGATAATACAATTCTGGGAACTTTAAAGAATTCGCTGCGGATTTCGCGGAGGTATTTGGGCAGAACGATGGCGATGGTGGCAGTGGTTCTCTTTGAGGTGCTGATATGGATGTTTAATTCGACAACCATTTTCATTGGCTTCCTCATTGGACCGGCCTGCATCATATACACGATCGCCGGAATGTCACTGGGAACCTTTTATGAAATTGAGCAGGAGACAAGAGAGAAAACTGTCAATGAAAGCGATTCTCCCATGGAGGATTGTCTGATGCGTGAGGAAAAAGACGGTAAAGGAGAAGTGGATGATCTACAAAAGACTGGAAATTAAAGGAGAAGGATCGGAAGACTACGCACACGCGGATACCTATCTTATCAGCCATTCGGATGAGATAAGCATTAAGAAACGCCCCATGGTTATCATATGCCCCGGCGGCGGATATTGTTTTACGTCGCAGCGAGAGGCGGAGATGTTCGCTCTGCGTTGGAATTCCTATGGATACCAGGCGATTGTCCTGTGGTATTCCTATCGGCCGGCGGTTTATCCGGCAGCGCTCCTGGAGCTGGCACGGACGGTGAAGCTGGCAAGAGAGAATGCGGCGCAGTGGGATGTGGATCCGGAGCAGATTTTCGTGCAGGGCTCCTCGGCCGGCGGACATCTTGCAGCCTCCTATGGGATGTTCTGGAACCGCGGGTTTCTGGCAAAGGCACTGAATGCAGATGCCGGGCAGCTGCGGCCAAACGGAATGATCCTGAATTATCCGGTGATTACATCCGGAGAGTTTGCACACAGAGAATCGTTTGAAAATCTTTTGGGCGAGCAATACGATCAGCTGGTGGAAACGATGTCGCTGGAGAAGCAGGTGAGCGGGGACACGCCGCCGGCCTTTGTGTGGCATACGAATCAGGATGGATTGGTCCCTGCAGAGAATTCCCTGCTGCTGGCACTGGCGATGCGAAGAGCCGGTCGCCCGGTGGAGCTGCACATGTACATGAAGGGGGATCATGGCCTTGGTCTTGCCAGCGAGCTTACAAAGGATCGGGAAGGCGGCGCGGTAGAGCCGTCCTGCCAGAGCTGGTTTGAGCTTGCATGGCGCTGGACAAGGGAGCTGCCGGGCGGCGGTATTCATTAGGGAAACGCTGATTAAAGCGCTTCCGCGCCGGATCTGTGCCGCTTGGCTGATTATGGAGCAGACGATGTACCGGGCTTGCCGGAAACGTTGGATGCACCGGACTCCCGGCGGCGGTATTCTAAGGGACTCATCCCTACATAATGGTGAAACTTTTTATGGAAGTAATCTACGCTTCGGTAGCCGACCTGTGCGGCTACCTCGTAGACCTTCCATTTTTCGTTTTTGAGAAATTCCTTGGCGTGCCGGATGCGGCAATGATCCACATAGGAGTTGAAGCTTTCGCCTGCCCTTTGTGTAAATATCTTTCCAAGATATGCACTGCTGTATCCGCAAAGCGGTGCAATAAGCTCGAGCTTGAGATTTTCAGAATAATGCGTTTCGATGTATAAAAGCAGCTCATCCAGAACGGTGATCCGGGAAGAAGGATCGGAGCTGGAGGCCGGGGGGGTGTTTTGTGCAAAGCGTAAGGCAGCAGGCAATACATCCTCCGCGGTGTCGGAGGTGGCTGCGGAAGACACTACCATAGAAAGGAGGCTGTGCTCTCTTTGAAGGCACAGGAGAAGCTCCTTCATCCGCGTCTGCAGCTGCGGGAGGTCATCCGGGAGCGTAAGACAGCACCGCACACCGAAGGGGAGAAGACGTTGAAGCGCGTAGTAGGATGGCGTATCGAGCAGGAGAATGCATATGCCGGTAAAACCAAGAAGCCTTGCACGGGACAGAAAATCCGCGCCAGATATGCGCGGAAGCGAAGGATCCAGCATGAGTAAATCCGGCTGCAGACGGAGAACCTCTTCCAGCGCATGTTCTCCGTCAGAGCTTTCTCCTATGAGCTCCACGGACAGTGCAGACCAGTCTGCACCGCCGCGGAGCATATCAATGATGCGGGGATCTTTTTCTGCTATGTAGAGTGTTTTCAATCTGTAATCACCTTGATCACCACCGGGAAGCGGCTGGAAATGTTCCTGGTCTCCAGGTGCAGACCGTCCTCGTCAACGGTGTAGGACACCTTCTTCGGGAATCCCAGTATCTGCACATCTTTGATAATGCCGTGAAAGGCCGGCTTGTTGGGATCCTTACTCGTTGCCAGTGAATGGATGGTGACATGGCCATCCTCCGGGTAGCAGAGGCAGACGGCATAGATGGCGCCGTGCCCTGCCGTAAAGCGGAAGTCCTCTGAGGTGTATACCGTCGCGGCGGCATCACTGAACTGCCCCTCGACCTCCTTGGTAGGACCTTCTTCGGCATACCGCCAGGGCTTGCTATCGTAAATGGCCTCGCCGTTGACCGAAAGCCAGCTGCCGATATCGGCAAGAATCTGCCGGTCACGCGGAGCAATGGTTCCATCTGCCTTGGGGCCTACATTCAGCAAAAGGTTCCCGTTCTTACTGACAACGTCTGCAAGATAGCAGATGATCTCATAGCTGCTCTTGTAATCCAACGTTTCGGTATAGCACCAGGAATTCCGGGCGATGGCGGTGTCAGTCTGCCAGTGGTACGGCTTGGCATCTGCAAATTTGCCGCGCTCCACGTCGACAATGCCACAGCCAAAGGCAAATGCATCGTGCTTGTAGCAGATGGCTGTGGGAAATCCCTCCTGCAGGCCCCGGTTGTAATAGTAAGCAGCAATCATGCGGAGGTACGGCTTATAGGCGTTGTGCTGAATCCACCAGTCAAAATACAGCACACGCGGATGGTACCGGTCTACAATTTCACAGGTGCGGCACACCCAGTCAACGAGAAACTCTTCGCTGGGAGAGGGAACGGCAAAAAGATCCTGCTGATCGGGCTGAGTTTCTTCAGACGGCCAGTAGAAATCACCGCAGGAAAGAGGCTCCCTAATGTCACTTTCAAAGTGCTTGCCGACTCCCATGAACCAGTGGTGCTCAGCGCGGTGACTGGACGCAGCAAATACCATTCCCTTTTTCTCAACTGCTGTCTTCAGCTCGCCGAGAATATCCCTGTGGGGACCCATTTCTACGGCATTGTAGTGGGAGAGAAAGCTCTCATACATCTGGAAGCCGTCGTGGTGCTCGGCGACCGGAACAACATATCTGGCACCGGCACCTGCAAAAATCTCTGCCCAGGCATCCGGATCGAATTGATCCGCCGTGAACATAGGAATGAAATCCTTGTAGCCAAAATCCTTCTGCGGGCCATAGGTCTTCACGTGGTGCTCAAACTCCGGACTCCCCTGCACATACATGTTGCGGGAATACCACTCGTTGTTGAAGGCGGGAACACTGAACAGCCCCCAGTGGATGAAAATTCCGAATTTAGCCTTTTCAAACCAGGAGGGCATCTCGAAGGCGGAAAGAGAATCCCAGTTGTCTTTATAGGGACTCTGGTCAATGACCCGGCGAATGTGCTGATAATAGCTGTCTTTATCGGTAAATGCGAATTCCATGTGATAGTTCCCCCTCGTTTGTATGGCCAATTACAGTATACCGTATGAGCGGGCGTTCGGCATGACTTTTCAGGTGAAAATCACAGGCGCCCCGGGTCCGGATATTCCTCCGACACTCTGTCGCTGACAGTAAGTTTTACAACAACACTGATTGACTCATTGTTCTATCTGTGATATAACAAACAATAGAAGAGAAATAAACCTGAAAGGAGGAAGCTCCGCAATGAAAAGAGATTATTACGAGGTTCTGGGCCTTACCAGAGCTGCTGACAATAAACAGATAAAGAGTGCATATCGAAAGCTGGCGAAAAGATATCATCCGGATACCAATCCGGGTGACGCTGAAGCCAAGAAGAAATTTGAGGAGATCGGAGAGGCCTATCAGGTGCTCTCGGATCCGGAAAAGCGAAAGCTGTACGATCAGTTCGGAATGGCAGCGTTTGACCAGAGTCAGGGGACGTCCGGAGGGCAAAGAGAACAAGGCGGTTATAGCGGTCACTTTTACCGTTCTCCGGATGGGAAAACGACCTATTATACCTCTGGCAATATGGGCGATATGGGAGATATGAGCGACTTGTTTGAGAGCCTTTTCGGAGGGGCAGCAAAGGGCTTTAGGAACGGGACGTCCGGCTTTGGGGGCGGCAGAGGCTTTGACAGCGGTTTTGGCGACAGTACCTATGCCGGTGGAGGCTTCGGCGGGAGCAGCTTTCACGGCGGGTTTACAGGAAGCTCAGGGGCGCAGGGGGGAGACCCTGAATTTCGATACGGTTATGAAAATGCCGGAGCCTCGGCGTCGCAGGAGAGCGCCGCGCGAGAGGCCGGCGACCGGACTACAACTGTCCGTGTTCCATTCATTACCGCATGCCTTGGCGGCGAGGCACCGGTGAACACCGGCAGCGGGAAAATCATGGTGAAGATTCCTGCAGGAACCCAGTCCGGCAGCAGGATCCGTATCCGCGGCAAGGGAATGCCGTCGGGACAGAACCCGTCTGCAAGAGGCGATCTGTACGTTGTCGTAGAGGTGCTGGTTCCGCAGAAGCTCAGCCAGGAGGCCATCGACTGCCTTAAGAGCTTCCAGGCCGCATGCTACCGCAGCAAGGCCAGCTGATTCGAGGAAAACAAGAGTGCCATCCATCTTATGTCTGCTGAGCCCGCGAAGGAACAGATTATAGCTCCTTTGCAAAATCTAGCGGATGTTTCGAAAGAACATAATGGAAAATACCAGAAAGCATATGGTATAGTTAAGCTGCTGTGCCCGCAAAGACGGCACGGCAGCTTTTTTTGATGAATAGTTACGATGAATGATCGGTTTCAGACAGTACATTCGCCGGGCGGCGCATGCACAGGGTCTGACAGGAAGGAAAAGAACAGCATGAAGAAAATCGGAGAAGAGTGCGGCGTATTCGGAATCTGGTCACCCACCAAGCAGAATCTTCCGATGCTGGCCTATTATGGCCTTTTTGCTCTGCAGCATCGCGGCCAGGAGGCAGCAGGCATTGCCGTGAACGAGGACGGTGTGTTCCGCTATCATCGTGACCTTGGCCTTGTGCATGAGGTATTTCACCAGGATAACCTGGAAGCACTCGGAGAAGGACAGATTGCCGTTGGACACGTTCGCTATTCCACAAGCGGTGTTTCCAACCGCGCCAACGCACAGCCGGTGGTTGTGCGCCACACAAAGGGCAGCATGGCTCTTTGCCACAACGGCAATCTTGTGAATTCCTATGAGCTGCGTGCGGAGCTGGAGAATGAGGGATGTATTTTCCATTCGACAACCGACACAGAGGTCATTTCTTACCTGATTACGAGAGAGCGGATTCACTGCTCCTCCATTGAGGAGGCTGTCAGCCATGTTATCGAACGGATTCATGGTGCGTTTTCGCTGGTGATCAGTTCTCCTTCCAAGCTGATTGCAGTTCGCGATCCGCACGGCTTCCGTCCCCTTTGCTACGGCAAAACGCCGGATGGCTGCGTTGTTTTTGCTTCGGAGTCCTGCGCTCTGGATGCAGTCGGAGCCAAGCTGGTTCGCGATTTGAAGCCGGGTGAGATCATGATTTGTGACCGCACCGGACTTCGTTCCATTCACACCCATGAGGGGAAAGCCAGGCCCTCCATGTGTGTGTTTGAATACATCTATTTTGCACGTCCGGATTCCGTGATTGACGGAGCGTCTGTTCATGAGGCGCGGGTTCGTGCCGGCGCATTCCTGGCGCTCGAGCATCCGGTACAGGCGGATATCGTCATCGGCGTACCGGATTCCGGACTGGATGCGGCACTTGGCTATTCCAGACAGTCGGGAATTCCCTACGGAATCGGCATGCTCAAGAACAAGTACATTGGCCGGACCTTCATCTCTCCGGGACAGGCGGCTCGGGAGAACCTGGTGAAAATCAAGCTCAATCCCATTGCAGAGACCATCCGCGGCAAGCGCGTGGTACTGATTGACGATTCCATCGTGCGTGGCACCACCTCCGCACGGATCGTGCGGCTGGTGCGAGAGGCCGGTGCAACAGAGGTTCATTTCCGTGTATCGGCACCGCCGTTCCTGAATCCCTGCTACTATGGAACCGATATTGATTCCAAGGAAAATCTGATCGCCTGCCACCATTCTGTGGAGGAGATTGCGAAGATCATCGGTGCAGATTCGCTTGGATACCTTTCCGTGGAGAATGCTCTGAAGCTGGCCGGGGGAAATGATGCGGAACAGCGCTTCTGCTCGGCTTGCTTTGACGGCAAGTATCCGACAGAGGTTCCGTCTGAAACGTCCAAGGATCGCTTCGAGAATAAGATTCCTGCAGAGTGGCTTGCACAGCACACCACGGAATGGAAGGATGAAGACCAGGAAGCGATGGAACATGAGAATTGATAAGTTTCTTGCTGATCTTGGCGCCGGCACGCGCAGTGAAATCAAAAAAGACATTCGAAGGAGCGGCGTGTGGATCGGCGGCGAGCAGATTTGTGATCCGGGGTATCTTGTTGAAGAGCCCTTTCCGACGGTTGTTTTCCGGGGAGAGAGCTGGGAATACGAGCCGGAAGTCTGGTATATGATGAACAAGCCGGCAGGGGTACTGTCCGCCAGTGAGGATAAAAAGCAGAAAACGGTGCTCGATCTGATTGCCGGGCGAAAGCGCACCGATCTTTTTCCTGTAGGACGACTGGACAAGGACACAGAGGGACTTTTGCTGATCACGAATAACGGAGATATGGCACATCGCCTGCTCTCACCCAGATATCATGTGGACAAGACCTATCTGGTGCGGGCATCCGGCACTCCGTTTACCAGTGAGGATGCGGCCAGATTTGAAGCAGGTATTCAGTACGATGTGAATCTGACAGCACTCCCTGCTCGCATGGAGAAAGCCCCTTCGGGGGACCCGCATGAGGTGCTTGTGACAATACAGGAGGGGAAGTTCCACCAGATCAAGAAGATGGTGGCTGCCCTCGGAGGAGAGAAGGAAGTAATTGCACTAAAACGGCTCTCATTTGGACCGTTGGAGCTGGATCGTGCACTTGCGCCGGGGGAATATCGCCGGCTGCGTGAGGATGAATATGGCAGATTTGAAGAATATGGAAGAGGCCGGCGCGGATCAGAGCAGGATACGTAATTTCTGCATTGTAGCGCACATAGACCACGGAAAGTCGACACTGGCAGACCGCATGATCGAGCTGACGGGCGTTTTGACTGCGCGTGAAATGAAAAATCAGGTCCTTGACAACATTGATGTGGAGCGGGAGCGCGGCATTACCATTAAATCCCAGGCGGTCCGGCTGATTTACCAGGCAGAGGACGGACAGGAGTATACCTTTAATCTGATTGATACTCCCGGGCATGTGGACTTTAACTATGAGGTATCGCGCTCCCTGGCCGCCTGCGACGGCGCTATCCTGGTGGTGGATGCAACACAGGGGATTCAGGCACAGACGATGGCCAATGTATATCTGGCGCTGGAGCACAACCTGGATGTTTTCCCCGTGATCAACAAGATCGATCTCCCGAGTGCCAGACCGGAGGAGGTTAAGCAGGAGATTGAGGATGTCATTGGGATCGAGGCGATGGATGCGCCGGAGATTTCTGCCAAAAACGGCATCAACATCAAAGAGGTCCTGGAGAGTGTTGTGAAGAAGATTCCGGCGCCCACCGGGGATTCATCTGCCCCGTTGAAGGCACTGATCTTCGACTCTTTGTATGATTCCTACCGTGGTGTTATTGTGTTTATCCGCGTGCGGGACGGTGTGATACGCAAAGGCACAAAGGTCCGCTTTATGGCAAGCGGAGCGGAGGAGGATGTGGTGGAAGTGGGCTATTTTGGCCCGGGAAGATTCATTCCCTGCAGTGAGCTCTCAGCGGGTATGGTCGGATATTTTACGGCATCCATCAAGAACATCCGTGATGCGCGTGTCGGCGACACCGTAACGAATGCAATAAATCCGTGCAGCCAGCCGCTCCCCGGATACAAGAAGGCGCAGGCCATGGTCTTTGCGGGTATCTATCCGCAGGATACATCCAAGTACCCGGATTTAAAGGATGCTTTGGAAAAATTTCAGCTCTCCGATGCCAGTCTTTCCTATGAGCCGGAGACATCGCTGGCGCTGGGCTTTGGCTTCCGCTGCGGATTTCTGGGACTCCTTCATATGGAGGTTGTTCTGGAGAGGCTGGAGCGCGAATACGATCTGGATATTATCTCGACCGCACCGGGCGTTGTCTATCGCATCTATCGGACCGACGGCACCATGATGGAGCTTACCAATCCGGCCAATCTGCCGGATCCTTCCGAAATTGAGCATATGGAGGAGCCCATTGTCTCGGCGGAGATCATGGTGACGACGGAGTATCTGGGGGCGATTATGCAGCTGTGCCAGGAGCGGCGCGGCGTGTATCTGTCGACCGATTATATCGAAACGACCAGAGCTGTGCTGAAATACGAGCTTCCGCTGAACGAGATTATTTACGATTTCTTTGACGCCCTAAAGTCGCGGTCCCGCGGCTATGCATCCTTTGACTATGAGTTAAAGGGATATGCGGTGTCCAAGCTGGTGAAGCTGGATATCCTTGTGAACAAGGAGCCTGTGGATGCACTGTCCTTTATTGTCCATGAGGCAGGGGCCTATGAGCGCGGACGAAAGATGTGTGAGAAGCTTAAGGATGAGATTCCTCGTCAGCTGTTCGAGGTACCGATCCAGGCGGCTGTCGGCGGGCGCGTGATCGCAAGGGAGACGGTTCGTGCGTATCGCAAGGACGTTCTGGCGAAGTGCTACGGTGGCGATGTATCGCGCAAGAAAAAGCTCTTGGAGAAGCAAAAGGAAGGCAAGAAGCGGATGCAGATGGTGGGAAATGTCGAAATTCCAAAGGAAGCCTTCATGAATGTGCTGAAGCTGGGAGACGAGCAGTGAGTGTGCGTGAAAATGCGGAGCAGGCGGTGAGCCTGTATCTGCATTTTCCTTTTTGTGTCCGCAAATGCAGATATTGTGACTTCCTGTCCGGCCCGGCGGACAGGGCGGAACGAAAGCGCTATGTGCGAGCACTGGAAACAGAGCTCTGGAAAACGGCTGAGGCAGTTGAAGAAAATGGATCTTCCGAAAAGCTCCCGGTGGATACCGTCTTTCTGGGTGGCGGAACGCCGTCGCTTTTGTCCGGCGAAGAGCTGTGGGAGGTGCTGCAGGCTGTGCGGACCTGGTACGACGTGCGGCCGGATGCGGAAATCACGATGGAATGCAATCCGGGAACGGCTGGTCTTGAGGCGCTTTGTGCCTACCGGGAGGCAGGCGTAAACCGTTTGTCCATCGGCGTACAGTCCTTTCGGGATGAAGAGCTGCGGCTCCTGGGACGGATCCACAGCAGCAGGCAGGCAAGGGAGTGCTTTTATCAGGCACGGGAGGCCGGATTCACGAACATCAGCCTGGATTTAATGTCGGCACTTCCGGGGCAGACAATGGATGCGTGGCTATACTCCCTTTCGGAGGCAGCTGCGTTGGGCCCGGAGCATATATCAGCCTACAGTCTCATTCTGGAGGAGGGTACCGAGCTATACCGGATGGCTAAGCAGGGAGTTCTGCCTCCCTTGCCGGAGGAGGCGTTGGACCGGGACATGTATCACAGGACGAAGGCGTTCCTGGAGGGGGACGGCTATCACCGGTATGAGGTCTCCAACTATGCAAGAGAAGGCTTTGAAAGCCGGCATAACAGCGGCTACTGGACGGGCCATCCGTATCTGGGCTTCGGAACCGGCGCGGCCTCCTATTGGAGAGGGATGCGCTGGAGTCACACGAGGCAACTGGCGGCATACTGTGAGAGAATGGAACAGGTAGGAAGCTGCAAGGAGCCGCTGACAATGCCCTGGCAGGACCGAGCGGATGAAGCGTTGTACGAGGATATGGAGCAGCTGTCACCGGAAGACCAAATGGAGGAATTCATGTTCCTGGGGCTTCGGCGGATGGAGGGTGTTTCCGAGGAGGAGTTTCATATCCGGTTCGGGGTCTCGATGGAGTCGGTGTACGGGACTGTGCTGCGCAGGTATCAGGAGCTGGAGCTTTTGCAAAAGGAGAGAGGACGAGTTTCCTTGACGGATGCAGGCGTGGACGTTTGCAACACGGTGATGGCGGACTTTCTGCTGTAGCCGGCTATGTCTGTATTTTTGGACACGCATCATCCGGAAAAGGGTCTGCGTTATCAGGGACAGTTATTATACAAGCGATGCAGTGGCGTGCAGTGACCTTGCGGCTCCTGCAGAAGGTTGTTACAATGAAAAGGTTCATGCGATTTTTATTGGTGGTGCCTGCGCGAGCAGGCATGGTGGTTTTAGCAAAGATGCCGCCGGAGGGGTGCGGCAGAAAGAGGGAGAATGGGACAGTTTAAGACATCGGTAAAAGCGCTTCTGTTGGCGGCAGCTGCTGCCTGCCTTCTGGCGCTGACACCGGCGGGAACGGCGAAGGCGGAGGCTGCGGCAATTTCGGGTATTGATGTCAGCTCGTATCAGGGGAATATTGACTGGAATGCTGTGGCAGCCAGCGGTGTGAAGTTCGCCATGATTCGAATCGGCAATATCAAGTACGGACTGGATTCGAAGTTTACGCAGAATGTTGTGGCTGCGAATGCGGCAGGAATCCGTGTCGGTGCGTATGTATATTCTTATGCTCTGAACGATGCAGAGGCAGCGGCGGATGCGCAGCTGGCGGTATCGGCGATGGCCTCGCTGCCGATTTCCTTCCCGGTTGCCATTGATCTGGAGGACTCCTCTCAGAAGAGCCTGACAGCCGCGCAGCTGCAGTCGATTGCCAACACTTTCTGCTCCGTGATCTACGCGGCAGGGTATCAGCCGATGGTTTACAGCTACAAGAACTGGTTCACCGAGAGAATGGGAGTAACCGCCTGGGATCACTGGGTGGCGAATTACAGCAGTGCAATGGGCTTTCCCGGTACAATGTGGCAGTATTCCTCCAGCGGAAGTGTAGCCGGTATTGCCGGAAACTGCGATATGGATTACGTCCTGAAGGATTATTTTACAACGATTCCCGCCAACGGACTTTCTACGCAGAACGGTGCCACCTACTATTTTGTCAACTACCGGAAACAATTTGGTATGCAGACCATCGGCGGTCTGCAGTACTTCTTTGACGGAACGGGTGCTATGGTCAAGAACCAGACGATCACCGATGCCCAGAACAACATCATCCGCATGTGCAAGGATGGCCATGTCGTTGTAATTACAGCACAGCAGCAGGCCCAGGCCGCGCAGCTTAAAGCGGTTTCGGATCAGCAGGCAGCGATCCTGGTGCAGTGCCAGACGGCGCAGGCGGCAGCAGAGCAGCAGGCGCAGGCGGCAGCGGCAAAGGCCCAGGCTTTGCAGACGCAGTTCGAGCAGGCGGCGGCCCAGGCCCAGACGGCAGCTGCAAACGCGGCCGCACTTCCGACGCAGGAAAATCTGGCCGCGCAGCAGGTGGCAGCACTCCAGCTGCAGCAGGCGCAGACAGCAGCCACGCAGGCTCAACAGTCTGCAGCTACACTTCAGGCGGCGGCGCAGACGGCAGCTGCGCAGACAACGGCACAGACGCAGACCGCAGCAACCGCAAAGGCTGCCAGCGATGCTGCACAGCTGATCATTACGATCCCTGATTAAGGATCTGGTAACTATTACTGTAAAAATCCCGGACAGCTGCTGGTTTTTATTTGTAGTGGTGCCTGCGTGAGCAGGCATAGTGGTTTCAGAGCAAGAACGCCACATTCGCAAAAGGAAAGCTGCCAAGGAATTTATAGGCAAACTTGCACAAGAACTAAGTATCATTTTCTATTTGTCCGATCCCGGCAAAGTTCGGTACAATAGAGCCCGACAGCGTTCTGCTGTCGGGCTTTTTCTATCCCTGTTCAGGGAAGCCCTTTCACCAATCGTAATAGTGATGCGAATTGAATAAGAGGAACGAAGAGTATGTTTAGCAGTGTTTTATCTGGTGCTGTGCACGGTGTGCAGAGCTATCTTCTGCGCATTGAAACAGACATATCCGATGGTCTGCCTACTTTTTCTATGGTTGGATTTGTTTCAGCGCAGGTTCGGGAGGCACAGGAGCGCGTTCGGGTGGCCATGAAGAATACAGGAATTCATCTGCCGCCCAGGCGGATTACGGTGAACTTCTCACCGGCAGAGATACCAAAGCGGGATCTGATTGCGGATCTTCCGGTGGCGGTTGGGCTGCTGGAAGCTATGGAGGAAATCGAACCGGACGCTGCAGAAGGGATTTTGATACTCGGCGGATTGTCTCTGGATGCAGAGCTGACGCCGGTACGCGGGGTGCTTCCGATCGTGCGCGGGGCACTGGAAGAGGGAATCGATACAGTTCTTTTACCGGCTGAAAATGCGCGGGAGGCAGCTGCACTTGGCACGGTGAAGGTCATCGGTCTGCGGAATCTGGAGGAGGTGATTTCTTATCTCCGACTGTCCAGCCAGGAGAGAGATGTGGTATATCCGCCGGTTCCTTCGGAGAATTTTCTGGAAGAGGCGATGGAGAGCTTGTCTGCCGGCGGAGCAGATTACAGCAGTGTAAGCGGGCAGGACGGAGTAAAAAGAGCACTGGAGATCGCGGCGGCCGGATTTCACAATGTGCTCATGATAGGACCTCCCGGTTCCGGGAAATCCATGATGGCCAAATGCCTTCCGGGAATCCTCCCTCCGCTGACCAAGGAGGAGTGTCTGGAGGTTTCGGCCATTTACAGCATTGCCGGCGAGCTAAAGCCCGAAAAGCCGCTCATTCATATGCGGCCGTTCATGGCACCTCACCATTCCATTACGCAGCAGGCACTGGTGGGCGGGGGCGTGAATCCAAAGCCGGGGATGATTTCGCTGGCTCATCGCGGCGTTTTGTTTATGGACGAGCTGCCGGAATTCGGCAGGGAGAATTTAAATCTCCTGCGGCAGCCGCTGGAGGATCAGCATATCGTCATTTCCCGCAGCACCGGGAATTATGATTTCCCGGCGCGTTTCATGTTCGTTGCAGCAGCCAATCCCTGCCCCTGCGGCTATTATCCGGACAGCAGGTGCAGCTGCACAAGAGCCGAAATCCTGCGGTATCAGGGCCGCATGCCCGGACCGATTCTGGACCGGATTGACCTGACGGTGGATGCACCGCGGGTTCCGGTGGAATCGCTTTTGCAAAGAAGGGAGGCAGAGCCCAGCGCTGCCATACGCACACGGGTAATGGCAGCGCACGAACGGCAAAGAAATCGGTTTCAAGGGGAGAGCATTTGCTTTAATGCGGAAATGAACGCAGCGCAGACGGAGCACTATTGCGAGCTTGGCCGCAGGGAGAAACTTTTTGTGAAGGAAATCTTTCAGAAAATGAATCTTTCTGCCAGGGCATATCACCGGATTTTGAAAACCGCAAGGACTATTGCGGATCTGGATGGTCAAGAGAAAGTCAGTGAGGATCATCTGGCAGAGGCTGTTGGCTACCGGTGCGCAGACCGGGGGCAGCCGGGAAAGGAAGGAATGCTGCCGTAAAGGAGGAGCTGCATGACAGAGTATGACGTATGGCTGGCTAGCATCGATGGCATCGGGAATGTAACGCTTCGGGAGCTTTGGGAGAAAGCGGGCAAGCGGTTGGATTTTGCAGAAGAGCTGTATCGAATGCGGGAGGAGGAGCTGGAATCCTATCTGGAAACGGTCTGCAGGATTACACCACTCAAAACGGCCAGAATATGTGAGGCCAGAAAGCTTGCAAACGGCAGGAGAGAGTCGCCGGAGGAAAAGATAAAAGACCTTGCCGGAAAAGGAATTCGTTATGTATGGATGGGAGAAGCGGACTATCCCTCGCGCCTCCTTCACATTGAGGATCCGCCCTTTGGACTGTACGTGAAGGGCAGACTTCCAAGGCCGGAGCATGCGGCGGTCGGAATCGTGGGTACGAGGATGGCATCGCCCTATGGACGGGAGCAGGCGAGAATCTTTGCAGCGGAGCTTGCAAAGGAAGGTGTACAGATCATTTCCGGTATGGCAAGAGGCGTGGACGGTGTTGCCGGGAGAGGAGCGCTGGATACGTCGGATGATTCCTATGCCGTTCTGGGCGGAGGCGTCGATATATGCTATCCAAGAGAAAATAAGGACCTGTATGAAGCCTTAATTGACAGGGGAGGAGTCCTCTCAGAATACCGGCCGGGACTGGCCCCACAGAACACTTTTTTTCCTGCCAGGAATCGGATTATCAGCGGTCTGTCCGATATCATACTGGTGATTGAGGCAAGAGAACAGTCAGGAACGCTTATCACAGTGGACCGTGCGCTGGAGCAGGGAAAGGATGTGTGGGCACTACCCGGCAGAAGAGGCGACCGCAACAGCGCCGGCTGCAATCGTCTGATTCGTCAGGGCGCCGGCATAGCGCTTTCGCCGGAGCTTCTTCTGGAGGCATTGGGCCTTCTGGAGGCAGACGAATCAGAAAGGTCTTCGGGAGTGGAGTACGCGCAAATGACTTTTGATTTTGAAGCACTTGCGGAAACCGGGTCCGGCATTGGCCGGGCAATTCTGGAATGTCTGGATTATTCAGAACCCAGGAGTCTGGATGCCATCGCACCGGAGGTCTCACGTATGGTTTGCCGGGAAGTTCCCTTCCGTGAGCTTATGAAGGAGCTCACACACCTTACGCTGCGCGGCTGTGTGAAGGAAATACGCGTGGGCCAGTACGTTACGGCGGCACATTACGCGGGCAGGTGACTGTTGCGGTACAGTTATTGGCCATACAACAGGAGTCTATAAGTACAGCTCACTTACTGGTCGACACCTGCATGGCAGCGGCGGAGGAATATCCGAGATCGAGCTCTTTTTCCTGCTTTACAGGGCGTATGGCACCGTGGTATATTTACTGTACCATCAAGACTAATACAGTGTACACAGGAAGGAGCCGTCATGGATTTGATCGATTATCGGGATTCGAGACCGATTTACGAGCAGATCTCGGAGCGATACAAAACCCTGATCCTCAAGGGCGTTCTGGAGTCTGGGGAGCAGATGCCGTCGGTGCGTTCTCTTGCAATGGAGCTGTCGACCAATCCGAACACCGTACAAAAGGCCTATGCAGAGCTTGAACGACAAGGATTTTTGTATACCGTGAAGGGAAAGGGCAACTACGTCAGCGGGGGAGGAGAGCTGATGGAGAATAAAAAAAAGGACCTGGCCGGGAAAATGGCACAGCTTCTGAAGGAAGCGGATGAGCTGGGACTGGACCGGGAGGAATTATATCGAAAGGCGGGTGAGCTGGCGAAATGATTGAGACAATGAATCTGACGAAGGCATTTGAGGACTGTGTTGCAGTCAACCACGTGTCCATCAGGATGGAGGATAAACAGGTCTTTGGCCTTCTCGGAACCAACGGAGCCGGGAAGAGCACCCTTCTTCGAATGCTGGCCGGCGTTATGAAACAGGATGAAGGGACCATCTGCATTGAAAGGGAACCGATTTATGACAATGCAGCGATGAAGAAGAATATTTTCTTTATTCCCAATGATTTTTATTTCTTCCCCAATGCAAATGGCGAAGAGATGAGTCGTTATTTTGCAGAGCTGTATCCGGATTTTTCGGAATATCGTTTTGGAAAGATGATGAAGGACTTCGGACTGGATCCGGAGCGAAGGATAGCGTCCTTTTCAAAAGGAATGAAGAAACAGCTTTCACTGATTCTGGGACTATGCGCCGGAACCAAGTATCTTTTCTGTGATGAGACCTTTGACGGCCTCGATCCGGTTATGCGGCAGGCCGTCAAGAGTCTGTTTGCAAAGGATATGGAGGATCGTGGGCTGACTCCGGTTATTTCCTCACACAACCTCCGTGAGATCGAGGATATCTGTGATCATGTGGGCCTCCTTCATCAGGGAGGGGTGCTGCTCTCCAAGGACATGGAGGAGATGAAGAATTCGGTTCAGAAGGTGCAATGCGTGTTTACCTCGGAAGAGGATAAGTCGGCCGTGCTGGAGGAGCTGCAGGTTATCCGGGAGGAAAACCGCGGACGCCTTTCGACACTGGTTATTCGCGGAAGCCGAGAAGAGGTTGAACAGCGTTTTCGCTGCGTAAGCATGGTGTTTTTTGAAATTCTTCCGCTCACACTGGAGGAGGTTTTCATCAGTGAAACGGAAGTAGTGGGATACGACATTCATAAGTTCATCCTGGACTGACATCCTTTGGAGGAAGAAAAACAATGAGTGAGTACAAACAGAAAAAGGGAAGCCGGTTTCATATTCTGCAGCGGCAGATCCTGCGGCGCCGTCTGTGGCTGATGGCAGCCATTATTCTATATATGGTTCTGTATTATCCGGTTGCGGTCATTATGCTGATTGCTAGGAGCAACGAGTCTGCAGCTCTTCAGAATTTGAGCGCAGCACAGACGCTTAGCCAGCGGCTTGGCGAGGTAGGAACCTGGATCGGCATACGGCAGGAATTCAGTCAGGTGGTAGTTGTTATTGCTGTGGTACTGGCTATTCAGGGCTTTTCGTACCTGTTCAGTATGGACAGGCAGGATTTCTACGAAAGTCAGCCGGTGTCCCGGATGGAACGGTTCCGGAGTATTTACATCAATGGCTTTCTGATGTTTGAGCTGCCGCTGGTTGTATGCATGTTTCTCTCGATCGGCTGTGCGGCGTTGATGAGAGCAATGGACGGCATTACATTCCTGGATGCTATGATCCAGCTGGTTCGCCTGACAATTTTGTTTCTGTCTTCCTACAGCATTGGCATCACAGCCGTGATGCTGTCGGGGAATCTGATTATTTCCGGATTGCTGGCAGCGTTTGTTCTGGCAGCAGATCAGGTGATAAAGGATATTTTTCGCTATCTGGAAAGTTCGTACTTTAAGACCTGGGCCTATCTGGGAGAGAAGGATCCGGCGTTCATGCTGTCTCCTCTTTATAACAGCGGGGCACCGCGGCGGTGGCTTGGCAATCATTACAACAGCGGGATCGTATATTCGGGAATTACAGCGGATGGCCTGCGAACACTGGTTGAGGCCTCCTGGAAAGCGGATCTGGCATCGCTGATTGTCGGTGTGATTTTCCTTCTGCTTGCTGCCAGGCTGTACAAAATGCGAAAAGCAGAGCATGCCGGGAAAACGGTATTATACTGGCCGGTGCGCTCCTTCGTACGAATTGTTATCAGTATAGCGGCAGGTCTCTTTGCCGGAACTATTGTCATTCGTTTGTTTGTTTCGGTGGAATCCAGAACAGGAACTGCGTTTGTTCTTCTGGGAATCCTTGTAGTAGCGGTTTTGTGTGCCGGCGTAATCGAGATTATTTATAATCTGGACATCTGGAAATTTTTCGGTCGTTTTGGGGAGATCATTGCGGCAGCCCTGGCGGCGGCCTTGATTTTTATCGTTTTCCGGTATGATCTGATCGGATATGACCGCTATGTGCCGGAGCCGAATAAGGTGGAGAGCGCGGCACTGTATGTATACAGCGACAGTACATTCTACTACGAGGATGCGGAGGACCCTTATACCGGCAATGATCAGCAGGTGCTGGATCGCATGAAGCTGACGGATATTGAGGCATTGGAAGAGATCACGCGTCCTGCAATGGAACTGCAGTGCGCAGCTTCTTCGTCCGATGTACAGGGATGGAATGCCGTTGTATGCTATCGCCTCAAAAACGGCAGAGAGGTCTATCGATCCATTCTCATTCCGTACACAACGGAGGCATCCGTCCTGGACAAGGTGGTTTCCAGTACAGAATACAAGACCGGACTCCTGCCGATTTATACTGAACAGAAAACCAGAGAAGCTGCAAAAGAGAGCGGTACGATTTACTTCTACAACGGATATGATGTGCGAAAGGCTTCCGGAGAGCTGTATGAGGAGTTCACAGAGGCCTACGAAAAGGACCTGGAGAACTATTCCTACACACAGCTTTCGGAGGAGAACAGCATCGGACGGCTCGTGCTGCAGGCGCGCGCCAACAGCATCGATCAGGAATATGATGTATATCCTTCGTACATGAATACGCTGGCCTTTTTGAAAAAATACGATCTCCTGCCGGAAGCCGGCAAGGCGGAGCAGCTGTCGGAAATTCGGATTTACCAGTATCTGGATACAATGACTGCTACAGTAGACTACACGGATCCGGAACAGATTCAGGAAATTCTGGACCATTGCATCATGGTGGTTTCCTCTAACTGGAAAAAGTCAGATGAGCTGGAAACCAGCGTATCAGTGAATCAGACACTATCCGGAAATGCATATGCATATACATACAGTCTGTATTTCAAAAAGGGAGAGATACCGGACTTTGTGCAAAGGGATCTGGAAGATAACGCGGAGGAGATTCCGGAATAGCTTTTATCGCCGCAGATAAGACAGATGCCGGCCGGGCGGCAGATGAATGATCACGGTAATACATAGACAAGCCTTGGCAGTTTCTTGACAAGCCAAGGCTTGTTTTGCATATAAAAACGTCATAATATATATAAGATACCGGCATACCTGTGGAACGGTTGTGACAAATGCTGTAACTGTATTGTCTGGTATCACAGAAACATCACATCAAATCGGCGGCCGATGCATGGCGGCGTGCCGGAGGGGAAAATCATGAGAATAATTGAATTTCTGATCTTCTTCCCGTTTGTTGTTGCTTTTTTCCTTTTTGTTATGGGCAGCAGTGAACGGGTTTATGCGTTGCGCAAGGTGATCGTCAAGGGAGCGGCACTGGCTGTCATGGCGGCCGTGATTTACCTTGCGGTTTTTGTGCTGAGCGGAAGAGAGGACTATGAGTTTCTTACGCGTGCGGACACGGCGGATCATCTGATTATGGCCGGTGAGATTGCATTGATGGGAATCGTGACCTACTATGCATTTCGCTACCGGAGGATCTATGCGGCGCTTTTGTCCTGGGCGGGTACCATTCCGATGGTGGCGCTGGATTTGTCCGGAAGAGTGCCGGAAGGAGCTGCCCATTTTCACGTGGACAATCTGACGGTTATCATGTGTCTGATCGTCGGGATTGTAGGAAGCTTGATTTGCATCTATGCCGTTGGATACATTAAGGATTATCACCAGCACCACCGCGATTATCCGGAACGCTCCAACTGGTTCCTTGCCATGCTCTTTGTGTTCCTGGGAGCGATGTTCGGACTCTTGTTCTGCGACAATATGTCGTGGCTGTACTTTTTCTGGGAGATCACTTCGGTGTGCTCCTTCCTTCTGATCGGCTATAACAAGCAGCCGCAGTCCATTCAGAATTCCTTCAAGGCGCTTTGGATGAACCTTCTGGGCGGGTGCGGCTTTATGGTTGCGATTCTGTATTCCGCGCTGCAGCTGAGACTGACCAATCTTTCGGAACTGCTTGCTGTCGATAAAACGGCCTGTCCCGGCGTCATGATTGTTTTGGTAATGCTGGCCTTTGCAGCAATGACGAAGAGTGCACAGTTCCCGTTCTGCGGCTGGCTTCTGGGGGCTATGGTGGCACCGACACCGACGTCGGCTCTCTTGCATTCCGCGACCATGGTGAAGGCAGGCGTATATCTTCTGATCCGCATTTCGCCGATGCTGGAGGGAACACTGACAGGCGTTCTGGTCACCTTAATCGGAGGATTTACCTTTTTTGCTGCATCCCTTATGGCAATTGCAACGTCGGACGGAAAGCGCGTACTGGCCCATTCGACGATTTCCAATCTGGGACTGATTGTTGCCTGCGCCGGAGTCGGACGCCCGGAGGCGGTATGGGCCGGTGTGATGCTGGTTATTTTCCATGCAGTTTCAAAGTCTTTGATGTTCCTGTGCGTAGGCGCGGTGGAGAACGTAACCGGTTCCCGCAATATCGAAGATATGCATGGTCTGATCATTAAGCTGCCGCGGCTTGCGGTAGTCATGATCATCGGTATCTGCGGTATGTATCTGGCACCGTTTGGCATGCTGATCGCCAAGTGGGCAGCCCTGAAATCCTTCATCGATTCCAACAGCGTGTGGCTGGTGTTGTTTCTTTTATTCGGAACGGCCAGTACCTCCTTGTATTGGGGGAAGTGGCTTGGAAAGCTCTTTGCGGTTATACACAAATCTCAGGCACTGAAGGATACGACGCATCGGGGCGAGTGGCAGTCTATCATTCCGCTGGCAGCGCTGGTGGTTGCCATGTGCTTCCTGTTTCCGTTTATTTCAACCAGGATGGTGCAGCCGGTCTTAAGTCAGATGTTTCAGCAGGATGTTACGGCGGTGATCGGCGGATCGGATATCATTGTCATGCTCTTTATGTTTGCACTGGTCGTGGCCCTTCCGATTGCCGGTGTATTTATCTCCAGACATCGCGGAGGAATTACGGAGCATAATACAAGATCCTATATGTCCGGTGTCAACGCAGCGGATGACCGGCATTTCCTGAATTCCTTCGGAGATGTGCAGAGCGTTTACATGTCAAACTGGTACATGATTGATTTTATCGGTGAGCTGAAGATTATGAAGCCGTGTCTGTTTCTTTCAACGGCGATCCTGATCACCTTCATCATGATTATCGTGGGGAGGGCACTGTAATGACATCCATCATAGGTAAGCTGGGTCTGGCGGTGGTTTCGATATTGGTGATTGGACCGCTGATCGGGGGATTTCTGTCCGGAACGGACCGTTTTCTGGCTGCGAGAATGCAAAGACGGCAGGGACCGCCCCTTCTGCAGCCGTTCTATGACATCAGCAAGTTTTTTCAAAAGAAGGCGTACATTGTAAATGGTCTGCAGCATTTCCTGGTGGTGGGGCATTTGCTCTTCCTGATGCTGTCCATTGGAATTATTTATGCCGGACAGGATATTCTGCTGGCGATCTTTTCTTTGACGCTGGCGGAGATGATGCTCTGCCTGGCTGCCTTTTCTGCCAGCGCACCGTATTCCAACATGAGTGCGCAGCGAGAGATGCTGCAGATGGCATGCGCTGAACCGATCCTCCTGCTTCTGTGTATCGGACTGTACCTTTCCTCCGGAAGCTTTATGGTGAAGGATATGATTAGGTGCGAGCTTCCGGCGATTATTAAGACGCCGGGGATTTTCTTCGCCTTTCTTGTGGTTCTGCCCATTGAGCTTCGCAAGTCGCCGTACGACATCAGTACCTCACATCATGCACACCAGGAAATGGTAAAGGGTGTAACAACCGATATTTCCGGAAGTGTTCTCGGATTTGTAGAGCTGTCTGAGTGGTATGAGCTTTTCCTGATGGTGACGCTTACGGGACTGTTCTTCCTTTACAACAATCCGATTTCCATAGTGTATGCCATCGCGGCGGCGCTGGTGGTTATGTTTGGAATGACACTGTGTGACAACGTTTTTCCCAGAGTGAGGTGGGAGAGAATGCTGGCCTTTACCTGGGGAACCACGCTGGTTGCAGGCGGCGGCAACATGCTGATCCTGATGCTGCTGGATTACTAAGGGAACATGAGCAAAAGGAAAGCTGCGTAGCAGCGATTTTGCGAATGGGCTCTGAATAG
>CAVGIV010000002.1:0-78514 GCA_963629395.1 Paludibacteraceae bacterium | reverse complement strand
GTGACAAGGGAAGCTTATAAGATAGCCTATGACGCTGCAAAGGCATTTAGAGCACAGGCGGCTAAATTTCCGGGAGGCATGGATGCCATTCGGAGATTATCAGCCGACCCTGCAAATGACGGACTTTTTGCAGATTTTACAGCGTGTGCAGAACGGCTGGAGACAGCAGGGGAAGAGTTCAATGCCCTGCTGCAGCGCAAGATCAATGCAACCCAGGGAAAATGGTTCGAGCAGGAGACTGCATTCTGCAATTATGTGATGGAGCATCCTGCAGCACTGAAGGATTGGGGACTGTACAACCAGGTGCGGCAGGAGTGTATGAAGGTTGGCCTGGAGCCGGTGGTAGATGCATATGAACAGGGGATGAGTGCAAGTCGGTTGACCGGTGCCTATCGAAAGGGACTGTACTATGCACTGATCAACAACATTATTGCACAGGATGATGTTTTGAGCTGTTTCTCCGGGGCTACCTTTAACGAGTCTGTCGCACAGTTCAAAAAGCTTGACGATCTTATGCTGGAGCAAACTCGGAAGGAAATATACTATCTGCTGTCAAGCAGAATTCCGACCTCCTGGACAGATGCGAGAACGGGTCTGGAAATGACGATTCTGCGTAAGGCAATTGGAAGTAATGCGAGGGGAATGTCGATCCGTGAGCTGTTCGAGCGGATTCCGCATATTCTTCCGCGTTTGACACCCTGCATGCTGATGAGTCCCAACTCTGTAGCACAGTATCTGTCACAGGAGAATGATCTGTTCGATGTAGTGATCTTCGATGAGGCATCACAGCTGCCGACCTGCAAGGCAGTCGGAGCGTTAGCACGTGCAAAAGATGCGGTCATTGTCGGCGATCCCAAGCAGATGCCGCCGACCTCGTTCTTCAGCGGTGGGGGTCCGGAGGTAGATGATCTGGCACTCGATGATCTGGACAGTATTCTGGATGATGCACTGGCGCTGGGAGTTCCTTCACAGCATTTGCAGTGGCATTATCGCAGCACGCATGAGAGTCTGATTGCCTTTAGCAATAACCAGTTCTATGAGAACAAGATGTACACGTTCCCGTCAGCGAATGACAGAGAGAGGCATGTGACCGCTGTTCACGTAGATGGTCTGTACAGCAAGAGCACCAACGTTAGGGAAGCAGAGGCGGTTGTTGAGGAGATTGTGCGCCGTTTTTATGATCCTGCCCTGCGAAAAGAGTCGATCGGTGTTGTTACCTTCAATGTAAAGCAGCAGGCATTGATCGAGAACCTTCTCGGCAAACAGTTCCAGAGCAATGCAGAACTGGATGCATGGGCGAATGGCGGGGATGATCCTGTTTTTGTTAAGAATCTTGAGAATGTTCAGGGGGACGAGAGAGACGTCATTCTATTCTCCATTGGATATGGTCCGGACGAGAAGGGACATATCTCTAATAACTTTGGTCCGATTAACAAGCAGGGCGGCGGGAAGCGACTGAATGTTGCATTCTCGCGGGCACGCGTGACGATGACGATCTTCTCGAGCATCTATTCGTCGGATATCAAGATTACTGAGAATTCGCCGGAGGGATTGGTTGCATTCCACAACTTCCTGAGATTCGCTGAGGGACACGATTTCAAGACGGCAGACAATGCGGAAACGAGGGAAAAGCTATCGCGGGCAGGAATTCTGCAGAATATCTGCAAGGCGATTGAGGGACATGGCTTCCAGTGCGTCACGATGGTGGGGCATTCGGATTTCCATGTGGATATTGCGGTGGTGGATCCGATGGATCCGGAGCAGTATCTGATGGGCATCCTGCTGGATGGTGACGGCTACCGGCAGACCAAGAACACCAGGGACCGTGAGGTGGCGCAGATTGGCGTGCTGAAGCATCTGGGGTGGAAGCTGTGCCGAGTCTGGACGATTGACTGGTGGGATAACAGGGATCGCGAGCTTCAAAAGCTCCTGTCTGAACTTGATCAGCTAAAGGCTGAGGCAGAGAGCAGGCAGAAAGAGAAGCAGGAAGAGGAGGAAAAGCGCCAGGAGGAGCTCGCACAGCATCGAGATGAGGAAGAAAAGCTGAAGGAGGAGCTGCAGGCACAGGCAGAGCAGGTGCTTGCAGAAGACGAGGCAGCGGAGAACGAGCAGAAGGAACGGGAGGGGCTGAACCGGCAGGATGAGGCGGAAGGAAAGAAAGATATCGAGCCGACAAAAGATGCGGCACCTGCTGATGAACTGAGTGAATTAATCCGGCAGTTGGCTGCAAATAATGCACAGATTGTGGATAAGAGAGCCAATGGCGGAGCGCTTTGGATTGTGGGCGGTAAGGAATTGGAGCAGATTATAGATGATTTTGGCAGACTTGGGGTCCATTTCATCTATAAGGAAGGTGGCGGAAGGGCTACCGGCGGACAGAATGGCTGGTGGGCTAAAACAGACATTGTATTGCCGACAGCCGGTACACAGCCGTCAGCAAATGTGCCGATGACCCAGACGACAAGTGCAGATGTTGCGGGTGGAGCTGATCCGAACGGAGACGATTCAGACGGAGATGGTACGGACAGAGTTGATCCGAACGGAGACAATTCAGGCAGAGATGTTTCGAACAGAAATGATTCGAGCAAAGAGCTGGAGCCAGTTCCATATGTGAAGGCTGGCATTGAGGTGACACCGATCAGTTCCACGGAATTTGCAAAACCGGAAAACAAGGCTGCGATTGTGGAGAGAATCCGAGTCATTGTGAATACCGAGGCTCCGATCTTGAAAGAGGGAGTGATTCGTGAGGTCTTTGCCTCCTACAACGTAGCGAAGGGAAAGGCAGCGGAAGAGGCCTTCGAAAAAGCCTTTAAGGCGGCAAGGGTTAAAGTGACCAAGACAAAGGGAATTCTCTTCTGCTGGAGTGACACACAGGATCCTAAGACCTGGAGAGGAATTCGGGTCAGCAATGAAAGATCCGGAGATGAGATCAGCGTACAGGAAATCAGCAACGCCATCTGCTATGTTCTGAAACAGAAGGGAAGCCTTGGAAAAGACGAACTAATCAAGGAAACGTCGCTGTTATTCGGTTATAAGCGACTTGGTAAGAATCTGGAAGCTGCGCTGACTGCCGGTCTGCAGTACGCAAGAAGCTCCAAGGCGATCACTGCTGTTAGCGGTAACCGGTTTGAACTGACGGAAATCGAAAATGCTGGCTGAAATGCAAGAACGTCCGCGATGGGAGTGTTTTGAACAGAAAAAGAGAGCATAATGCCGTAGAACCACAGGGGAAACCTTTGTCGCTTTGCATGCGACCAATCGAATATCCGTAACAACTATGATGTGACTGCCAGGGGATGAACCTGGCAGTCACTTTTCAGATGGATTCATGATTGGAGGACAAGGGCATGAGAAAGAATTTAACAGAGGTCGTTTTTATCCTGGATCGCAGCGGTTCGATGAGCGGGCTGGAGGCAGATACGATCGGCGGATTTAACGCAATGATTGAGAAACAGAAAAAGGAAGCGGGGGAAGCGTTGATTTCCACAATTCTTTTTGACAATGAGAGCGAGGTACTGCATGATCGCGCAGGCGTGCAGCAGATCGAGCCGATGACGGACAGAGATTATACTGTCCGCGGCTGCACGGCGCTCCTGGATGCGATCGGCGGGGCCATTCACCACATCGGAAACGTGCATAAATACGCTCGCCCAGAGGATGTGCCGGAGCACACGATGTTCGTGATCACTACGGACGGCATGGAAAATGCGAGCCGCCGATACAGCAGTGATAAGGTCAAGCAGATGATCGAGCGTCAGAAGACAAAATACGGCTGGGAATTCCTGTTCCTCGGGGCGAATATCGATGCAGTGGAGACGGCGGGACATTTTGGAATTGATGCGCATCATGCGGTGAATTATCACTGCGACAGCGTGGGAACCGGACTGAACTATGAGGTATTGAGTGATGCCATCCGGGATGTCAGGCATGGCTGCGGCTTAAGAGAAAACTGGAAAGACCGCATTGACGAGGATTACCAAAAGCGGGGAAAATAAAGGAAGGTAGCCAGGCAGCTACAATAAACCAACAAGCAGGAGAGCGTGACCGATGCCTTTAAAGATTGTCCGAAATGATATTACACAGATGCATGTGGATGCGATTGTGAACGCGGCAAATTCATCTCTGTTAGGAGGTGGCGGCGTGGATGGTGCAATCCATGATGCGGCAGGAGAAGAGCTGCTGCAGGAGTGCATGACGCTCCACGGCTGCGAGACCGGGAGTGCGAAGATTACAAAAGGATATCGTCTGCCGTGCAGCTACATCATTCACGCAGTGGGGCCGCGATGGATCGATGGCAGACATCATGAGCCGGAACTGCTGAAATCCTGCTATGAGACATCGCTGCAGCTGGCGGAGGAATATGGCTGCGAGTCGATCGCATTTCCGCTGATTTCGTCCGGAATCTATGGATATCCCAAGGATCAGGCACTGAAGGTGGCAGTGGATACCATCAGTGCCTTCCTGTTGAAACATGAGATGGACGTCAGCATCGTTGTTTTTGATAAAAAGGCGTACCAGATCAGCGGCAAGCTGTTCGCAGATATCGAGGAATACATCGACGACCGGTACGTGGACGAGCATACAGACAGTGATAAAGAGCGCCGCGCAAGGCGGCACGGGTTGAGCAGCTGGTTGGACAGCAGCGTGGACCTGTCACCGACGACCTGCGGGGGCACACTGGAAGAGGCACTGGGGCAGATTGATGAGAGCTTTTCGGAAATGCTGCTGCGCAAAATTGATGAGAAGGGTATGAGCGATGCGGAATGCTATAAAAAGGCCAACATCGACCGTAAACTGTTCTCCAAAATACGCTCAGACAGGCTATACAAGCCGTCTAAGCCGACGGCACTGGCCTTTGCGCTGGCATTGGAGCTGCCGTTTCCGGAGATGGAGGACATGCTCCGGAAGGCTGGCTTTGCGATGTCTCATTCGAATAAATTTGACATCATCGTGGAGTACTTTGTGGAACGCGGCAATTATGATGTGAATGAGATCAACGAAGCGCTGTTTGCCTTTGACCAGAGCCTGATCGGGGCATGAGCATATATGTTAACCGCTTTATAAGATATAAGGTGCGGATTGTTTTTGAAAGTTGGAGACATTATGGAAGTAAAGAACTGGACCTATGAGGAATTTCCGGATTATACGGAGGAGACAGAAGGAGCTGTTTTTCTAAAAACGACAGGAGATGAAAGAGCTGTTTATTTGCACCGGGATGTGGTGTATGCAAATGTGGATGGAGTGGATTTACATCTGCAGATTTTGCTCCCCTCGGCAAGAAATGAGACCGGAAGAAAATATCCATGTCTGGTTTATGTGCAGGGCTCTGCCTGGATGGAGCAGGATGTCTACAAGGGACTTCCTCTGGTATCGAAGCTGGCAGCGCGCGGATATGTAGTAGCTGTGACGGAGTACCGTCATTCTGGCATTGCTCCTTTTCCGGCACAGATTCAGGATGCAAGAAATGCAGTCCGCTTTATGAAGGTTCATGGGGAAGAATATCAGGTGGATACGGAGAAGATTTTTCTGGGAGGAAGCTCTTCCGGCGGTCATACTGCAATGTTTGGAGGAATCTTTCAGGAAGAAGATGAGCAGGACGCGTCACTTTACCCGGGAGTTTCAGCAAAGGTTAGAGGAATTCTGGATTACTATGGCGCTGTCAATCTGATGTGGGAGGACAGTTTTCCTTCTACGATAGAGCATCATCTGCCGGATAGCCCCGAGGGACGGTTGATGGGAGGAATGAATCTCAGGGAGCACCCGGAGCTTTGCGAAAAGGCCACGGCTGAGTGTCAGATCACACCGGGAAGCAAGCTGCCGCCGGTTCTTATTTTCCATGGGACCAAGGACCGTACAGTCAATGTGAGACAGAGCGTGAGCCTTTACCGGAAACTGAAGGAATGCGGGAAAGAGGCAAAGCTTTACCTGATCATGGGGGCTGATCACGGCGGAGCAGAGTTTTGGATGGATGAGGCGCTGGACGTGGCGGATGACTTTATGAAAGAAATTTTGGAAAGAAAATAGACCCTTCAGGCCTCCCATGCCCAGTGCTTCTACCGCTGGGCATGGGATACTTCCTTGTCTTCGTACATCCGGTGATCGGCAATGGAGCAGATTTCCTCCGGATTGGAGCTGTCGGTCGGACAGACGCCATAGCCGCAGCTGATGCCGACCTGGATCGTAAGCCCGTCAATGTACATGGGCTGGCAGATAAGCCCCTTGATCTTATCAATCTTCTGATGGCAGAGTGATTCGGACATAGCATCTCTGACTATAATAGCGAACTCATCGCCGCCGATGCGGAAGGCATAATCGGTGCTGCGGATGCATGCTAAGAGCCGCTGCGAAGTCTCCTTTAAAACCTCATCCCCGACGTCGTGCCCATAGGTGTCATTGACGGGCTTAAAACGATCCAGATCCATGTAGAACAGCGTAAATCCCTTTTGGGTGTCGCGAAGATACTGCAGCAGTGTCTCGTAGTAGCGCTTGTTGAAGAGCTTTGTGAGAGCGTCGGTGTTGGCAATACTCTCGAGCTCATGCTGCACGCCGATATCCTGTGCAAAGAGCACGATTTTGGCAACCTTTCCATCCTCAAAGGATAGCGGCACAACATTCATGACAAGGAACATGTGTCCGTCTCTGGAGCTGTATTCAAACCGCAGCGAATCCTTCGAGGTTTTGATCACAGACTGGATGTGCTCTCTGGATAGCATATTAGTGATTTTGGCATTGTCGTCCGCAGTCAGGACCGAATACCGGTCAGAGATTCCGTTTATGAGATCCTCGTATCGTCCGGAGACGGGATACAGAGGACTTCCTTTATATTCCTGATATTCATAGGTGCCCTTTACAAGATCGCAGTAAGCATAGCGGTCTACGGCACGGGTAATTCCGGCCAGAAGCAGGTCGGTCAGTTCCTTTTCGCTGGAGAGTCCCTCAAGCGCCTGATGCTCTTTTTGAAGCAGGAGCTTGCCCCGGCGGTTTACTAAGGAGGCAACCAGAATAACGACGCAGGTCATGGCAAAGAACATGATGACGGCGGTCCACAGCTGAATGTAGCGAAGAGAGCCTTCCACGGCACTCGCCTGCACAAGGCCGACGATGGACCAGTCCTGCAGACCGACCGGAAGATAGACCAGATAATAGGCAGTATTGTTGTATGTAATCAGAAAACCGCCTTCTTCCTGATTGACCAGGGCCTGGCGCAGCCGGGCACTGCCGTCATAATCAGCATAACTGTCCAGATAGTCGGGGAGGTTATCCATATGATCCGTGATTTCCGTCTTCTGGGTAACCGATAATACGATGTCACCATCTGTATTCACAATGTAGCAGTCGCTTTTATCATTAAATACCGACGCGCACAGCATATCCTCAAGGTTGTCGTTATCGTAGCTCACGGCCAGGCCGGTATAGGTTGTTCCGTCGACGAGAAACGGCTGAATGGGTACGGCGAACAGCACGCGCCGTACGCCGTCGGAGGAGGTATAGCTTGCAATCACCGGCTCCTCCTGCGAATACAGCTTGCGAAATGCCTTTGCTGCGGTGGCTGCATTGCCGGAACGTCCTGCCAGGGTGATGAATTCGTTGTCCTCATTGAACAAAAAGAAATCGGTATACCCCCATGTCTCCTTCTCCTGAAAGAATTCGCCCCAGCTGCCTGAAAGAGCTTCGTCATCGGCAAAATGGCGAAGGTATCGTTCCCAGTCGGAAAGACAGTTCCAGTTACGGCTGGCGAACATAGTAAAGGTCTGACTCACCTGACTGTAGGTGGAGCATAAGGTCTTGGTGGTATCACGCGTGATCTGCTGATCAATTTTTCGGTAATAGAGAACGATAGAGGAGAAAACAAGTGCGATCAAAAGAAGAGAAAAACCGACAATGCGGCTTCTCGTCTTTCTGGTCAATGTATGAATGCTCTTCTTTATGAAAAGTATGAAATTCTTCATAAATACCTCCGAATACCTTCCGGAGTGTGCTGCTTAGAATCATCCGCTTAAAAAAGACCTCTTCCCGTCAGCCTTCCCTGGATTTCTATCGGAGAACCTCAATGTGGCGAAGCAATATCGCACTATCAGCTTGGGGGGGGTGAAGTTTAGGATAGTGTAGCAAATATGATTTTAACGTACAACGAAAAATGGCCGCCAAATCCGGGCAATTTGCGGCGTATTCGCCAAAGAGCGGGATTTGTTATAGAATGGAAACGATTCGGAGCCGTGAAAAGAATGCCGCCTGGTGAGAATTTGGCAGAGGGCTTGGGATTGCTATTGCAGCGAAGAGTAGAAGGATCTATATGACAGAAGAAAATCACAGCAGCAAACTACAGAAAATTCTGTGCAGTGTTGCCAGGCTCCAAGCCCCGTTGGAACGGTATGTTTTTCCGGTTTTCCTTTTCCTGTGGCCTTTATGGGGAACCTGGCAGGGAGTGGATGTCAGCGACGCGGGATACAGCCTTGCCAATTATGAGTGGCTTTCGGAGGGAATGTGGTATTATGCCACGTTTCTTGCCAATAAGGCGGGAAGCCTTCTGATGCTCCTTCCGGGCGGCAGCGGCCTTTGGGCCATGAATGTGAAGTGCGCGCTGCTCCTGTCGTTGACGGCGCTGGCGGCCTATTACAACCTGCAGCGGCTGATGCCGGGATGGATGGTGTTCCTGGGGGAGCTGCTGGCCATTTCTGTGTTCTGGTGCCCGGCGGTTATTCTCTACAATACGCTGAGCTATGTGTTTCTGACGCTGGCCTGCATTTGCTTGTTCCGTGCAGAAAGCGGGATTCCGAGAATCCGAGGCTGGTACGTAGCTGCCGGTATTTTTCTGGGACTGAACGTATTTGTTCGTTTTTCGAATCTCCTGCAGGTCGTGCTGATTCTGGCGGTGTGGCTGGAGGAGCTGTGGTCAAGGCGCTCCCTGCAAAAGGCGGCCAGGGATACGGCCAGCTGCATCCTTGGCTATGCGGCCGGTGCGGCAGCTGGGCTTGTCTGGACGGCGGCAGAGGGAGGCCTTTGGGCCTGGCCGGAGGCCATCACAGAGCTCTTTGGCATCGGCGGTGATTATACCTTCGGTGAGATGCTGCGGACGACGCTGGATGCGTATGAGACGGCGATCTGGTGGATGCTGATCATGGCAGCCTGCGTCATTGCCGGTATGTTCTTTTATGCCATGCCGGTTTTGCGCCGGCACCGTTTCTGGAAGCATCTGATATATCTTGCCGGTGTGGCAGCGTTATTCCGCCTGTACTGGGGAAGAGGTGCCTTTACCACCAATTATCAGGATTACTGGTGCATGTTCAATCTGGTTATGATGTTCCTGATTCTCACGGTATTCTTGGATGTGGTGGGGCTGTGCGGCGGATTCCGGGCAACCACGGATGAGCGGTTTTTGTCGGTGCTTTCGCTGCTGTTGATCCTTCTTCTCCCCTTTGGATCGAATAACTATACCTTTCCGATTCTGCTGGATCTGTTTGTAATCGCACCGTTTTCGCTGTGGATGTTCCGTCGTATCTGGCAGGAATTTCGCCGCCGCGAGGTGCATTTCCCGCTGCAGAGCATGGCAATGGTCCTGATTGCGGTCACTTTGGTGCAGGGCGGATTGTTTCATATGAATTATTCCTTCCGCGACGGTACGGACGGGACGAAAAGATCCTCTGTGATGGAGAATGTTCCGGCGGCGAAGGGAATGCATACCACGTCGCAGAACGCCAGGGAGCTGGAGGGAATGTATGCCTACCTGGAGAGCAATGCGCTGACAGAGAGGGCCTTGCTTACCTATGGAGATATCCCGGGGCTGTCCTATCTGTTCGGGATGGAGCCGGCGATTTCTACGGCATGGCCGGATCTGGCCAGCTACCAGGAGGATCTTTTCCAAAAAGAGGTGACGGAGCTTTCGGGCGCGGCGCTGGCAGGGCATGAGGAGACGCTTCCGGTTGTTATTATCCGGCACGATGCGGATCACGCGTATTCGGAAATGGATCTGAAGGGCCTCTCACTTCGGCTGGTGAAATGGAATGCGATGGCAGAAGCCGGCGATGAAGCAGGCGTGGAAGGTGAAGACGCGGAGGCGCTGGATTCTGCAGAGGCTGCCGGCCTGGACCTGCCGGGCGATGACAGAATCGGAACGCAGGAGGAGCGAAAGGCGGCGTACCTGGAGCAATATCTGGAAGAGGCCGGCTATCAGACCTGCTATGAGAGCGAACATTACATGGTGAAAATTCCGGTGAGGAGGTAATGCAATGGACATTCGAATCCCGTTTAACATCCCGCCATACGTGGGAACAGAAATGGAGAATCTACGAAAAGCCTGTGAGGTGAACCGCAAGATTTGCGGAGATGGACCGTTTACCAAGCAGTGCAAGGCCTGGATTGAGGAGAGAACAGGGACTGCGGAATGCCTTCTGACGACCAGCGGCACTGACGCGCTGGAGATGGCGGCACACCTTAGCCACATTCAGCCGGGGGATGAAATCATCATGCCCAGCTACACCTTCTGCTCCACGGCAGATGCCTTTGTGCTGCGCGGAGGAGTGCCGGTATTCGTGGATATTCGTCCGGATACTCTGAACCTGGATGAGACGCTGATCGAGGATGCCATCACAGAGAAAACAAAAGCGATTGTTGCTGTCCATTACGCGGGCGTAGCCTGTGAGATGGACACCATCATGGATATTGCCAAAAGGCACGGCCTTCTGGTGATTGAGGATGCTGCCCAGGGTGTCATGAGCAGCTATCACGGAAAGGCGCTGGGTAATATCGGTGATTTTGGCTGCTATTCCTTCCATGAAACCAAGAACTATTCCATGGGAGAGGGCGGTGCGATCCTGATTCGTGATGAGGATCGGATTGACGAGGCGGAGATCCTGCGTGAAAAGGGAACCAACCGCAGTCAGTTCTACCGCGGGCAGATTGACAAGTACACCTGGGTGGACTATGGAAGCTCCTTCCTTCCCAGCGAGCTGAACGCTGCCTACCTGATGGCGCAGCTCGAGCAGGCGGATGCGATCAATGAGACGAGACTGGCCAGATGGGACCGGTACTACCGGCTGCTGACACCGCTGGCACAGCGGGGCTGCATTGAGCTTCCGGTGATTCCGGAAGGGTGCGTACACAATGCGCATATGTTCTACATCAAGACCAAAGACATTTCGGAACGGCAGGAGCTGATCGGCGCGCTGCGAAGAAAAGGAATCCTGGCCGTCTTCCATTACATTCCGCTGCATTCAAGCCCGGCTGGAGAGAAGTTCGGCCGCTTCCACGGGAAGGATGTATATACAACGAAGGAAAGCGAGCGGCTTCTGCGTCTTCCGATGTACTATTCCCTTTCCGAGGAGGAAGTTGATGAGGTGGTGAATGTCATCGAGGAATTCTATCAAGGCCGTTAGTGCGGGAATCCTGGGAGCGGCAGCGCTGTCCTATGCAGTGAGCCGGATCTGGACGATTTATTATGATCTGAATGATGATTCACTGATGGCAGAAATTCTCGCGGGAAGCTACACGGGAACGCCGTCCCTGCGGAACATTCAAAGCGGGTTTCCACTGACTGCACTTTTGGGGAGTCTATACCGGGTGCTGTCACAGGTGGACTGGTATGCGATTTTCCTGCTGGTGATTCAGTACGGCGCCCTGGTATGCGTATGGCTCCGGATCTGCCGGCAGGAGAAGGGATGGGGGAGGAGGCTTGTTCTGATCCTCTTATCGCTTCTGGCAGCGGGCGGTCTTCTTTTGTACCATTATGTCTTTCTACAATATTCGGTGACGGTGGGGATTCTGGGAGCTGCGGCCGCATTTTGGTTCCTGACGATGAACGAAATGAGGCTGCGGGAGGTGCTGCCGCCGATTATGCTCATATGGCTCGGCTATCTTCTGCGCTCAGAGATGATGCTCTTTGTGGGGCCGTTTTGTGCGTTTGCCTTTTTTATTTCTCTGTGCCGGCTGACAGCGGGACAGGGCTTGGGGAAAAGTGCGGCAAGGAGGTTTGGAAAGTGGCTTGCCGTGGTGGGAATTCTCGTCTTTCTTGGACTTTTGGGGTGTGAGGCGGGAAACCGACTGGGCTACAAAAGCCAGGAATGGAAGGAATTTCTTGCTCTTTTTGACGCGAGAACGCAGCTGTATGACTTTGAATACGTCCCGGATTATGCGGGAAACGAGGACTTCTATCAGAGCATCGGGGTTTCGGGGCAGGAGGTTTCTCTTCTGCAGAATTATAACTACGGACTGGATGATGCCATGGATGCCGAAACGCTCCAGGCTGTGGCAGATTATGCGGCATCCGTTCGGGAAAGTGAAACGGGCACGAGAGAACGCCTTCGGAATGCGGTATGGAATTACCGAAGAAGTCTTACCGGACAGGCAGTGCTTCGTACCTATGGAGAAAGCCTCTCGAGTCAGCCGGAAAAGCCTTACCGCGGCATCGTCTGCAGCCTGTATCTGCTGGCACTTGCGGCAGGGCTTGGGAGACTGGTCTGTGCGGTAAGGAGCAGAAAGGGACGAAGGAGAGCACTTTTTGAACTTGCAGTGCCGGCGGTGGTTTTCGGTATTCGGAGCGGGCTTTTGCTCTATCTGTATTACAATCAGCGGCCGGTGGCGCGGCTGACGCACAGTGTATATCTGTGCGAATCCGTGATTCTGCTGTGGCTTTTGCTAAAGCGCCCCAGAGAGGCGGCTGAAGCGCGTGAAGACCTCTCCCGTCCGGCAGACGGCAGTCGTAGAGCGGGTTCTCCAAACAATGAGAGCGCCAAGGAGGTGTCCGGCCGCAGAATAACGATTCTCGGACACGGCGCAGTGCCGGCGGCATTGGCAGTAGTCATGATCTGGGGCATATCGTGTCAGTGGAAGGTGGTCGATATGGAGGAGGACAACCGGACTGCCAATAATACGGCCTATGAGCAGCTGCAGGAGTATGCGGGGGCGCATGAGGAGAATGTGTACCTTCTGGATGTGTATTCCACGGTCGGCTTCTCAGATCCGGTGGGGAGTGCCGGCAATGTACCGGTGAACCTGGAGCTTCTGGGCGGATGGGCATGCAAAAGCCCTCTGGACAGGGAGAAGCTCCAAAATCTTGGATTGGACACAAGGACCGAGTTCTCTTCCGGAACAGGGCTTCTCGACAATCTCCTTCGGAAGGATTCGGTATTTGTGGCCGCTGAGACAGGATCGGACATGGCGTGGCTTGCGGATTTCTACGCATCCAAGGGCGTGCAGGTGCAGGTGATCCGTGCGGATGTGATCGGAGAGAGCTGGGAGATCTACACGGTGCAGGAATCATAGAAACGTAGAAGCAACATGCCAGGGGGATTACACTATGTACCTTGCAGCAGATGATAAAATCGGAATCCGGCCGATGCAGCTGGCGGATTCCCAGATGATTGTGGACTGGCGGAACAATCCGAGGGTGAAGAGCAGATACATTTACCGGGAGGATTTTACGCTGGAGGGGCAGGAGCGCTACTACCACGAGAAGGTGGAAACGGGGAAGGTTGCGCAGTTCATTGCCGAGGAAATTGAAACGGGACTGCCCGTTGGGTGTGTTGTACTGGATGATATCCACCCGCAATATGCAGAGTGCGGCAACTGGATCGGTGAGGATACTGCCATAGGAAAAGGGTACAGTGCCAGGATGATCCGGCTGGCCTGCCGGTACGGCTTTGAAAGTCTGGGGCTTACGGACATTGTCAGCCGGATTTTCACCGATAATCCGGCATCGCTCCGCAGCTATGAGCGGGCAGGCTTCCAGGCGGTGGGAATTCTGCCGCAGGTGGAATGCAGCGACGGCACCCGCAAGGACATGGTGTTCCTGCGGATGCACGAGAACGCCACATGAGCAAAAGGAAGGCTGCGAAGCAATGATTTTGCGAAGGGGCTCCGGACAGTTTTGAACAGCAATAAGCAGAGAGTAAAAAGATATGAACAACAGTAATGCAGAAAGTCAAAAGGCGCAGAGCATCAGCTTTGTGATTCCCTGTTATCATTCGGAAAAGACGCTTCCCTCGGTGGTGGCAGAAATTGATGCGGCTGCTCAGACGCTTCCGTTTGAAAGCTATGAGATCGTCATGGTCAATGACGGCTCCGGGAAGGAAACAAAAGACGCGATCTGGAGCCTTTGCGCACAGGAGAAAGCCGGGAAGCCGTGCCGGAGGAAGGGGTACGAGCTTGCCAGGAATTTCGGACAGCATGCTGCCCTGATGGCGGGCATCCGGCACGCAGAGGGAGACATCATTGTCTGCCTGGATGATGACGGACAGACGCCGGCCTCGGAGGCAGGGAAGCTTGTGGAGGCGATTATGGCCGGAGCAGATGTTGCCTACGCAAGGTATGAGCACAAGGAGCACTCGCCCTTCCGGAATTTCGGCAGCTGGGTCAATGAAAAGATGCTGGAAAAAATGCTGAACAAGCCCAGAGATCTCTATGTCAGCAGTTATTTTGCCATGCGCCGGTTTGTGGCAGAAGAGGTGCTGCGCTATGAGAATTCCTATCCGTACCTTCTGGGACTGGTGCTACGGAGCACGAGCAATATTGTCAATGTTCCGGTCAATCATCGGAAGCGGGAGGTGGGCAGCAGCGGCTACACCATAGGAAAGCTTCTTTCCTTGTGGATGAACGGCTTTACTGCCTTTTCGGTCAAGCCGCTTCGCATCGGTACGGCGATGGGGGCGGCCTGTGCGGCGCTGGCCCTTGTATATGCTGTGTTTACCATCATTAAAAAGCTGGTGAATCCTGCGGTGCCGATTGGATTTTCTGCGCTGATGACAGCCGTTGTTTTCTTTGGCGGAATGACGCTTCTGATGCTGGGACTGGCCGGTGAGTACATCGGGAGGACCTATATCAGCGTGAGCGCGGCTCCGCAGTATGTCATTCGCGAGGAAATTCTAAGCAGAGAGCAGGATGCCGCAGAGGCAAAAGAAACGCCTGACGGCAGCGATTTTGCAAAGGAGCTCTAAACGGAGCTGTTGCAATGAAAGAGGATATCAAAGAGTAATGATCATGCGACTCGTTGTAGACAAACAAAAAGCAGCCTGTGCTGTGGTGCTCTGCGCGCTCCTTCTGGCGCTGGCCACCATCTGGCCGATGCGCCTGTATCGGGAGGAGCACGCCTATGCATCGGGAATTTCACCTTCCGGTGTTACGGAGACGATCAGTGAAGAGCAGGATGCCGGCGAATACTTCATCGCGCAGCATACGCATCTGCAGACCCTGAGGTTCTATGTGGAATCGGTAAAAGAGGGAACACAGGCACAGTTCCAGCTGTTCCATGTGGAAGAAAACGGCGCAATGACTCTGGCGGCCGAGGAGGAGGTTGCACTCCCGGAGGAGGTTCCTGCGTACGCGGTGGTCTCCGTGGATGCGGATATGACGCCGGGAGAAACCTATGTCTATACGATTCGCGGCATGGAGGGCAGCCGGTTTACGGTCGGCACAGAGTCGCAAACGCAGGCACTGGATACGGGGAAAGCACCTTATTATCAGCTGGGCTTTTATCATGACAGCGGCGTTGATGATATGGCGATTAAAACCAGCGTGGTGTACCGCGTGCCGGAATCGAAGCTCCCTTCGCTGATCCGGGGCATTGTTTATGCTCTGGCGGCTGCGCTTTTGACAGCAGCAATTCGTGCTGCATTCACATGGAGCTGCCGGAGGAATAAAAAGGACGCACCGGTTACCACTGTGCTGCGGGTGCTGCAGTATACGCTGACACCGGTTGTGCTGCTGACAGCGGGGCTTGCGTTTATTGCAGTGTGGCCGCTGAAGCTCTTTGACGGGCGCATTCTTGATATCCTGATTTATGAGACGGGGATTGTGCTGGCGGCTGCGGTGAGTCTGTACGGACTCTGGCATAAGAGAGAGCAGGAGCCCCTGGAAAAGCGAAAGGGCTGGTGCCGGCACGCTGCCATTGTGGTATGCATTGCCCTGATCATGGACCGCAGTGCGGTCTATATGAATGCGACCAATGATTATATTCATGATGCATCTATGCACTGGATTGTGGCGCTTCTGTGCCTGATCACGTTCCTCATGGGGGACATTGCATCCGACTGCAGCAGCGCAGCGGCGATTGCAGCGGTTGTTTCCGTGGTGGGCGGTATTGTCTACTGCGCAGGGAGCTTTGTTTCCTCGCAGGATCCGGAAATGGCCTGGAAGAACGGCGTGATTTTCTCAAGGGCTGTGGCGATTTGCTGCGCAGCGGTTGCGGTGACGGCGGCGCTTGTCATGCTGATCGACCGAATCCGCAGCCAGAAGGCAAGCGGAACACGGATTTCCTGGCCTCTTATGGTGCCGGTGCTGGCACTTTCTGTCTGGATGCTTGTCTTTTACAACACAAGGCTCTGGATCCCGCTGATGCTGGGGATATGGGCACTGTTTTATCTGCGGTACCGCTTCTATGAGGGAAGAGAGCTCCTGCTGGAGGATCTGTGCCGGGGCGTTCTTTTGGACTTTGTCTGCAAGGTCATTTACTGCATGCTGCATCGCTACTATCTTGCCTATTTGTACAGCCGGTTCTCCATGCATTTCCACACGCCGACGGTGACGGCGTATTACCTGCTGATCGCGGCCTCGGCGGCGGTGACACTGTTCATCTGCAGGCTTCGGAAGGTCAGAGGCAGAAGCTTTCGGGAGAAGCTTTCCGGTACATGGCTGGAGGCTGTGCTGCTGGGTGTGACCTGCTCCTATATGCTGATGAGCCTTACAAGATCCGGAATCGGAGTGCTGGCACTGCTCCTTTTGATGGCAGCCTTTTACTTTGGCAATATTCCGGGACGCCATGCGCTGACGACCCGGCTGAAGGGGGGCGTCCGTACATTGGCAGCGTTTGTTGTCATTGTGTGTATCACCTTCCCGATTACATTTACGGGGCAGCGGATTGTATCCACGGTGTATGCACACCCGCAGCGCTTTGAGGAGCTGGAGCCGTACGATGACTGGGTGCTTCGGAACGTGACATGGAACTGCACAGCGTTCATGAACATTGAAATTTTTATCCGCGATTTTGGAAACCGCATCATTGGCGGAGATCTCGGATCGAAAATCTATTACGGAAGAGACTGGTATGTGGCTCAGGGGTATCGGACTGCGGATGCCTCAGATGTGCAGGAGGAGTCCTCCGCTCCGGCAGATGCAGGGACAGCTTCCTCCGGCGGACTTTTCCTTCTGACGAGCCAGTCGGATCTGGAGGATGGCTCCATTGACACAGGGGATGTGTCCAATGGACGGCTTGGTCTGTATCTTGCCTATATTAAGCAACTGAATATGACCGGACACGATCAGATGGGCGTCACGCTCCAAAGCGGCGAGGTGGCGGTGCATGCGCACAATATTTTCCTGCAGGCGTCCTATGACTGCGGAATTCCTGCGGGCGTATTGCTGCTCCTGGCAGTGTTTGGCATGTTTCTTGCGGCATTTCGCTATGCGAGAAGAGAGGGCGTGCGTAATGGCTGTGCCCTCATGCCGCTTTTGCTGGTAACCGGATTTGGAATTACAGGCATGGTGGAGTGGACCTTCCATTTCTGCAATCCGTATACGATTGTGCTGCTGTTCGCACTGGCGCCGCTCCTGTTCCGTGAGAAACAGGCAAAGGGGCAGGAGACATGAGTACGAATCGCCGCGACGCGGCCCTTGGCACGGCGTATGGGGGCGTGTGTGCGCTTGCCTTCACACTGGGACAGCTGCTGGAGAAAAAGGGCGGCCTGGCAATGCCGTCTGCTGCGGAGGGAGCCGTCTTTGTGGTCCTCTGGGCAGTGTGCGGTTTTCTCGCCGTGCGGATCTGGCACCGGTTGGACCGGCTGGGGGAGAAGAAAGGAATCCGCTGCGGCACAGATGCAGGGGGAACGGGCGAGGCATTCCGGGCAAGGGAGCGGCGAAATGCCGTGACCTTGTGGCTGGGCTTTATGGGGACACAGCTGGTTTCACTTCTGGCGGTATACCCTGGCTTTTTTGTCTATGATGCGGCGGAGGAGCTGGCCATGGTGCAGACGCGCTGCTTTACAACGCACCATCCGCTGCTCCATGTTCTGGCACTGGGCGGAACGATTCTGGGCGTACACAAGGTGACGGGCTCTTACAACCTCGGCATCTTCTGTTACCTTCTGCTGCAGATGGCCGTTATGGATGCGGTGTTTGTGTGCCTTGTACGGGAAATGGGAGGGGCAGCGCCTGGGAAGAGAGTCGGTGCTGTTAAATGGTTTGGCATCCTCTGGCTGGTGCTGTGCCCTGTGGTCACCATGTTCGTTTTGTGCAGCTGCAAGGACGGATTGTTCGCAGCAGCGCTGCTAATGCTGGTGCTCTATTTGAAACGGCTTTTTCGCGGAGACGTAAACCGGAGAAATGCTGCCGGCTGCATTGTCTTTGGGACCTTGATGATGCTCCTGCGCAACAACGGGGTCTATGCCTATGCGGCGTTCCTCGTACTGGCCGGTGCGGCTTTTGCTGTGAAGTGGATGCGGCGTGAGCATGCATCCTCCGGACGAGGCTGGCGCATGGCGGTAATCCTGCTGCTGCCGCTGGTCCTCTATAAGGGAGCTTCATTTGGCCTTGCGGCTGCGCTTCATGCGGATTCTTCGGAAAGTCAGGAGATTCTGACGGTGCCGATCATGCAGCTGGCACGTGTCTGGGTCTCGGATCCGGATTCCTTTACTGCAGAAGAGGTGGTGCTGATGCAGGAGCTGATGGCTCCTGCAGATGGAGAAGAGTCGAACGGGACGCTTGGATGGGAGTATTACAATCCGGTGCTCTCGGACCAGGTAAAGCTCCGCTTTCGCAGCGATGTGTATCGGAGTGATCCCGGGGCCTTCTGGAAGCTCTGGCTGGCAAAAGGGCGCGAGCATCCGGCGGCCTATCTGAACGCCTGGCTGATGACGAGCTATGGCTTCTGGGCCCCGGGAACGGTGATTGACTGCTATAAAGGGAACACGGTCTATACCTTTACCTATGGGGAAAGCTCCTATTTTGGCTATGAGACAGAGCTGCCCGGAACGCGGAAGAGCAATCTCCCGGCACTGGATACATGGTACCGGTTCCTGTCTCTGGACGCAGCTGCGCAAAGGCTCCCGGCTTTGTCGTGGATTCTCTCTCCGGGTGTGATGGCGCTTGCCTTTGCCTTTTGCGGCGTCTATCTTCTGCGGCAGCGGAAAGGGCGCCTCCTTCTGGCGTGGCTCCCCCTTTTCCTGGTGTGGCTCACCGTCCTTCTGGGACCGTGCGCACTACCGCGTTATGTTGTATACTTATGGATTGGATTACCCTGTATAGTTGCGGATGTCTGGCGGGCCGCATGGCAGTAGCAGGAGCATTTGGCGCCGGCATCATTCGTTGAGGTATATATGTTCAAGTCGGAAAAGAATACGCAGCAAGGATCGGAGCATACATTTAATTATGCGAAGTTCTGGCGGCGCGTCGTCCTGATTGTTTACGATATATTGAGTGTGATTCTGGCGAGCTACCTGTCGCTTTTGATCCGCTATGAGTTTCAGCCGTCAGAGATCCCGGATTACTTTTACCTGCCGGTGATGGAGGTTCTCCCGCTTACGATTGCTGTGACCCTTGCCATGTTCTGGCTGTTTCGTCTGTACGACTCCCTCTGGGCCTTTGCGGGGGAAACGGAGCTGCAGAACCTTGTGTTCGCCAATGTGGCGGCAGCGATATTGAATGTAGGAGTTCTGCATCTGAACCGGCATGATATACAGGCTGTTCCGAAGAGCTATTACTTTCTCTACATGTTCCTGATGATCTCACTGACCTTTGTCAGCCGGTTTTCCTACCGGTTTCTGCGAGGGGTGAAGCACAAAAACGCCAACCGCAGCAATGCCACGAACGTGATGGTCATCGGTGCCGGCGAAGCGGGGAACATCATTGTCCGCGAGATCCTGAATTCGCACTACTCGACGATGAGCCTTAAATGTCTGATTGACGATTCACAGGACAAATGGGGTAAATACATTCAGGGCGTCAAGGTTGTCGGCGGCCGTGAGCAGATCCCGGAAGCAGTGGAGCAATACGATATCGATGAGATCATTGTTGCCATTCCGTCGCTTTCCAGAGCCCAGATGAAGGGGATTCTGGACATCTGTAAGGAGACCAAGTGCAAGATGCGTACGCTTCCCGGCATTTATCAGCTGGTAAACGGCGAGGTCAGCGTCTCCAAGCTTCATGATGTCGAGGTGGAGGACCTTCTGGGAAGGGATCCGGTGAAGGTCGATCTGGATTCCATCATCGGCTATGTGCAGGGAAAGGTGGTCTGTGTCACCGGCGGCGGCGGCTCCATCGGCTCGGAGCTCTGCCGGCAGATTGCGGGACATCATCCGCGGCAGCTGATTCTGATTGACATCTATGAGAACAGCGCGTATGACGTGCAGCAGGAGCTGCGCCGCAGATATCCGGACCTGGATCTGGTGGTGCTGATTGCATCCGTCCGGAATGAAAAGCGCATCAACTGGATCTTTGATAAGTATCGCCCGGAAATCGTTTATCATGCCGCTGCGCACAAGCATGTGCCGCTCATGGAGGTCAGCCCCTGCGAGTCCATCAAAAACAACGTCTTCGGTACCTTCAATACGGCGATGGCAGCAGCAGCCTGCGGCACCGAGCGCTTTGTCATGATCTCCACGGATAAGGCGGTCAATCCCACCAACATCATGGGTGCCTCCAAGCGCATCTGCGAGATGATCATTCAGGTGTTCAACCGCCATTATGCGTGCAATTTTGTGGCGGTGCGCTTCGGCAATGTCCTTGGCTCCAATGGAAGTGTCATCCCGCTGTTTAAAAAGCAGATTGCAGCCGGCGGACCGGTGACGGTGACGGATCCGAACATCATTCGTTATTTTATGACCATTCCGGAGGCCGTCTCCCTGGTGCTGCAGGCCGGCGCCTACGCAAGAGGCGGAGAAATCTTCATTCTGGACATGGGAGAGCCGGTTCGCATTCTGGACCTGGCCGAGAACCTGATCAAGCTCTCCGGTTATAAGGTGGGGGAGGACATTAAGATCGTCTTTACTGGACTGCGCCCCGGGGAGAAGCTGTACGAAGAGATGCTCATGAATGAAGAGGGCATGAAGGATACAGCCAACCGGCAGATCCACATCGGAAAGCCGCTGGAGATCAATGAGGAGAACTTTTTCGTGCAGCTCCAGCGGCTCAAGGAGGCGGCCTATGAGGAGTCGCCGGCCATCCGGGAGATCGTGCGTGAGATCGTTCCCACCTACCGCAAGAACACGGAGGTGAACCGGGAACGCATTCATGAGGAGCTGGAAAAGCAGCAGAAGCGAATGGAAGCGGGGCACGATGACCGGGCACATGAGTCCGAGGTCATTCGTACACAGAGATAAATGGAACAGAAGGAGGCAGTAATGAGCGGCAAAATATATCTCTCCAGTCCAACCATGCACGGCGATGAGCAGCGGTTCGTGCAGGAGGCCTTTGACACCAATTGGGTAGCGCCTCTCGGACCGAATGTGGATGCCTTTGAAAAGGACGTTGCAGCCTACATCGGCATTGGCCACGCGGCGGCATTGTCTGCAGGTACCGCAGCCATTCACCTGGCAGTTCGTCTCCTGGACATTCAGCCGGGGGATGTGGTGTTCTGTACATCCATGACCTTTGCGGCGACCTGCAATCCGGTGGCGTACGAACGCGGGCAGCTGGTCTTTATCGATTCGGAGCGGGATACCTGGAACATGTCGCCGGAGGCTCTTCGCCTCGCCTTTGATAAATATCCGAAGGTCAAGGCGGTGCTGTGCGCAGATCTGTACGGAACACCGGCCAGACTCGACGAGATCGAAGCCATCTGCCGGGAGCATGATACACCGCTGATCGAGGACGCCGCCGAGGCACTTGGCAGCAGCTGGAAGGGCAAACGCTGCGGGACCTATGGGACATTCGGAATTTTGTCCTTCAACGGCAACAAGATCATTACAACCTCCGGCGGCGGAATGCTGGTGTCGGACGATGAGGAGGCCATTCGCCATGCGCGGTTCCTGGCTACGCAGGCAAGAGAGCCCGTGCCGTACTATCTCCATAAGGAGATTGGCTTTAACTACCGGATGAGCAACCTCCTTGCCGGTGTCGGCCGAGGGCAGATGCTGCATTTAGAGGAGCACATTGCACAGAAAAAGGCAATTTATCAGTATTATAAAAATGCCTTTGCAGACATTGATGTCATTGAGATGAATCCGCTGGGCGGTCCGGAGGCGGACTGCAACAACTGGCTCTCCTGCATCACCTTGAAGGAAGAGTCTCCTGTGAAGCCGATGGATATTTTCGCTGCGCTGCAGAAGGAAAATATTGATTCACGGCCAATCTGGAACCCGATGAACAATCAGCCGGTATATGCGGGCTGTGATTTCATTGCCGATCCGGAGGGCGCCCAGAGCGAAAAAGGATCGGTCTGCATGGATATCTATGAGAGAGGCCTTTGCCTTCCCTCCGACAACAAGAACACGCAGGAGGATATGGCGCGCATCGTATCCATTATCCGGGGACTCTTTTAAGTGGCGGATGAGCGGCAGCGGAGCCGTCTGGCTACGCAGGCAGCAGGAACTGTAATGGAGCAAGAGATGATCTATCGCAGCGTGATCAAACGAATTCTGGACATTATACTGGCTTTGATCGGACTCATTGTGCTGAGTCCGGTCTTTCTGATTGTGACGGCGCTCGTACGGGTGAAGCTGGGAGCGCCTGTCTTCTTCCATCAGGACCGTCCGGGAAAAGACGGAAGGATCTTCGGCCTTTTAAAATTTCGTTCCATGACGGATGCAAGGGATGCAGACGGAAATCTTCTGCCGGATGCCGAGCGACTGCCGAAATTCGGCCGGCTTCTTCGGGCAACGAGTCTGGATGAGCTGCCGGAATTTGTGAATATTCTAAAAGGAGACATGTCCTTTGTGGGACCAAGGCCCCTTCTGGTCCGCTACCTTCCCTATTATACCGAGGAGGAAATGCACCGTCATGATGTTCGTCCGGGGCTGACCGGACTTGCCCAGATTCACGGCCGGAATGCCCTGAACTGGGAGGACCGGTTCCGGTACGATCTGGATTATGTGGAGCACTGCAGCTTGGCATTGGATGTTTCCATTGTACTGCAGACGGTGGGAAAGGTGCTGCACCATTCCGGCGTGCAGTCGGGAGCCGAGCAGACCATTCCGGATTTTGATGTCTATCGCAGGGGAAAGGAGCGCCGTGAAGACTGAAAAGAGGATTCCGCTCTTTGAGCAGGCCTTTGCACAAACGCCGATTGTGAAGCTCTCGGGCTGCTATGATGAAGCACTTGGGAATGAGATTTACATCAAGCGGGATGACTTTATCCCGTTTTCCTTCGGCGGCAACAAGGCAAGGAAGGCGGCGTATTTTTACCGGGAGATACAGGAGCTCCATCCGGATGTTGTCATGACCTACGGCTCAGAGGCCTCCAACCACTGCCGGATCATTGCGAACCTTGCAGCGGCGCTGGGGATTTCCTGCCACATCATTTCCGCAGGAAGTGATGAGAAGGAGGACGCCGCCCATACACTGTTTAACCGCCGGATGGTCATGCAGCTTAGGGCGAGTGTTGAGACTGTTCCGGTGGAGCAGGTGCACGATACGATTGAACGACGGATGCAGGGCTTTCGGGATGCTGGGAAGACGCCGTATTTCATTCAGGGCGGCGGGCACGGCAATGCGGGAACACAGAGCTACGTCGATGCCTTTTATGAGATTCGCAGGCAGGAGGAGCGTATGGGACTGCAGTTTTCCCATATCTTTCATGCGAGCGGAACCGGCTCCACACAGGCAGGTCTTGTCTGCGGAAAGGAGCTGACCGGCTCCTCGGACCGGATCATCGGCATCAGCATTGCAAGAGCCTGCCCGCGCGGAAAGGACGTGGTGCGGGAGAGCATATTGGAGTATTACCGGATGCTGGGAGAGCATGCACAGGGTCATCCGTTTTCATGGATGGACAAGGCCGCTTGTCCCCCGGCGGTAAATCCGGAGAAGCTTTTCCGGGAGGAGGATCTCATCTTTGAGGATGGGTACCGGCTCGGAGGGTACGGAAGGACTACAAAGGAGGAAAGGGAGTGCATAGAGCGCGTGATGGAGCAGGACGGCATTCCGATGGATACCACCTACGTGGGGAAGGCCTTCTATGGCATGCTGGAGTATCTCAGAGCGCATGACATCCGCGGAGAGAAGCTTTTGTTCATCCACACAGGCGGAACACCGCTGTGGTTCGATGATTGCGGGAGCGCAGAGCGCGGAGCAATCCGTGTATCATAAGTCAAGAGACGAACACCATATGTATCGATACGAGAAAGAGGCAGTGATGCAGACACAGGAGAACATCAATATCTTGATTCTAAGCGCAGGAACACGCAATAAGGTGGTGCAGGCATTCCGGACAGCACTGGCCGGAAAGGGTAAAGTGGTGGCTACCGATGCCTCGTCACTGGCACCGGCACTGTACGATGCGGATAAAGCCTATGTGGTTCCCCGCATCACAGCACCGGACTACCTCGATCGGATTCTGGATATCTGCCGCAGGGAAAGCATTTGCGGCGTGTTCTCTTTGATTGATCCGGAGCTATCTCTTCTGGCCAGGGAGCAGAAGCGGTTTGAAGAAATCGGCGTCATTCCGGTGGTTTCTCCGTATGAGCTGTGTGAAACCTGCCTGGATAAATACAGAATGTATCAGCTTCTAAAAGAGAAAGGAATTCGCACGGCCGGATGCTGGACGCGGAAGGAGGAATTTCTCGATGCCGTTTCCGGCGGGGAGGCTGCCTTTCCTGTTTTTGTAAAACCGCAGAAGGGGAGCGCAAGCCTTAACATCAATCTGGTGCAGGATCAAAAAACTATGGAAACGCTCCTGGACAACTATGAGGATCTCATGATACAGGAGCTTATGACGGGACAGGAATACGGATGTGATCTGTATGTGGACCTGATTTCGGGCAAATGCACTTCCATTTTCCTCAAAAAGAAGCTTCGTATGCGGGCCGGTGAGACGGACAAATCGGTGTCGGTGAAGGATGAGGAGCTCTTTGCAAAGCTGGCGGCGTTTGCAGAAGGATGCGGTTTTCGCGGTATGATCGATATCGATCTTTTTCATGACGAGCACGGAATGGAAAACGAGTCCGATCAGATCCCGGAGGGTGAATGGTATCTTTCGGAGGTGAATCCAAGGTTTGGAGGCGGTTATCCGCATGCCTATGCCTGCGGCGTGGACTTCCCGGCGCAGCTCGTGCAGAATCTTCAGGGAATAGAGAACAGAGTTTCACTGGGAAATTACGAGAAGGGCATCTATATGATGAAATACAATGAAATTGCCATCTGCAGGGAGAGTGAGCTGGTATGAGTGAGAAGAAAACCGTTCTGATTCTGGCCAATTCCTCCGGCGGACTGTATGATTTTCGGAATGAACTGGTGCTAAAGCTCCTGGAGCGCTATAAGGTTGTGGCAAGTCTCCCGGATACAGTGAAGACGCAGTTGTTGGAGCAGGAGGGCGTTGTCATTGAGATGACGAAGATCAATCGGCGCGGAATGAATCCCCTGCAGGATCTGCAGCTTTTGCACGCCTACGAGAAGCTGGTCAGAAAATATAAGCCTTCTCTGGTCCTTACCTATACCATTAAGCCGAATGTCTATGGCGGCTATGTCTGCCGGAAGGCCGGCATTCCGTATATTCCTACTATCACAGGTCTTGGGAGCACATTCCAGAAGAGCGGGCCGCTCCTGATGCTGGTGGAGAGAATGTACTATGAGGGACTGAAGAAGGCGAGCTGCGTGTTCTTCCAGAATGAGGAAAATCGTCTGATTTTCCGGAGAGCCGGTCTTATTCACGGGAAGGACCGGCTGGTTCCCGGGTCCGGTGTGAATCTGAAGGTATGGCAGCCGCTCCCCTATCCGGAGGGAGAGGGAACCAATTTCCTCTATGTAGGACGCGTTATGAAGGAAAAGGGCATCGAGGAGTTCCTGCGGGCCGCAGAGGTTCTGCATTCCGAGCAGGTGACCTTCGCTATCTGCGGATACTGCGATGAGGACTATCAGGAGGAGCTGGATGCCAGGAGCCTTCGCGGAGAGATCGTGCAGCTGGGCTTCCATCCGGACATGCATGACTATTATAAAGCGTGCTCTGCTGTGGTTATGCCCACCTGGCATGAGGGAATGTCGAACGTGCTCATGGAGGCCTCGGCCTGCGCAAGACCGGTAATTGCCTCCAACATTTCCGGCTGCCGGGAAATTTTTGAAGACGGCGTGACCGGGTACGGCTTCGCACCGCATTCTGCCAATGAGCTGATCCGCACATTGCGGCATTTTCTGACCATCAACCGTTCCCAGCGGGCAGCTATGGGCGAGGCAGCCCGGCAGAAGATGGTGGAGGAGTTCGACCGGGAAAAGGTGGCAGCTGCCTATCTGGAAGAAATCGAGACGGCAATGATGCCGGCTGCGGACGCTGCAAAATAGATGTCCTCCTCTAAGAAAGCCGGCGCAGAGGCTTGATCCGGACATTCTGCCGGTATCCTTTCACCGGGAAGCACAAAGAGAACAGAGTATGAAGAAGATAGCATTTCATTTGAATTGCCTGGTACACGGAGGAGCAGAGCGTGTGGTTTCCAATCTGGCGAACAAGTTTGCCAGTGAAGGGTACGACGTCTACGTTACCGTGGAGTGGATCGACAAGGATGAATTCTGGCTGGATCCGCGGGTGCATCACGTCAATGTCGGCCTAAAGCCTGAGGACGAGAACAAGGGCAGATGGGTGAAGTTTTACCTGCGCATTCACTATCTGCGGCAGTTTCTTAAACAGGTGCAGCCGGATGTGGTCTGTGCCTTTATGCATCGTCCGAATTTTCGGGCACTGACGGCGGCGCTGGGACTGAAGATTCCGGTCATCATTTCCATTCGGAACAATCCTGCGCCGTTCTACAGCGCATTTACGGATAAGCTTCAGATTCGCTTCCTGTTCCCGAAGGCGGCCGGATGTGTTTACCAGACGCAGGAGCAAAAGGACTTCTTTCGCCCTTACCTGCAGGAGAATTCGCGCATCATTTTAAATCCGGTGAATCAAAAATACATTGATCTGCCGGACCCGGATTATGAGCACCAGGAAAAGGTAGTGGTGCAGAGCTCACGGCTGGTGGATTTTAAGAATCAGGCAATGCTTCTTCGCGCCTTTGCCAGGGTGCATCAAAGCCACCCGGACTGGTCCCTTCGAATCTATGGACCGGATGCAGAGGATGGGACCAGGGAGAAGCTGGAGGAAATCATCCGTGACAATGGGGCACAGGAGTGGATGCAGCTGATGGGAGGTACGGACCGGCTGGAGGAGCTGATCCCTAGGGCATCCATCTATACGCTTCCTTCCGATTATGAGGGAATGCCGAATGCGCTGATGGAGGCGATGGCCATGGGGATGCCCTGTATATCAACGGATTGTCCAGCAGGCGCGCCCCGCATTCTGATTCAGGACGGTATCAACGGTCTGTTGGTTCCGGTGGGAGATGAGGAAGCGATGGCTGCGGCTATAACACGGCTCATCGAAGATCCGGCCCTTCGCGAAAGGCTCGGAAGGGAAGCCAGGAAGATCCGGAAAATTGCCGGAACGGATACCATTTATGAGCAGTGGAAAGCGTATCTGTTGGAGGTGCTGGAGAAGTATCCGGCATGAATATCACTGCCGATTAAGGCCGGAGAAGCCGGCCGTACAGGGAGAAAGCCGAATGGAAAAGGAAACCAAACAGGCGCAGCGCAAGCCGCATATCTGCCTGTACATCGGGTCGCTCCAGAAAGGCGGAGCCGAGCGGGTGATGTCCAATCTGGCGGAGTATTTATACAGCACCGGATGGCAGGTGACGATGGTGACGACCTATTTTCGCCCGCCGGAGTTTGCTCTGCCGCACGGTTTGTGGAATCCGGAAACGGGAGAGTGCTATGCGGAAGAAACAGAGCTTGTCTCCTGGGGAGACAAGCGAAGCGTTTCGATAAGCCCGGAAGGAATCCGCAGAATCTATTCCGATCCTCCGAGGGAAGAGCTCGAACGCGGAAGAGTGCATGGATTCTGTGCGCGGTTTAGGAGACTTCGCGCCGTATGGAAGCAGGAGAGGCCGGACGTGATCCTCTCCTTCATCGGATATAACAACATCTTTGCTATTCTGACTAGCCGGGGACTTCGGATTCCTGTGGCGGTCAGCGTGCGTTCCAATCCTTCCAGAGAGTATGCCTCGGCGAAGCTTCGCCTTCCTGCCTTCGGATTGTTCCGGCAGGCTGCAGGCATTGTGCTGCAGACGCAGGATGCGAGAAGCTTTTTCCCGAAGGCGATTCAAAAAAAGGCGGTCGTTCTTCCCAATGCGATCAACCCGGACTTTATTCGTCCCCGCTACGATGGGGAGCGTGAGAAGGCGGTGGTCTCGGTGGGGCGCCTGGATGCGAATAAAAACCAGGACTATCTGATTCGCGCCTTTGCCAAGGCCTATAAGGAGCACCCGGACTATACGCTTCACCTTTATGGGGACGGCCCCAAGCGAGGAGACTTTGAGGCGCTGGTCTTGCAGCTGGGAATAGGTGAAGCGGTTGTCTTTGAAGGAATCGTGGACGGCGTGCAGGATAAGATCGCAGATAAGCAGGTATTCGTGCTTCCCTCCCGGGAGGAGGGGATGCCGAACGCGCTGCTGGAAGCAATGGGGGCAGGGCTTGCCTGCATATCAACGGATTGTCCCTGCGGCGGGCCGCGGGATTTGATCCGGGACGGGATCAACGGCTTTCTGGTTCCGGTGGAAACCAAAGACCCGGAGCAGACACTTTTGACAAAGCGCCTGCTGCAGCTGATGGAGGATCCGGACCTTTCGCGGCGAATGGGCGAGGAAGCGATGAAGGTGCAGGAGTACTACAGCCCGGAGCAAATTAACGGCAAGTGGGATCGGTATCTGCGGAGTTTGATGCGGCATCATGCAGTTTAATTCACTTTATTTCATAATTTTCTTTCTGCCGGTTACACTGGCAGGCTACTATCTTCTGGGACGAGTGCGAGACAATGCACAGGACTTTGGAGCGCAGGCGCAGGATGGTGGTACATGCACCCGCGATAGTCGCAGGAATCTGGCGGACTGGTTTTTAATTGCGGCATCGCTTGTATTCTACGGAGTGGCCAATGTCTGGTATCCGCTGATGCTGGGAGTGATGCTCTTTGTAAACTGGTTTGTGTCCCGCCGCGCGGGAAGGAAGGCCTGGATGGTAGCCGGCATCGTGTGGAACGCCGGGATTCTCGGGATTTTCAAGTATACCAATTTCTTTCTGGAGAACATGAATGCGGCATTCAAGACCGATTTGCCGCTAGTGAATCTCCTGCTGCCGCTGGGAATCAGCTTCATTGTATTCTCGCAGATTTCCTGGATTGTGGACTGCCACCGCGGCAAATTTGAGGAGCCGGTTTCTTTTCGGGAATATGTGCTGTTCTCGGTTTATTTTCCTAAAATTACGCAGGGCCCCATTATTACCATGCGGGAGTTCCTGCCGCAGCTTCGGAAGGCAAAACGCTTTTATCCGGACGCGCAGGAGCTTGTATGCGGCATTCAGATGTTCACCTGCGGTCTTTTTAAAAAGGTCATGCTGGCAGATCCGCTGGGAAGCGCTGTAACGCAGTATTATGCCAATTTTTCGTACCGATCCAATGTGGACAGCCTGGTGGTCATGCTGGCCTATACCCTTCAGATCTACATGGATTTCTCCGGATATTCGGATATGGCCATCGGAATTTCGAAGCTGCTTGGCATTTCACTTTCCGCGAATTTTAATTCGCCGTACCGGGCAGGGACGGTAACGGATTTCTGGCGCAGATGGCACATCAGCCTTACGAACTTTCTGCGGGAGTATATTTACTTTCCGCTCGGCGGAAGCCGAAAGGGGAAGCTTCGCACCTATGTGAACGTACTCGTCATATTCCTGATCAGCGGACTATGGCACGGGGCAAACTGGACCTTTGTTTTGTGGGGGCTTTTTCACGGCCTGGCACAGGTCGCGGAGCGCCTTTTGGGGAAGCTGTACCGGAAGGTGTGGCTGCCGATTCGCTGGTGCATAACCTTTTATTATGTCAGCATGCTGTGGATGCTGTTTCAGAGCAGCTCCTGGCAGGAGTTTCTCCGCTTTCGGTGGCATCTTCGGGTGGATAAGTCCGGCTACTATTCGCAGGATTTGGCAAGCTGCTTTCATATCACAGGGGTGCGCGGCGTGATGTCACTGCTGCACCTTCCTGCGTCGGATGCGGCCGTCGGCGCGGTGTGCACGGCACTGTTCCTCGGCGGCTGTATGGCAGTGTGCCTGCTCCTGCCCAACAATCAGAAGCGCCGCTATCGTACAAACGCTGCGGCCCTGCTGGCGACGGTGGCCATGCTGATTGCGTGTCTTTTGTCCATGAGCGGCGTGTCGACCTTCCTGTACAATGACTTTTAGGAATCTATGAAACCAAAAACCTGGCTTTGGGCCTTTATCATCTGCATAGCGAGCTTCCTTGTGTGTGTCGGCGGACTGGTCGTCTGGCTGGACCCATTTTTTCATTACCATGGTCCGCTGGAGGGCTGGTATTACACGCTGGGAGATCAGCGCAGCCAGAACGACGGGATTACGCGGCACTTTTCGTATGATGCGATCATTACCGGAACCAGTATGACAGAGAATTTCAAGACGAGCGAATTTGATACGATCTTTGGAACGGACTCCGTCAAGCTCCCGTATCCCGGAGCGACCTTTAAAGAGGTGAACGACAATCTGGCGGTGGCCTTTGAAACCCATTCGGACATCAAATACGTCCTGCGGGCACTGGACTACTCCCATCTGGTGGAGGATAAGGGTGCCATGCGGGAGGATATGGGGGAATACCCGTCCTATCTATACGACAATAATCTCTTAAATGATGTGAAATATCTGTACAACAAGGATGTGCTGCTCTATTATCTGCTGCCCATGCTCCAGAAAAAGCTCCGGGGAGAGCCCGGAGGCATCACATCGTTTGATGCGTACGGCAGCTCCTATCAGGATACCTGCTCCAGAGAAAAGGCACTGGAGGGAATTGAAAGCTTCCAGGCAGCAGATGACCAGGAGAGCCTTTCCGACGAGGAAATCCAAACGCTCCGGGACAACCTTGAGCAGAACGTGATCACACTGGCCAAGGAGCATCCGCAGACAACCTTCCTGTACTTTTTCCCACCCTATTCTGCAGCCTGGTGGGGATGCCTCAAGACGGACGGTACCCTGTCCAGACAGGTGCAGGCGGAAAAGCTTGCCACACAGATGATGCTGGAGGAGACAGACAATATTGAGGTCTACTCCTTTAACCAGAGCCACCGAGAGGTTATTTTCGATCTGGACAACTACAAGGATACCGGACATTACAGTCCTGCGATCAACAGCCGGATTCTAACCTGGATTGCGGCGGGCGACGGCCGGATCACGAGGGACAATCTGGACGCATACTACGAAGAGGAGGAGCAGTTCTACCTCGGGTACGATTATAACCGGTTGCTTGAAACGCAGTAGTCGCTTGGCTGGTGTGCAGAGTGATGCCGGATGTTTTATGGCGAACATTTAACATACTTTGACGTTGACTCAGGCGGGCCAGGTGCGTAGTATGGCTGTGGCAATACAGGCAGAATCGCTGCGGACATGCATGTCCGTGAAAGGAGGTGCGCCATGAGCGTGAAGGAACTGAATACGCAGAAACAGAACGAGGAAGCCATTCTTCAGATTATTCGAAGCAAGAATTCTCCGAAGGTAATACAGGATAAGCTGGAGGATTACCACGAGAACGACATTGCTTCTGCAATTCCGGCCTTGACGAAAAAGGAACGCGAGGCGCTCTTCCGTCTTCTTGGCAGTGGCTTTCTGGCAGACGTTGTGGAGCATCTGGAGGAAGAAGAGTCCATTACCTGTCTGCAGGAAATGGATCCGAGAAAGGCGTCTGAGGTTCTGGAGAAGATGGAACCGGATGATGCCGTCGATCTTCTGAAAAATACCGACTCCCCGTCCAAGAAGGCGTGGATGGAGCTGATGAGTGAGGATGCAAGAGCAAGGCTTCGCAGTCTTGCGGCGTATTCGGAGGAAACCATTGGCTCCCGCATGACAACCAATTTTGTCACGCTCTCCTCCGGTCTTTCCATTAAGGAGGCGATGTCCTCGGTTGTGCAGCAGGCGGCAGAGCATGACAATATTTCTTCAATTTATGTGCTGGATGAGAATGGTGTTTTTTACGGAGAAATTGATCTGAAGGATCTTATCATTGCAAGGCAGGGAACTCCTCTGGAGGATGTGATTGCTACGGCCTATCCGTATGTATATGCGGATGAGAAGATCGATGACTGTCTGGAGACGCTGAAGGAATACTCCGAGGAATCCATTCCGGTGCTGTCCGAGGACAATCGCATCCTGGGCGTGATCACGGCACAGGACATTGTGGAGGTCGTGGATGAAGAGATGGGCGAGGATTATGCCAGACTCGCTGGCCTCTCCGATGAGGAGGATCTGGATGAGCCTCTTTCAAAGAGTATTAGAAAGCGCCTCCCCTGGCTGGTACTGCTCCTGGTCCTTGGCATGTGCGTATCAAGCGTAGTCAGCCTGTTCGAAGCCGTTGTGGCACAGCTGACCATTGTTATGATTTTCCAGTCACTGATTCTGGATATGTCCGGTAATGTGGGAACGCAGTCCTTGGCAGTGACCATCCGGGTTCTGATGGATGAGCAGCTTAGCGGCAAACAAAAACGACACCTTGTTTTCAAGGAATCCCGAGTGGGACTTGTCAACGGCATTTGTCTGGGAGCACTTTCTCTTGTGGGAATCGGCATCTACCTGATGCTGTTTAAACACCTGGCACCCGGCGCCGCATTTGCAATCTCCGGATGCATTGGCATTTCGCTGATCCTGGCGATGCTGATTTCCTCCCTGGTAGGAACAGTCATTCCGATGTTCTTCAAGCAGATCGGCGTAGATCCGGCCGTTGCCTCCGGACCGCTGATCACAACCATCACCGACATGGTGGGCGTGGTGACCTATTACGGTATGGCGTGGCTTCTTCTGATTGAAATGCTAGGACTGAATGCCTAAAAGAGATAATGAATAAAAAGGAAAATTTGTTGCATTATCTATTGTAACATTGAATAAAACTCCCTATTATAGGCATGACTATTCAAAAGGCACGTATTACGCATGTTAAATGCATGAAAGGAATGTGCTTTGGTCGCACATCGTAGCCTCGTATTGACGGACATGAGATGCGATTTAGGGATGGTCATGTGATTTGTAAAGAGGAGGATTTACTATTATGAAGAAGACAATCGCAGCATTACTTGTTGGTACAATGGCACTGGGGCTTGCAGCCTGCGGCAGCAGCTCTTCTGATACAGCAGCTTCTGCAGAGGCATCCACCGAGGCAGCAGCAGAGGCGACAACCGAGGCCGCTGAGGAGGCATCTACTGAGGTCGCAGAGGCGACGACAGAGGCCGCTTCCGATGCAATTGATCTTTCCGGTTCCAAGTATCTTTCGGACGGAGAGCTTACCGTTGGTCTGAATGCAACCTTCCCTCCGTTTGAGTATGTAGGAGACGGCACGGATGATTTCGAGGCCATTACATCCAACGAGAGCAATGCAACCGGCTTCGACGTAGCAATGATGAATGAAATCGGCAAGCGCCTTGGCGTTAATGTTGTCATCGAGGATATGGATTTTGACGGCATCGTTGCTGCAATCGGCACCAAGATTGACTGCGGCGCAACCGGCATGACCATCACCGATGAGAGAAAGGAAGCCGTTAACTTCTCGGATTCTTACTACGATGCAACTCAGGCTGTTCTTCTCCCGAAGGATTCCGCCATCAAGACCGCAGAGGATCTGGCAGCAGCATCGGCAATCGGTGTGCAGGCAGGAACAACCGGCGAGACCGTTGCGCGCGGAATCAATGACAGTGCAGTTGTTTCTGTAAAGAGCTTCAATCAGGCAGTTCTTGATCTGGTAAACGGCAAGGACGATGCAGTTGTTATCGATCAGGTTCCGGGCGAGGCGTTTGTTGCTCAGTATCCGGATGAGCTGCAGCTGGTAGAGGGTTCTGTATTTGACTTTGATGTAGAGCAGTACGGCATCGCAATGCCCAAGGATGATGAGGTTATGCTGAATGCCATCAACAGCGCACTGGCAGATATGAAGGCAGACGGAACCTACGATCAGCTTCTGGAGCTGTATATCAACAGCTACGAGGCAGAGTAACGAGCTAAAATTATCAGTTCCTGATTTGTAAACAGACATGCAAAAGAGGGTGAGAAGCACAGAAGCTTCGCACCCTCTTTTCAAAATCAGGGCGTCAAGGGTAGAATAAAGAGATGCTGCGCATTGTATGAGCGAACAAGATGCGCTGCAGCGGCCTTGTACAGATGCAGTGCAGGGCAGCGGCATTAAAAAGGACAGAGGGGAACGATTGTATGTCAGAACTTGCCAATCAGTTTTTTAAAGCATTTATTAAGAATGACCGTTGGCTGCTGTATGTAAAGGGCCTTGGGAATACCATTGAGGTGACTCTTCTGGCGGCGTGCCTGGGACTTGCGCTGGGAACGCTGGCATGCCTTTTAAACATGCAGCGGACAGAGAACGGAAGGCGAACGATTGTTTCCCGCATTGCGTATGTTTATATTGATGTCATTCGCGGAACACCGACGATGATTCAGCTTCTGATCATGTGGAATGTCATTATGGCGGCCTCGAAGAATAAGATCCTGGTGGCAACGATGGCCTTTGGCATCAATTCGGGCGCTTATGTGGCGGAGATTATTCGCGGCGGCATTCAGTCTGTGGACGGCGGACAGATGGAGGCCGGGCGGTCCCTAGGACTTTCCAAGCTGCAGACGATGATGGCGGTCATTCTCCCGCAGGCATTCAAGAACTGCTTCCCGTCTCTATTGAATGAATTTATCACCCTGCTGAAGGAAACCTCGATTGCGGGAGCCGTGGGACTTTCTGAGCTCACCCACGCATCGGATCAGGTATCCTCGGCAACCTATGAGTACATGATGCCGCTTCTGGGAGCAGCAGTTATGTATTTTGTTGTTGTGAAAATTCTGAGCTTCTTCTTCGGAATATGGGAAAATAAGCTCCGTGCCAGCGACAGGCGGCAGCGTGACCGGCATTGATGGACGGGAGAAGGGGAGAAACGCAAATGGCAGAGGATAAAAAGGCAATGATCCGCGTAAAGGATCTGAAAAAGACCTTCGGAGACAATCAGGTGCTTCGCGGGATCAACTATGAAATTGAAAAAGGTGAGAAGATCGTACTGGTCGGCCCCTCCGGCTGCGGAAAGTCCACGTTTCTTCGCTGCATGAACCTTTTGGAGGTGCCTACGAGCGGAGAAATCTGGATGGATGATATTCAGGTGAACAGTCCGCATACAGACATCAACAAGGTGAGGCAGAAGATGGGAATGGTATTCCAGCATTTTAACCTGTTCCATAATCTGACCATCATGAACAATATCATCTTAGCACCCACCAAGCTCGGAATCATGTCGAAGGAAGAGGCACAGGAAAAGGCGCTCCAGCTCCTTCGCCGCGTGAATCTGGAGGATAAGGCGGATGTGTACCCGTATTCTCTCTCCGGCGGTCAGCAGCAGCGAATTGCGATTTGCCGTGCACTGGCGATGAATCCGGAAGTGATGCTGTTCGATGAGCCGACATCAGCACTGGATCCGGAAATGGTCGGGGAGGTTCTGCAGGTTATGACAGAGCTTGCCGAATCCGGCATGACGATGGTTGTGGTAACGCATGAGATGGCCTTTGCCAGACAGGTGGCCTCCAAGGTAATCTTCATTGACGAGGGTGTGATCAAAGAGGAGAATACGCCGGAGGAGTTTTTTGCGCATCCGCAGAATCAGCGCCTGCAGGATTTCCTTTCCAAGGTGCTGCAGTAGAGATATGGCATGTAACGCAGCAGATTATTCTGCGGCAGAAGGAAAAAATATGAATTGGCAGGAAAATGTGCGGCGTGTAGAGCCTTATGTTGCAGGAGAACAGCCGCAGAACCCGAACGTGATTAAACTGAACACCAATGAATGCCCGTATCCGCCGGCTCCGGGAGTTGCGGAGGCTGCAAGGACTCTGGCGGATGACTATGAGAGGATGCGTCTGTATCCGGATATGGATGCATCTATGCTGGTGCAGGCGCTGGCTGAGCGTTACCGGGTGCGTCCGGAGCAGATTTTCGTCGGTGTCGGATCGGATGATGTGCTGGCAATGGCGTTTCTGACATTCTTTACATCCGGGAAACGTCTTTTGTTCCCGGATATTACCTATTCCTTTTATGACGTATGGGCGGAGCTGTACCGGATTCCTTACACCCAGGTGCCGCTGCAGGAGGATTTCACAATCTGTCCGGAGGACTATATCCCGGGCTCTTCCAAATGGAAGGGAGATGGGACTCCGGGAGGAGGCATTATTTTCCCGAATCCGAATGCCCCGACCGGAAGAGAGCTGCCGCTCACAGACATTGAGCGCGTTGTAGCAGCTAATCCGGATAAGGTCGTAATCGTGGATGAGGCATATGTGGATTTTGGCGCGGTGTCTGCTGTCCCGCTTCTGGAACGGTATGAGAATCTGCTGGTGGTGCAGACCTTTTCCAAGTCGAGAGCCATGGCCGGTGCGCGAATTGGCTTTGCCATTGGAAATGAGGCGCTGATCGGATATCTGAAGGACGTGAAGTTTTCCTTTAATTCCTACACGATGAACCTGCAGACCATACGTATGGGAACGGCGGCCGTGGAGGATGAGACCTATTTTAACCGGCTGACATCACAGATCGTGGAAACGCGAACGTGGTTTGAAAAGGAGCTGACACGGCTTGGTTTTGTTTATCCGGAGTCAAAGGCGAATTTTGTATTCGCCCGTCACCCCGGGCACAGCGGGCAGGAGCTGTTCGACGCGCTTCGGCAGAGGGATATCTTCGTGCGTCACTGGAACAAGCCGCGAATTGATGATTATCTGCGCATTACCATTGGAACCGATGAGCAGATGAAGGCTGTGGTAAAGGCGCTGGAGGAAATTCTGGCCTAAGCGGAACACGAATATCTGGTATCTGAAGATAACGCGCGTATGTCCCAGAGACAGTGCGAAGAGAGGAAGGAAAATCAAAATGCTGAATCAATACTTCTACTGCTTTTTTATAGCAATGGTCCCCATTGTGGAGCTGCGCGGCGCGATCCCCATTGCGCAGGCATTTCACGTAGCAGATCCTTCATTTAATATGCTCCTTGCTTATATTCTGATTGCCGTTGGCAATATGCTGCCGGTTCCGTTTATCTTCTTTTTTGCCCGGCGTGTGCTGGAATGGGGGGCGGACAAGCCCGTCATCGGCGGTTTCTTTACCTGGTGCCTGGAGAAGGGACACAAGGGCGGTGAGAAGCTCAAACAGACAGCAGGGAAGGGACTTTACTGGGCACTGATGCTCTTTGTCGGAATTCCGCTTCCGGGAACCGGAGCCTGGACGGGAACGCTGGCAGCGTCCTTCCTGGACATGGATTTTAAGAAGAGCGTAATGGCGGTTCTGGGCGGTGTTGCCCTGGCCGGAGTCATCATGGGTGTGCTTAGCTTTGCGGTTGCTTCGGGTGTAACGACTGTGGTCGGCTAGGAGAGCTCCTATGAGAGACGGATTTATCAAGACGGCGGCTGTTGTGCCGTCTGTGTCGGTGGGAGACACCGGGTATAATTCTGCGAGTATCATTCGGAGTATGAAAGAGGCAAGCTCACATGGGGCGAAAATAATCGTCTTCCCGGAGCTTGCCATTACTGGTTATACGGGGAATGATCTGTTTTTGCAGGATATGCTGCTCGCAGGAGCAGAAGAAGCCCTGGGGGAAATTCGAAGGGCAACGGCGGGAGAGGATGCACTTGTTTTCGTAGGGTTTCCTCTGCAGTATCGCGGCAAGCTGTATAATACGGCGGCCGTGCTGCAAGGTGGTCATCTCCTGGCATTTATTCCGAAGCGCTTCCTTCCGAATTATGCGGAATTCTATGAGCCGCGGCAGTTCACGCCCGGGCCGGAGAAGGCGGAGCTGATTGAGTATTATGGGGAGAAGATTCCCTTTGGCAGCCATATCCTGCTGGACGTGGATGCGGTGCACGGGCTTTCGATTGCATGCGAAATCTGCGAAGATGCCTGGGTGGTAAATCCGCCGCATATTTCCCATGCACAGGCGGGAGCCAATCTGATTGTCAATCTTTCGGCCTCCAATGAAACCGTCGGAAAGGATGCCTACAGACAGCAGCTCTTTTCATCCATTTCCGCAAGAACGCTTTCAGACTATATATATGTCAGTGCCGGAGACGGCGAATCGACGCAGGACATTGTATTCGGCGGACGCATTATGATGCTGGAGAATGGAACGCTTCTGGCGCAGCGCGGCATTTTTGACAACGAGTATGGTCAGGTGAAGCTGTGCTATGCGGATTTTGATGTGCAGCGGATGAATTATGAACGGCGCCGAATGACGACGTTTGTTCCCGGTGACGATGATTACTGCCATATTCCGGTGCATATGGAGCAGGCGGAAACGACGCTGGAGCGAGTATTTGATGCGCATCCGTTCGTGCCGCAGGATACGGCGGGAAGAGAAAAACGGTGCGAGGAGATTCTGGGCATTCAGGCAAGGGGCCTGGCAAAGCGCCTGCGGCACATTGGCTGCAAGACGGCTGTGATCGGTGTTTCCGGAGGACTGGATTCTACGCTTGCGCTTTTATCAACCGCCAGAGCCTTTGATCTTGTCGGAATTCCCAGAGAGAACATCCTGGCAGTAACCATGCCGTGCTATGGGACCACGGACAGAACCTATCGGAATGCCGTAACTCTGGCGGGTGCGCTTGGGGCTTCCTTGAAGGAGGTTCGAATTGGCGATGCAGTGGCGCAACATTTCCGTGACATTGATCAGGACCCGTCTGTGCACGATGTAACCTATGAAAACGGACAGGCCAGGGAGCGGACGCAGGTTCTCATGGATCTTGCCAATCAAAGGGGCGGCCTTGTGATCGGAACGGGAGATCTTTCTGAGCTGGCACTTGGATGGGCGACCTACAACGGGGACCACATGTCCATGTACGGCATGAATGCCGGTATCCCTAAGACGCTGGTGTCACACCTGGTCCGTTACTATGCTGATACCGCGCAGGAAAAAGAGCCGCAGCTCCACGCATGCCTGATGGATGTTCTGGACACGCCGGTCAGTCCGGAGCTGCTGCCGCCGACAGAGAACGGGACCATTTCGCAGAAGACAGAAGACCTCGTCGGCCCGTACGAGCTGCACGATTATTTTCTGTATTACATGCTCCGCTGCGGGTATTGTCCGCGGAAAATATATCGCCTGGCACTGCAGTCGTTTGAAGGCGTCTATGACCGTGAGACCATTCTTGGCTGGGAGCGGACCTTTATGCGGCGTTTTTTTGCCCAGCAGTTTAAACGCTCCTGCCTGCCGGACGGGCCGAAGGTGGGATCGGTTGCGGTATCTCCCAGGGGGGATCTGCGGATGCCCAGTGACGCAAGCGCTGCTCTTTGGAGCAAGGATCTGGAGGACTTATAAAATGCTTCTGCAATTTACCAAAATGGAAGGCTGCGGAAATGATTACATCTATATCAACGGATTTACGCAGCACCTTCCGGAAGATGAAAAGCCGCGAATTGTCCGGGAGCTTTCAAGGGAGCATTTCGGTATCGGCGGTGACGGAGTCATCTTTATCAATCCTTCTGCACTTGCGGATTTTGAAATGGAGATGTACAACAAGGACGGATCCCGCGGGAAAATGTGCGGAAACGGAATTCGGTGTGTCGGTAAGTACGTCTATGATCACGGAATGACGGGCGGACGCAGCGAGTTTACGGTGGAAAGCTTTGGCAGTGTGAAAAAGCTCGAGCTCACCTGCCGGGACGGTAAGGCGATCGCGGCCCGGGTGAATATGGGAAAGCCGGTGCTGGAACCGGCGTTGATTCCGGTGCGTCTGCCGGATGTGCAGGACAAAAAGGCGACCGTTGTTGCAGAGCCCATTGAGGCAGCCGGGCGTTTATGGCACATGACCTGTGTCTCCATGGGAAATCCGCATGCTGTAGTATTCCTGGGCGAAGGGGAGGCGGATCTTCTCAAGGCCTGCGGCCGGGTGGATGAAAACGGGCAGGAGATCCCGGACGGAGATTTGCGGAATCTGGACATTGAGGGCATCGGACCTGCCTTTGAGCACCATCCGTACTTTCCGGAGAGAACGAACACAGAATTTGTGCAGGTGGTAGACCGGCAGCACGTGAACATGCGCGTATGGGAACGCGGAAGCGGAGAAACGCTGGCCTGCGGCACGGGATGCTGTGCAACGGCAGTGGCCTGCGCACTGGGCGGCAAGACGGACCGGGAACTGGATGTGCGGCTCCTTGGGGGGACGCTTCACATTGCGTGGGATGAAGAGTCCGATGATATATATATGACAGGACCTGCCAAAACAGTATTTGACGGAACGGTTTTAGTACATCGATTTTTAAATAACTAGCCAACTAACTTGCCCTTTTTCCTGATTGCACGTGTCAAAAATCCTCAGCGTAGCCCGCTACGCCTACGTTTTTTGACACGCACCCTCAGAAAAAAGTTCTGCGTTATTAGGCCAGTTATTTTGCAAACGATGTACTAGTTGGCGAGAATGCCACATGAGCAAAAGACAAGCTGCGTGGCAGCGCGATTTTGCGAATGGGCTCTGAATAGTTGCATTCTTAAGTGGTATCACGACTATGATTAAGGGAGGAATGAACATGTTCCAGGCAAACAGCGATCATCTTAAATTACCGGGCAGTTATCTGTTCAGCACCGTGGCCAAAAAGACCAAGGCCTACCAGTCCGGGCACCCGGATGCGCAGCTGATCCGTATGGGAATCGGCGATGTGACGCAGCCGCTCCCGGAGGCTGTGATTGCGGCAATGCACAAGGCGGTTGACGAGCAGGCAAACGGAGCTACCTTCCGCGGATATGCACCGGACCTTGGCTATGATTTCCTGCGTGCAGCCATTGCGGAAAACGACTACCGTTCGCGTGGCTGCGACATTGCAGATGATGAGATCTTTGTATCGGATGGTGCCAAGTCCGATTCTGCCAACATTCAGGAGATTTTTGAAAAGGACAATGTGATTGCCGTCTGCGATCCGGTCTATCCGGTATATGTGGACAGCAATGTTATGGCAGGTCGCACGGGCGAATACGATGCAGAATCCGGCCGCTGGAGCAATGTTATTTATATGCCCTGCACGGAGGAAAACGGCTTTTCGCCGGATCTTCCGGGAACCGGACTGACCGGGCAGGCCTCCGGAGACCGGAAACCGGATCTGATCTACATCTGCTCGCCGAACAATCCGACGGGAACGGCACTGAATAAGCAGCAGCTTCAGAAGTGGGTGGATTATGCCAACGAAAACGGCGCAGTCATTATCTTTGATTCCGCTTATGAGGCCTACATCACGGAGGAAGATGTTCCGCACAGTATTTATGAGTGCGAAGGCGCACGTACCTGCGCGATCGAAATCCGTTCCTTCTCCAAGAATGCAGGCTTTACAGGACTTCGACTTGGTGCAACCGTCATTCCGAAGGACCTTAAGGACGGTAAAGGAACTGCGCTTTACAGCCTGTGGGCGCGGCGTCACGGCACGAAATACAACGGAGCTCCCTACATTGTGCAAAGAGCCGGAGAGGCGATCTATTCGGAAGAGGGCAAGGCACAGGTAAAGGCAATGGTGGACCGTTACATGCAGAATGCGAAGTTCATCAAGGAGAGCCTGCAGGGCATGGGATATACGGCCTACGGCGGAGTTAACTCTCCTTACATCTGGCTGAAAACACCGGGCGATATGACAAGCTGGGAGTTCTTTGATTATCTTCTGGACCGCGCCAATGTAATCGGAACGCCCGGATCCGGCTTTGGCCCGTCCGGTGAGCATTTCTTCCGTCTGACAAGCTTTGGAACCGTAGAGAATTCCAGAATTGCCATGGAGCGGATTCGTGCGTTATAATCGTGAGTGCCGTATGTACGGCTAAATAGTTACAACGATATTCATTGTTATGCAGCTGTTCAGAGAACGCAGCTTTGAAAATGCGCTCTGAATGGGAGCAGGTACAGTTTTGGAGGAAGTTTATTCATGGCATTGCTGAAGGAATGGCGCGACAAGGCATATAATGAGAAGGCAAATCAGGGCGATCTCCAGAGACTCTGGGCGGATTATTTTTCAAAGGAAAAGGATATCTATGCAGAGCTTCTCAAGAACCCGGATGAGGAAGTGAAGGGAACAGTAAAGGAGCTGGCTGAGAAGTTCGGCATTTCTGTGGAGTATATGACTGGCTTTCTGGATGGCATCAATGATTCTCTGAAGATTGCGAATCCCATCGATACCATGGAAGAGGACACCGTTGTCAGCCTTGCCTTTGACAAGGAGCGCCTGTATAAGAACATGGTGGCAGCGGAAGCGGATTGGCTGTACGGACTTCCGGAATGGAATGCCATCTACTCCGAGGAGAAGCAAAAGGAGCTCTACCTCGAGCAGAAAAAGTCCGGCACGGTGGTAAAGGAGAATAAGGTTTATCCGAATGATCCCTGCCCTTGCGGTTCCGGCAAGAAGTATAAAAAGTGCCACGGCAAAAATAAGTGATGGAACCATTCAGCACCTGGGAGCTTCTCCCGGGTGTTTTTTTGTAAAAAAACGTTCATAAACTGTCCATAAACCGGACACCGCACAGAAAAATATATTGTATACAATTCCTTCATTGCTATAGAAGAACAGGAGGAAATACGTATGAACCGTAAATGGGAGAGAATCCGCATTCTTTGCTTTGCCGTATCTCTGGTCCTGACGGCGGGCGTTTTCCTGCTGGTTTCTTATCTGACACAGCAGTCGGTGGGACAGACACTTTCGACACAGGAACGGGCGGTCCTTCTGTTTCCGTTTGCGTTTCCGCAGCATTATCACAATCGTCTGTGGCTGTATCTGCAGCTGAACAGCCCCAGACGCCTGGCGCATATCTATGAATTCGGATTCCTCGGCCTGTTTGCAACGCTGACGGCCCTGACGGCTCCGTGGCCCAGAAGGGGATCCGCTCATTTGTCTTTAAACCGCGTTGGCGTGCGCCTTGTCGGGGCGGTTATGTTCTGCAGCGTGGTCAGCTTTCTGGATCAGGTGCATAAGATTTTTGTGGACAGCCGGCATTTTGACGTTCTGGATTTGCGGCTGGATGCGATCGGCTATGTCAGTGCGGCACTGGCGGTTTCGGTTCTGTATCTGATTGTTACGCACCATGCACTGCGGCGGACTGAGATATTTCTGGAGGAGTCACTTCCCTGTCAGGGACGTCCCAAAGAATTGTATTGAGAAAAAGCTTGCATTTCAAAGATAAGTTCCATATAATAGTCACTGCGTCTGTTGAGACGTGCATATGTGGAATCGGGGTGTAGCGCAGCTGGTAGCGCGCCACGTTAGGGACGTGGAGGCCGCAAGTTCGAACCTTGTCACTCCGATGAAAGAAGGGCTCTGGGATTTCAGCGATGTTGATGTCTGCGGAGCTCTTTTATGTTACGTTACATGGTACAATAGTTGATGAATTCTGGCAGACTAACCGGCGGTCAAAAGGGATTGGCCGGTCATTCCGGTATTTCGGAAGAAATCGGGATGAATGCGGGATTTAGAAAGGATATGTATATGTGGACAATTGGTGAGGTAAAGGAAAAGGGAAGGGCGTTGATGCATGTCAGCTATTGGAAAATGGTGCTGCTGGCATTGATTCTGGTGTTCGTCATCGGAGGAGGAGTCAGCACAGCCGCTGCCGGAGCTGCATCGTCCCCGTCTGCGAACGTCCGGTATGAAGGGAACCTTCCGATGCTGCTGGTGCCGCTGGCAGGATTGTTGATTTCTGCCGTTCTTATCGTATCCTGCGTGCAGATCGTGCTCCAGTTTTTCATATTTCATCCGATCGAGACCGGGTGCCGGCGGTACCAGGTTGTTGCCCATACGGAAGGGTCCTCTGCGTCATTGGGGGAGATCTTCCATTGCTTTGGACCGGGCTTTCTGAATGTGGTGCTGACGATGTTTTTGCGGGATCTGTTCACCTTTTTATGGTCACTTTTGTTCGTGATCCCGGGGATTGTAAAATCCTATTCCTACCGGCTTGTTCCGTATATTCTGGCAGAGGAACCGAATATTTCCTCGAAGGAAGCATTTCGGCTGTCAAGGGAAATGATGAACGGCAACAAGTGGCATACATTTTTGTTTGACCTGTCCTTTATCGGCTGGAACCTTCTGAGCGCCTGCACGCTGGGGATCCTGGGCGTCTTTTATGTTCATCCGTATTATCAGTGTGCATCGGCAGAGCTGTATCTGACCATGCGGGATGCATATCTGGGCGGCCATGCGGAAGGCGGCGACTCGGTATAAGAGAAACGCTGAAAACCATGCCTGCTAACGCAGACATCCCCACAAATGGAGGTAACTATTGCTGTAAAACCAGTACTTCCTTGGAATGTTTGCTCACGGTTCTCTTAAACGGGGCCGTGAGTTTTTCTTGCATCGCTCACTTTCTTGTGGTAAAGTGATAGCCAACTAAACCGGAAGCGCATTAGTAAGGAGAAGATTATGAAAAAGAAGGCGGTAGCGGCTATTATGGCCGGCATCATGACAGCAGGAGTTCTGGCTGGCTGCGGAAGCCAGGAGACTACAGGGAGCAGCGCGGCATCCACAGAGGCTGCACAGGCACAGTCTTCAGAGACGGAGGCAGCAGAGGATACTGCCGAAGCGGCTGCGGAAGACAGCGATGTTGCTTATATTCAGGATAAGGGTACGCTGATTGTAGGAATTACAGACTTTGAACCCATGGATTATAAGGATGAAAGCGGCAACTGGATCGGCTTTGATGCGGACATGGCTTCGCAGGTGGCCAAGGACCTTGGCGTTGAGGTACAGTTTGTAGAGATCGACTGGGACAACAAGATCCTGGAGCTGGAGAACAAGAGCATTGATGTTGTATGGAACGGCATGACACTGACCGATGAGGTCACATCATCCATGGAGTGCACCAAAGCGTACTGCAACAATGCGCAGGTGGTTGTTTTGCCGGCGGATAAAGCAGGAGATTATCCGGATGCGGAGAGCATGAAGGAGCTTGCATTTGCGGTGGAGGCAGGCTCTGCCGGAGAGCAGGCTGCACAGGACAGCCAGTTTAATTACACGGCACTTTCTTCACAGGCGGATACGCTGATGGAGGTTTCTGCCGGAACATCGGACGCCAGCATCATTGATCTTCTGATGGCCGGAGCGATGATTGGAGAGGGAACGGATTATCCGACACTGACGCATACGCTGGAGCTGACAACAGAGGAATACGGCGTTGGCTGCAGAAAGGGATCGGATCTTGCATCCTACATCAATGATGAGTTTAAGAAGCTGTATGAGGATGGCACGATGCAGCAGATTGCAGAGACATACGGCGTACAGGATGCACTGATTGAGCAGTAAAGAGTAAAATGCCTGGAGCAGGCTTTGTGGTATTGTGTGCAAGACCGGACAGTGTTGTCCGGCCTTGCGTTTCTTTGTTATGGAGGAAAAGGCTGTGTTTTGGACGGTTACATTATCTTTGCTGCAGGGTTTTGGAGGAACGCTGAAGCTGTTTGCACTGACACTGGTATTCTCCCTGCCGCTGGGTCTGTTTATCAGCCTTGGAACAATGAGCGGTGTCCGGATTCTGCGGTATCCGCTGAAATTTCTGATCTGGGTGATTCGGGGGACACCCCTCCTGCTGCAGCTATTGGTAATTTATTACGGTCCTGGAATTGTCCTTGGACATAACTGGTGGGGATCTGGGACAAATGGCCGGTTTATTGCGGCGCTGGCTGCCTTCGTTATTAACTATGCGTGCTATTTTTCGGAGATTTACCGCGGTGGAATTCAGTCCATTCCGGCCGGACAGTTCGAAGCCGGACAGGTGCTGGGACTGACGAAGGGACAGATTTTCCGTAAGATTATCCTGCTGCAGGTGATCAAGCGGATCGTGCCGCCGATGGCCAATGAAATCATTACGCTGGTAAAGGACACCTCACTTGCCCGGGTTATTGCAGTATATGAGATCATCTGGAACGGTCAATCCTTCATCAAGAGTGCAGGAATTATCTGGCCGCTGTTTTATACCGGCGTTTTCTATCTGCTGTTCTCCGGCCTGCTGACGCTTTTGTTTAACTGGATTGAGAAAAAGCTGAGTTATTTTCGCTGAGGACGGGCTGATACGCGGCTGCCGCATGAGCAAAAGAGAAGCTTTGCAGCAGCGATTTTGCGAAGGGGTTCTGAATGATTTCGTTTTATGCAGGTACTGCGGTATCTGATGAAGAGAGGTAAGTATGTCTATTCTTGAAGTGCAACATTTGCAGAAGCGATTTGACCGCTCTGAGGTATTGAAGGATATTTCCTTCACAATGGAGGAGGGGACGGCATTATCGATTATCGGATCCTCCGGCTCCGGCAAAACGACGCTGCTGCGCTGCCTGAATTTTCTGGAGACACCCAATGCCGGTACGATTTCGGTTCGGGGAGAAACGCTGTTTGATGCCGATCTCCATGAGAGCCTGAGTGATGAACAGATTCGCAGGAAACGGCTGCACTTTGGAATGGTGTTCCAGTCCTTTAACCTGTTTCCGCAGTACACGGCCCTGGAAAATATCATGCTGGCGCCCAGACTCCTGAGCAAAGGGAAGGATGACGGCGAAAGTGAGGAAAAGCTTCGCGCGCGTGCGGCAGAGCTCCTGGATCAGATGGGCTTGTCCAACCGGATGGACCGGTATCCGCATCAGCTCTCCGGAGGCCAGCAGCAGCGCGTGGCCATCGCCAGAGCACTGGCTCTGCAGCCGGATATCCTCTGCTTTGACGAACCTACCTCGGCCTTGGACCCGGAACTGACAGGAGAGGTCCTGAAGGTTATCCGGGGGCTCGCCAGCAAGAAAACCACGATGATCATCGTGACGCATGAAATGAAGTTTGCAAGGGATGTTTCGGATTATGTCCTGTTCATGGATAAGGGAGTGATTGCAGAACAGGGTACAGCCGAGGCTGTCTTCGACCACCCGAAGGAGGAGCGGACGAAGCAGTTCCTGTCCCGCTACAGCCAGGAGAAGGGAAGCGAGTGATATTGAAATCTTCGCTGGTCTTGCCGGTGCAGAGCCTTATCTGCCGCGAAAGCTTTGTATCCACTCGCGCGGTAAGGTATACTGGTAGCTGCACAAGGTTGTGTGTGAGCATGTGCAGCAGGAGGAATATATGGAACAGGGGAAATATGCATTCGGTATTGATGTCGGCGGAACAACCGTTAAGCTTGGAGTGTTTGATGCCGGGGAAGGCGAGCTTCTGGAGAAGTGGGAAATTCCGACCAGGAAGGAAGATAAAGGCGGGCACATTCTGGAGGATGTGGCCGCATCGGTGAAGAGTAAGATTGCTGAAAAGGGCTGGAGTGATGCGGATGTAGCGGGTATTGGCATCGGTGTTCCGGGGCCTGTTCTTGCCGGAGGTGTTGTAGACGGAGCTGTGAATCTGCACTGGGGCGTTGTGGACGTTGCCGGTACACTTTCGGGGCTGCTGGGCGGCATGCCGGTGAAGGTTGGAAATGATGCAAACGTCGCTGCCCTTGGTGAACAGTGGAAAGGCGGCGGAAAAGGATATCAGAATGTGATCATGGTGACGCTCGGAACCGGCGTCGGCGGAGGCATTATTATAAACGGGGCAATTCTTCCGGGAGCCCATGGAGCCGGCGGCGAGATTGGCCATATGCTGATTTCCCATCATGAAACGGAATCCTGCAACTGCGGCAAAAAGGGCTGCCTTGAGCAGTTTGCTTCGGCCAGCGGTATTGTTCGCATCGCCAGAAAGCAGATTGCAGCAGGTCAGGAGAAAACAAGCCTTTGCAACGATGAATGGTTGGAGGCAAAGGATATTTTTGATGAGGCTAAAAAGGGCGATGCACTTGCGCTGTCTGTTGTAGATGCCTTTGGGAAGAAGCTGGGCGAGGGTCTGGCAATGATTAATGCGGTCATTGATCCGGATGTGGTTGTTATCGGCGGCGGCGTTTCCAAGGCGGGGCAGATGGTCCTGGACGTGGTGGAGAAATACTACATGCCGGCTGCGTTCCATGCATGCCGCAAGACGGTTTTCCGACTAGCAGAGCTTGGCAATGATGCAGGCATGTACGGAGCAGTGCGCATGGTGCTGCAGTAGATTGTGGGAAAGCTGTCCGAGCAGGCACCACCACAAATAAAATCAGCGGCTGCGTGTCTGCGCGAACAAGCTCGCCCAGGCACGCAGCTGTTGCTGTGGATTTTTACAGTAACCGTTTCCAAACCGGGTAAGAGGAAGGCCTATGTGCGGAATTGCAGGTATATTGAATACGGGGAAGATCACGGATCAGCGGGGCAATATGCAGAGGATGCGGGATCGGATGCTGCACAGAGGGCCGGACGGCGGCGGAACGTGGGTATCAGAGGATGGATTATGCACGCTGGGGCATCAGCGGCTTTCCATTCTTGACCTGTCGCAGAACGGAGCGCAGCCGATGCTGTCTCATTCCGGGAAAACGGTCATTGTTTACAACGGAGAAATCTACAATTATGCGGTGGTACGCCGAGAGCTGGAGAAGGCTCTTGCCAAAAAGGGGCGCAAACTGACCCTGCGCAGCACCTGCGATACGGAGGTGCTGCAGGAGGCAATTGAATTTTACGGAATGGAGAAGGCTCTTGCTCTGTGCAAGGGAATGTTCGCCATCGCTGTCTACGAGCCGGAAAGCCGCCGGCTGACGCTGGCCCGGGACCGCGTGGGTGAAAAGCCCTTATATTATGGCTGGGTGGGAGATCGTTTTGTTTTCGCTTCTGATCTTGGAAGCATTCGCGCAGTAGAGGGGTTCTCCAATCCAATCTGCCGCGAGGTGCTGGATATCTATCTGGAGTTTGGCGTTATACCGGCGCCGTATACGATTTATGAAGGAATTCGGAAGCTGGAGCCCGGCACTGTGCTGACGGTGGATTTTCCGTACGGCAAGGATCAGGTGCGGCAGGAAGCCTACTGGTCTATGACTGAAACGGCGGTCCGCGGACAAAAAAATCTGTTCCGGGGCACGCGTCAGGAGGCATCGGAGGAACTGGAGAGACTTCTTCGCAGCTCCATCCGTGATCAGATGGTGGCGGATGTTCCCTTGGGGGCGTTTTTGTCTGCGGGCATTGATTCCAGTACAATCGTTGCACTTATGCAGGCGCAGAGTGACAGAAAGGTCCGGACCTTTACGATCGGGATGAATGACCCGTCCTACAACGAGGCAGACTGTGCCGGAGAGATTGCAAGACACCTGGGGACGGAGCATACCGAAATGACCATCACGGAGGAGGACGCCAGAAGCGTCATTCCGCTGCTGCCTTCCATGTTCGCGGAGCCCTTTGCGGATTCCTCACAGATTCCGACCTACCTTGTCAGCAAGCTCACAAGAGAGCACGTGACGGTTTCGCTGTCGGGAGATGCAGGAGATGAGCTTTTTGCCGGATATCTGAATTATGCATCTACGGCGAGAAAGTGGAACAAAATAAAGAACATCCCTTATCCCATTCGAAGGGCTGCAGGTGCGGCTGCTCTTTACGGCCCGCTGCCGAAAAGAGAGCTTACCGCGGTAAAGAGCCGCATTCTGATGGCAAAGGGGCCGGAGGAAATATTCCGGCTTTCGTATGAGGCAGATCCTCTGCTGAAGAAGATCGCTCTGTGCCATGAGGAGCTTCCGTATGCCTATCACCCGGTGGGGGCGGACATAACGGGCGAAGTTTATCACGATGTCATGCTGATGGATCTTCGGATGTATCATCCGGATGATATTCTGGTGAAGGTCGACCGGACAGCTATGGCGGTATCTCTGGAGACTAGGGTGCCGTTTCTGGACAGGGATGTGGTTGAATTTGCATGGACGCTGCCGGTTTCGTATCTTCGGGATGGAGATACGGGGAAGGTGGTCCTGCGGGATGTCCTCTACCGGTATGTGCCCAGGGAAATGATGGACCGGCCCAAAAAAGGCTTCTCCATTCCGCTGAGAAAATGGCTGAAGACAAAAGAACTGCGGGAGTGGGCCGAGGCACTCATTGCGGAGGACAAGGTGCGCCGTCAGGGGCTACTGGATCCTGCTGTCGTGCGCAGAATCTGGGAGGATTTTATTGAACGGGATATCTGGCGTCCGCAGATCTGGTATATTCTGATGCTGCAGGCCTGGTACGAGGAAGAATACGTGTAACTATCCAGAGCCAGGCAAATTTGCATAAAATGAGCGAGTAATGCTTGCATTAACGAGCACATTTTTGCAAATTTATGTGGCGAGAACGCCACATGAGCAAAAGGAAAGCTGCGAAGCAGCGATTTTGCGAATGGGCTCTGAATAGTTACGAATACGTAAAAGGTGGTTGACAGAAATCGACCACTTGTGATAATGTATGTGAGATTGAGGCGGCGGGTGCCGCGGACAATCGAAAAGAAGCAGAGCAAGGCTCTCACCTGACCGGCCATCTACGGGCGTCGGCAGAGTTCATTTGGTTTCGCAGAATGCGGGTCTGTATATTCCCGGATGAGGGAAGGTATGGATTTGCTTTGGGTGTGTGACTGGAACTGACGGTGGGAGATCTGCCGTCAGTTTTTTTAATGGATGAGGAGGGTAAACCCATTAATAACAACAGCTTTAACCGAAGACAGCAGCGCAGACCGGAGACGCCTATCAATGAGCAGATCCGTGACAAAGAGGTCCGCGTGATCGGGGCGGACGGCGAGCAGCTTGGTGTCATGCCCACAGAGGATGCCAGAAGGATGGCCAGAGATGCGGAACTGGATCTGGTACTGATCGCAGCAACCGCACAGCCGCCGGTGTGCCGGATTATCGATTACGGCAAGTTCAAGTACGAGCGCCTTCGCAAGGAGAAGGAAGCCAAGAAGAAGCAGCATGTAGTGGAGATCAAGGAAATTCGTATGTCTCCCAACATTGACCAGAATGATCTGAATACCAAGATTGGCTCTGCCAGAAAATTCCTGGAGAGAGGCGATCGCGTAAAGGTGACGCTTCGCTTCCGCGGCCGCGAGATGGCGCATATGAATGACAGCATTCACATTCTGACTGATTTTGCCAACGCATTGGTGGATATCGCTGTGGTGGATAAGGCACCGAAGGTGGAAGGAAGATCCATGTCCCTGTTTCTGGTACAGAAGAAGAACGGATAGTATCGGACGACAGAAACGGCGATTTAGGATAGAACAGACCGGCAGATGCCGGAGCAGAAGGAGGAACTAGATATGCCTAGAATGAAAACAAACAGATCCGCTGCCAAGAGATTCAAGCTTAGCGGAAATGGCAAGCTTGTCCGCAGCAAGGCGTACAAGCGTCACATCCTTACCAAGAAGAGCACGAAGAGAAAGAGAAACCTTCGTCAGCCTGCAGTTACGGATGCAACGAATGTAAAGAATATGAAGAAGATCATGCCTTACCTTTAATTCGGGTGCATGACAGGATTGTATGGAGGTAATCAGAAATGGCAAGAGTTAAGGGTGGCTTGAACGCCAAGAAGAAGCACAACAGAGTTCTGAAGCTTGCGAAGGGCTATAGAGGAGCTAGATCCAGTCAGTACAGAGTTGCCAAGCAGTCGGTTATGAGAGCGCAGAATTCTGCGTTCGAGGGCAGAAAGCTTCGCAAGAGAGACATGAGAGCTCTTTGGATCGCACGTATCAATGCAGCTGCAAGAATCAACGGACTTTCCTACAGCCAGCTGATGCATGGTCTGAAGGTTGCCGGCATTGACATCAACCGCAAGATGCTTGCAGAGATGGCAGTGAACGATGCTGCAGGATTTGCTGCACTGGCAGAGACTGCAAAGAAGAGCATCTAAGAGCATCTGATCAGCATAGAGTGTTTAAAACCGCATTCGCGTTTGCCTGGACTTTCGTCCGGGCGCGCCCGGCGGCGAAAAGGCAGCACATGAATATGTGCTGCCTTTATTCTTTTTTAATAGTATTTTTGAGGTTCCTTCATTGCAATTCAACAGCGCCGGGATAAAAATACTTCTGTATTGATTAAATGTATTTTTGCACGTGAAGGTAGGAGCTATGTGGGATCGCTTTCGTTATAAGTTTATTCAGTTTATGCAGGGACGCTATGGGGCCGACAAATTCGGACAGTTTCTTTCCGGCGTCATTCTGGTTCTGATTGTTCTGGAAATGTTTCTGCGCATGCCGGTGCTGTGGTGGATTTCCTTGCTGCTGCTGGTTTATATGTATTTTCGAATGTTCTCACGCAACATCGCAAAGAGGTACCAGGAGAACCAGAAATACCTTGAGATTACGGCGAAGCTCCGCAGCAGCGGCTTTGGACGGTCTGTAGGAGCTTTTTTCGGGAAGCTTGGAGCCCAGATTCGGGGTCTTTCGTATAAAGCAGCATATGCCAGCGAACAGAGAAAGAAAAATGCAGGCTTCCATATCTACAAGTGCCCGCAGTGCGGTCAGAAGATTCGGATTCCAAAGGGGAAGGGCAAAATAATGGTCCGTTGTCCCAAATGCGGAAAGGAGTTTAAAAAGCGCTCCTAAGCGGCTGCAGATTCAGAGGTAAAGGGGAAAGGTTATGTTTGGCTACGTTGTCATTAATGAGCAGGAGCTGAAGGTTCGTGAGGTGGGGGTGTACCGCTCCTATTACTGTGGCCTTTGCAGGATGCTGCGTGAACAGTACGGGATCTCCGGACAGATGACACTGACCTACGACATGACATTCCTTATTCTGCTGCTGAGCGATCTGTACGATGCCGGTGATGAGCTGGGAGAAACCAGATGCATTGCGCATCCCTTCGAGAAGCACACAACGCGCTGCAATGAGTTTACCGAATACGCAGCGGATATGAATATCATTTTGTCTTATTATTCATGCCTTGATGATTGGAGTGATGAGCATAAGATGCATAAGCTTCTGGCGTCGAAGCTCCTGAAGAAAAAAAGTACAAGGGCCGGAGCTGATTACGGACATAAGGCAGCGGTCATCAAGGACAGGCTGGACCGGCTGCATGCATCGGAGGCCGAAAAGGAAACAGATATTGATAAGGTGGCAGGGTATTTTGGTGACATCATGTCGGAGCTCTTTGCAGTCCGAGAGGACGACTGGGAGGTGCCGCTGCGGCAGATGGGGTTTTACCTTGGCAAATTTGTGTACCTTATGGATGCGTATGATGATCTGGAAAAGGATGCGAAAAGCGGAAGCTATAATCCGTTCCTGACTATGAAGGATGATCCGGAGTTTGATGAGAAGGTGAGACAGATTCTGACTATGATGATATCCCGCAGCTGCGAGGCTTTTGAGCTGCTTCCGTGCGTAGAGAATCTCCCGATTCTCCGCAATATTCTTTACTCGGGCGTCTGGACCAGATACAATAGCGTTCGTGCCGCACGCAGCGGCAATTTCGGAAAGGAAGGGCAGCAGGATGTCTGATCCCTATCAAATCCTGGGGGTATCCCGGGATGCCTCGGATGACGAGGTCAAAAAAGCATATCGGACTCTGTCGCGCAAATATCATCCGGATTCCAACATCAACAATCCCAATAAGGAGCAGGCAGAAGAAAAATTCAAACAGGTGCAGGCGGCCTATAAACAGGTTATGTACGAGCGGCAGCACCCCTACAGCAGTGCCGGATCGGGATCCTACGGGGGCTCCGGCGCCGCAGGGGGCAGAAGCTATCAGGAATCCTCCTGGCAGGAGGGATACGGTGATTTCTGGAATGAGTTTTTCGGTGGCGGTTTCGGAGGGTTCTCCGGTCAGCAGAGGAGCTACCAGAGACAGAGTCAGAATCAGGACGAGGATTCGATCCGCCTGCAGGCGGCAGTGAACTATATAAACAGCCGGCACTATCAGGAAGCACTGAATGTATTAAACAGCATTACCAACCGATCTGCTCAGTGGTACTACTACAGTGCAATTGCCAATTCCGGGCTCGGCAATAATGTGGTGGCACTTCAGTATGCCAAGAACGCGGCCCAGATGGAGCCGGGCAATCAGATTTATCAGGATCTGGTGCAGCGAATGAGTGCAGGATCCACGTGGTACCAGGAGAGACAAAATCCCTATGGTTCCGGTCCGTCCAGTACAGCCGGATGGTGCCTCAAGCTCTGTCTTTTGAACGCGGCACTGAATCTTTGCTGCGGGGGCGGAGGCCTTTGCTGCGGCGGATATCCCAGATGGTGAGGGCGATAGCGCTTTTGCCCCAGGAACCATCGCAGACGTGCACCTATGCAGTGTGACGGCCTATATATTCGCCTTGACAAGGACGCGAGAGAATAGGTAGTATATAGAATAATTGTTTGATATAAATCCAATTAAGGGAGGATATGATAATGAAGCACATTATGACTCTGAACACACGTGATATGGCTAAGAGCGCAGAGAACGGCGGATGCGGCGAGTGCCAGACTTCCTGCCAGAGCGCATGCAAGACCAGCTGCGGAATTGCGAACCAGGATTGCGAGAACAAGGAGAACTGATCACACAGCGGCAGAGGACTTGCGGAAAGGAAGCCTCTTTTTAGTCTTCCCTTCTGAGAGCAGAGCATTTCGATCAAGAGATAGCAGGCCGGAGCATCTTCGGATGTTCCGGCCTTTTTAGATGTATAAGACAGGAAAGCATATGATTCATCAATATCAATTAAACGGCTACAATATTATTCTTGATGTATATTCCGGAGCAGTCCATGTTACCGATGAGATTGCGTATGACGCGATTGCGGGACTGGATGCGGGAAAGGACAGAGAGTGTGTTGGACGGGAGCTGCTTGCCAAGTATAAGGAGCAGGGCCTCACGGAGCAGGACGTGGCGGACACCTTTGCGGACATCGACGAGCTGATCCGCGATGGGAAGCTGTTTACAGAGGATGTGTTCGCAGATAAAGCATTTGACCTTAAGAACCGCTCCAATGTCATCAAAGCGCTCTGTCTTCTGGTGACGCACACATGTAATCTGAACTGCTCCTACTGCTTTGCCTCTCAGGGGAATTTCCATGGCAAGGAAGGACTGATGAGCTTTGAGACGGGCAAGCGTGCGCTGGATTTTCTGGTTGAGAACTCCGGCTTCCGCAGAAATCTGGAGGTTGATTTTTTTGGCGGTGAGCCGCTGATGAACTTTCAGGTGTGCAAGGATCTGGTGGCATATGCCCGCAGCATAGAAAAGGAAAAAAAGAAGAATTTCCGCTTTACCCTGACCACCAACGGTGTGGGCGTCAATGACGAGGTTATTGAATGGGCCAACAGGGAGTGCCATAATGTGGTGCTCTCTCTGGACGGCCGCAAGGAGGTCAATGACCGGTTTCGCGTGGACCGTATGGGACGGGGGAGCTACGACACCATCGTTCCGAAGTTCCAGAAATTTGCCAAGGCCAGGGGCAATAAGGGCTATTATATGCGCGGCACCTTTACGCATTACAATCCGGACTTTACAAATGATCTGTTCCACATGGCGGATGACCTGGGCTTTACAGAGCTGTCGATGGAGCCGGTCGTATGTGACCCGTCAAGCCCGAGTGCATTAACGAAGGAGGATTTGCCGATTCTCTTCGAGCAGTATGAAATTCTGGCCAAGGATATGATCCGCAGACAGAGGGAAGGCAAGCCCATTACCTTTTATCATTACATGATTAACTTAGAGCATGGTCCGTGCATCTACAAACGGATCTCCGGATGCGGCTCCGGAACGGAATACATGGCTGTTACTGCGTGGGGAGACCTGTATCCCTGTCACCAGTTTGTCAGCGACCCGGAATATAAGCTGGGGAACATCTGGGACGGCGTGACGAACACAAAGCTTCGCGATGAATTCAAGCTTTGCAACGTGTATGCACGGCATGACTGCGATAACTGCTGGGCACGGCTGTACTGCTCCGGAGGGTGCGCAGCCAACGGGTATCATGCGACCGGTGACATTCACGGAACCTATGAATACGGCTGTCAGATTTTCCGCAAGAGAATTGAGTGCGCCATTATGATAAAGGTTGCCGAGGCTGCCATGCAGGCATAAGTTACATATGGTATCATGGGATACAAAAGAGAATCAATTCAGAGGATCAATTCATGAGCTTTGAGAAAATAACGTTTCCAAAGGACAGCGTTTTTCTGGTGACCGGCGGTGCCGGCTTCATCGGATCGAATGTGGCGGCGGCAATTCTGGAAAAGGGATATACCGTTCGCGTACTGGACAATCTTTCTACCGGACATATTGAGAACATTACACCCTATCTGGAGCATCCCAGGTTTACATTCATCCAGGATGATATCCGGGATCTGGATGCGTGCCGAAAGGCAACGGAGAACGTCGACTACGTGATTCATCTCGCGGCCTGGGGATCGGTACCGCGCAGCATTGAGATGCCGTTGTTCTATGAAGAAGTGAACATTCACGGAACACTCAACATGATGGAGGCCTCACGGGAAAACGGCGTGAAGAGATTCGCGTATGCTTCAAGCTCCTCAGTATACGGAGACTCGACTGTGCTTCCGAAGAAGGAAGGACAGGAGGGCAAACCGCTTTCTCCGTACGCACTGACGAAGAAGGTGGATGAGATGTACGGGCAGATGTACAAGGAAATCTACGGCCTGAACACCTACGGCATGCGGTTCTTCAATGTCTTCGGACGGCACCAGGACCCCAATGGCGTCTACGCGGCAGTAATCCCGAAGTTTATTAAACAGCTCCTGGCGGGTGAGCAGCCCACAATTAACGGAGACGGACGTCAGAGCAGGGATTTTACCTATATTGACAATGTGATTGAGGGATGCCTTCGCTGCTGCGCAGCTTCCGAGGATGCGTCCGGAACAGCGTATAACATCGGTGCCGGCGGACGGGAATATCTGATTGATGTGTATTATGACATCACAAAGGCGCTTGGAATCGAGATGGAGCCGGCATTCGGCCCGACCCGCGCCGGAGATATACGGGACAGCAATGCAGACATATCCAAGGCCAGAGAAAAGCTTGGGTATGATCCGTCCTATGATTTTGCCGCCGGCATTGCGCTGGCAATTGACTGGTACAAGGAAAACTTGCAGTGAGGTGATGTTGTGAAAATCGCGATTCGTTTGGATGATATAACGGCAGAAATGAATTGGGAGAAGTTTCTGCGCTTCAAGGATATTCTGGATCAATACGGCGTTCGGCCGCTTCTGGGAATTGTACCGGACAACCGCGATCCGAAGCTTCAGATTGATCCGCCCAGGGAGGATTTCTGGGATTATGTGAAGCAGCTGCGGGATAAGGACGGCTGGACACTTAGTATGCATGGCTATCATCACACCTACTCCACGGATAAGGGTGGTATTCTGCCGCTGAATCGCAAGTCGGAATTTGCGGGACAATCCTATGAGGAGCAAAGAGACCGCCTCCGCAAGGGACAGGCAATCTTAAAGAAGCATGGAATTGAGACGACGCTGTTCATGGCACCGGCTCACTCCTATGACCTCAATACGCTAATGGCACTTCGTTCTTTGGGATTTACCGGCCTGACCGATGGCTTCGGAACCTGTCCCTACCAGTATGCGGAGCTGATTTTTTATCCGATTTCCTACCGGAAGTCGGACAGCCTCAAAAAGACTTCCGGAGTAACCACCATTGTCGTGCACTGCAACACGCTCGAGGAGAAGGATTTTGCTGTCTATGAGGACATCATCAGCAATCAGTCAATGATTTCCTATGACGAGATGCTGGCGCAGGATGCGGTGATTCGAGGATCCTTTGGCATGCAGAAGGAGCACGCAATGGCACTGGTCAAGCGCGCACTGCGTGAACGCTATGAGAAGCAAAAAAGTAAGCAAAGCTGAAAAACGACCTGACCGGGCAGCGGATGGGCAGTACGGATTCACCTGCTGCGCTTTGAAGACAGCAGACGCTACACAAAGGGGAAGTACACAGAGTATGGAGCTGGAGACACCAATCCGAATTCTACATGTGTTCGGCAAGCTGAATCGCGGCGGTGCGGAATCCCGGGTAATGGATCTGTACCGGCATATGGACCGAACAAAGGTCCAGTTTGATTTTCTGGTGCACTTCCGGGACGCCTGTGAGGATCTAGACACACTGGCAGCGCGCCGGCCCAAGGAGGACCTGGATGATGAAGTGCTGTCCATGGGCGGGAGAATCTTTGTACTGCCCCGCTTTACCGGAACCAATCTGGGCCAGTACAAGAGAGCGTGCAGGCGATTTTTTGCAGCGCATCATGACTTCACGGCTGTCGAGGGACATATGACCTCGACAGCTTCGATATACCTTCCGATTGCGAAGGAGGCTGGCGTGCCGGTGGTGATGGCACATGCCAGAAGCGCCGGTGTGGACGCGGGGCTGAGAGGAATTGCTACCAGGTGGCTTCGGCGTTCGCTTCCCGGCAAATGTGACCGGATGCTTTCCTGCTCACAGGAGGCATCCATTTCCGTATATGGCCGCAGGGCATTCGAGGAAGGGAAGATCATGCTGGTGCCGAATGCACTGGAGCTGGCTCCTTTTTTCTTTGATGAAGAAAAGCGCCGCCGGGTCCGGGCAAGCTATGGGATTCCGGATAATGCTGTGGTGATCGGACACGTGGGCCGCCTGGATGCGGTTAAAAATCACAGCTACCTTGCCGGGGTTGGCAGGGAGCTTGCAGGCTGCGAGGTGCGCTTTCTGTTCGCCGGGAAGGGTGCACTGAAGGAGCAGATACAAAAGGCGTTTGAGGAAGCGGGACTTGGCGAAAAGGTTATCTGGACCGGACAGCTCTCGAGAGAAGAGACGGCAGCAGTGTATCAGGCCTTTGACGTATTTGCGTTTCCATCCTTGTATGAGGGAATGCCGGGAACAGTAATAGAAGCGCAGGCAGCAGGACTTCCCTGCGTCATTGCCGATACCATCACGGAGGAGGCGGTGCTTTCGAATCTGGTGATCCGTCTTCCGATCGGGGAAGGAGACAAGCCGCTGTGGGCGAGGGAAATTAAGCGGCGCACAGCCTCAACCGATGAAGAAAAGGGTCTGGTTCTTGCCGGCGATGCAGCCGGCCGGCGGGAGGCATCTGCGAGAGCAGGTGCGCTGCTGGATGCTGCCGGCTATGACGTGGAAACCTCGGCTGTAAAAATGCAGAAATTTTACATGGAGCTTGCAGGGTGACCTATGTGCGGAATATGCGGATATATTTCAAAACGCATCATCACCAGAGAACAGCTGTCTTTGATGAATGATACTATGAAGGAGCGCGGACCGGACGATGCGGGAGCGGAGCTCTGGGAGCTGCCGGGGGGTGAGACCCTCGGTATGGCGCAAAGACGACTGGCGATTCTGGATCTGTCGCCGCTGGGACATCAGCCGATGTCCACGGAGGATGGACGCCTCCGCCTTGTCTATAACGGTGAAATCTATAATTACCGGGAGCTTCGGCAAGAGCTTCCGGAGTATTCATTTCGCTCCAGCTGCGATACGGAGGTTATTCTCGCTGCGTATCTGCGCTGGGGGATCTCCTGCGTTGAGCATTTCAACGGCATGTTTGCCTTTGCTCTTTACGACTGCAGCACGCAGGAGCTGATATTGGCCCGTGACCGAATGGGTCAAAAGCCACTGTATTTCTTTCAGAACGGCGAGGAGCTTTTGTTCGCCTCTGTCCTTGCTCCGATTCTGAAAAGTCCGGGCTTTAAGGGCAGGATACGAAGGGATATTCTTCCAAGATATCTGTTTCAGGAGTACATCAATGCACCGGACACCGTTCTGGAGAATGTGTGGAAGGTGGAACCGGGATGCGTTATGACCTGGAATGTCAGAGAGCATACGATGCATTCCTGGCGCTACTGGAGCATTCGCGAGCAGTACGAGGACAACAGGAAGAGCTGCATTACGGATGAGAAGGAGGCCAAAGACGAGCTGCGTCTGCACCTGCAGAACGCTGTGCGGCGGCGGATGGTAGCGGATGTTCCACTGGGAACCTTTTTGTCCGGCGGCTACGATTCATCACTGATCAGCGCCATTGCCAGCGAACAGCTGGGGAGCGGACGGCTTCAGACCTTTTCCATTGGATTTGAAGAGGAGGAATACGATGAATCGCCGTATGCAAGGGCGATTGCACAGCATCTGGGGGCTGATCACGAGGAACAGATCATCGGGGAAAGCGACCTTTTCGAGCTGGTTGGTGATTTGCCGAAGTTCTTTGATGAGCCGATGGCAGATTCCTCGCAGATACCGACGATGCTGGTGTCAAAGCTGGCCAAGAAAAAGGTGACGGTGGCCCTCTCCGGAGATGCCGGAGATGAGCTGTTCTGCGGCTACGGCATCTATGATCATGTCCGGCTTGCACAGCGTCTGGATGCTCTGGGCGGTCTGGCACACGGGATCGGTCAGCTTCCGCTTGGACGCGGTAAGAGGCTCGAGGAGCTGTATCCCTTCCGCGTGCGCGTGATTTCCGCAAATCGCGGCAGGCAGACCAAGACCCAGTTCGGTGCCGGAAGCTATACGGAGCTGGCAAGAAAATTAGTTCGTTCCGATCCGGAGCAAACTACGCCATTCCTTTCCGCCAACTATGAAACAGAATCGCAGTATCCGTCTGAAAACTGGCAGATCACACGGATGCTGCTGGATTTGGACACCTATCTTCCCGGGGATATTCTGATGAAGGTGGACAAGGCCTCCATGAAATACTCACTGGAGAGCCGATGCCCGTTCCTGGATCCGGACGTGATACGCTATTCCTTCCGGCTGGATCACTCCTTAAAATACCACCCGGTTTCCGGCGGCTTTTCCAAAAAGTATCTTTTAAAGCAGCTGGCTTACGATTACATTCCCAGGGAGCTGCTGGACCGGCCTAAGAAGGGATTTTCCGTCCCGCTTGGCAAGTGGCTTTCGGGACCGCTGAGGGAGGAGCTTCTGCATTATTGCAGTACGCAGTATCTCGAGGCCCAGGGGCTTTTTGATCCTGCCGCTGTGCAGGAGCTGGTGAACCGTTTTCTGACCATGGGGGATGGAGGCGCCGGATCCGGACGGAACTATTCAGTACTGTTGTGGAGCTTTTTCGTGTTCCAGCAATGGGCGGATTATTGGAAGGAATGTCTTGCCGTATGATTATCATCCAAATGTCAGGTGGACTGGGCAATCAGATGTTTCAGTATGCTCTCTTCCTGCAGCTTCAAAAACTCGGGCGCAGCGTTTCGTTTGACGATGTGTCGCAATACGATGAAGAGGCCTTCCGTGATTCTGCGCAGAAACGGCGCCCCAAAAGGCTGGACATCTTCGGGATTGAATATCCGACGGCTTCGCGGGAGGACGTTGCGCGCCTTACGGACGGCAGTCTTGCTCTGCCTAGCCGAGTCCGCAGGAAGCTGACGGGGCGAAAGACACTGGAAAGGGACGATAAGGACTTCGTGTTTGATCCGGCCTTTCTTGAGCTGGAGGATGGATATTTTTGCGGCGGCTTTCAAAGTCCTAGATATTTTGAAGGATGCGAGGACGAGGTGCGGCGAGCTTTTTCCTTTCCGGATAAGCTCTTAGAGCCGCGGGAGGATGCCGATGCCAGGGAAAGGCGGATCCTGGAGCAGGCCGGCGGGTATGAGGCAAGGATCCGGCAGGCAGGAGCCAATGCAGATGCCAGAGGATTAAACGGAAGAGGAGGCAGTGCCTCCATCCACCTTCGATTCGGGGATTACGTGGCAAAAGGGGATGTTTACGGCGGGATCTGTACGGATGCGTATTACAACACCGCTATTATGCGTCTGCAGGAGCTGGATCCGGAAATCACGTTTTTTGTTTTTTCAAATGATGAAGAAAAGGCGGGAGAGTGGATTCGCTACCAGGCGGAGCGCTCCGATAACCTGGGCAGAGGGCGCTTTGTCCTTGTAAAGGGGAGCGATGAGGATCACGGCCATCTGGATCTTTATCTGATGACACAGTGCCGCTGCCACATTATTGCCAATTCCAGCTTCTCCTGGTGGGGAGCATGGCTTTGCAGCGCGCCGGGTAAAATCGTATTCGCACCGTCCATCTGGAACAATGAGAAGGACGGGAGTGAACTGGCCCGGAAGGATATCTATTCCCGCGATATGATTCGCATCAGTCCGTCCGGCCGCTTTATGACGGAGACGCCGCTGATCTCTGTCATTGTGACGGCCTACAATGTGGAACCATACATTGCGAGGGCTCTGGAATCCGTGAGAAGGCAAACCTGGCAGAATCTGGATATCATCGCTGTGGACGATGGCTCCACGGATGGAACGGGACGCATTCTGGACGAAGTGTCCCGGCAGGATCCCCGGGTTCGCGTGATTCACACAGCAAACGGCGGCGTTTCGGCAGCACGCAACGCCGGATTGGCAGATGCAAGGGGAGAGTACATCGGCTTTGTGGACGGGGACGATTATGCGCACCCCGAAATGTACGAGACGATGGTGCGAGGCATGCTTGCAACCGGTGCGCAGCTTGCGGCTGTGAATTACCGGGAGACTGTGGCACAGGATGAAAGCAAGGCGGCCCCGGAGGCAGAGGCAAGAGAGAAAGACGCCAGTGCCAGAATTGCCGCTCTTGTGGAGAACAGTATATTATTGAGGCAGCAGGATGCACTTCGGTATTTTATTCGTTCGGGAGCAGAAGGAACGGATGGAAAGGTTGTTCTGCATCCGTCTGTGTGGAGCAAGCTCTTCCACCAAAGCGTGTTAAAGGGAAATCGGTTCCCGGAGGGCACCAGTGCGGAGGACATTCCTTTTACAACCTATGCGCTTTGCCGGGCACGAAAAGTGCTGTATCAGCCGGAGCCTCTGTATGATTATGTGAAGAACCGCAATGAGAGCATTATGAACAGCGGTCGTGCAGATCGGACGCTGACACAGGAGATCCCGGCGTGGCGAAGTCATCTTGCACTGCTGGACGAGGCAGGCTTTGTGCGGCTTCGTGAGGAGTCGGAATACTGGTTTTACCGCCGCATGCTGTTCTATGAAGAGGATTATCGCGCCTGTGAAGAAACAAAGGACCAGGCAAGAGAGCTTGAACAGCGTATTCTCTCTCACAAGGACCGTATTCTGGAGCTGTGCAGACAGAAGCGGTACGGACGCCGCGGAGACTCGGAGCGTTTGAAGCTGTATGTGCAATCACCGCAGATGTATTACCGTTTATCCGGGATCTATGAGAAAACGGTGGTGGCATGGAAAAGGCACGGATAAGCGGGCCGTCTGTAACCTCGGATCTGCCTGCAGGCAGGAGGCTTCCGCCAGCATGCAGCAGGTGCCGGGCGGATATGCAGGGAAGCAAGGAACATGAATAAGGTGCTTTCAAAGCTGGATCGATGGAGCACAGTTTTATTCTATCTGGGACTGTGCATTGAGATTCTGGTAGTTGTTCTGGATAAGAGCAGCTGGACAAATCCATATGATGGAATGATGTACCGCTTTGCGTTTCTTTTGTTCGCGGTGCGCTGCCTTTGCTGTGTTCCAAGGGCAACGGCAAAGGAGCACGGATTCTGGCTTTTTGCCATCCTGCTGGGGATCCTTTGCTGGCGGATCGGCGGGCGAAATGATCTGCTGCGCGTTTTCATATTCATGCGGGCGGCTGGTACGATTTCGATTCGAAAGGCGATGAAGCTGGAATTTCTGGGTACGCTTGCCGGATGTGCGGTGCTGGTCGTGCTGGCGCTTACCGGCGTGATGGGGCATCTGTACCAGACCTATGACTATGGGCACGGAATTGAGACGCGCTGGGACCTGGGACTGGGACACCCCAATTCTCTTCACTGCATGGCGGCGATGCTGCTGATGCTGGGATTATACCTGTATGATCGGAAGATGAAGCTGTATCTGTATATTCTGCTGGCGGTGGGAGATGTTCTTTTGTACGGGCTGACCCACAGCAATACCGCATGTGCCATGGCGCTTTTTTCAATCTGTGTTTCGATGGTGCTGCACTATGGCAGGAGGGTTTCCTGCGTGAGCGCAGTATATTTGTTCGGAGAGCTTCTGGTGGCAGGCGGACTGGTGTTTTCAATCATGTGCGGCCTGTTTGACCCGAGAAAGCATAGCTGGATGGCGAAGCTAGACAGTGTATTGACAGGGCGTGTGGCATCTTTGTGGACAACGACATTTCACGAGGGAACGATTTCTACCTGGAAATGGTTTTCCCAGCGGCTCAATGCCACGTATTTTGATCTTGGCTGGCTTCGCGTCGTGTACTGGTACGGTATTTTGCCGGCACTTTTTATTGTTGGCGTAGTGTTCCTTCTGATGGAGTATTCCAGAAGGACCAGGGACCGTGCGGGCTTTGTCCTGCTTCTTAGCATGTCGCTGTATACCGTCTTTGAAGCGCATCTGGTATCTGCATATATCGGACGCAATTACGGACTGCTTCTGGCAGCACTGTATCTGTCGGAAATTCTTGGCAGGGGGAAGGAACTAGGAGATCATGAACCAGAAAAATAAGATCCTGCAGAACTACGGTTTGTGGCTGGTGGATCTGATCTGTATCACACTGTCTTACTGGGTGGCGACCAATCTGCGGTTTGCGGGGAATAATGACTGGGGAAGCAAAACACTGCATTATGCGGTGCTGGTGGTGTTCCTGCTGTTTTATACCATTTACAGCTTCTTTGCAGAATGGAACCGGGATTTCCTGGAGAGAGGTCTTTTTAAGGAGCTTTTGAGCGTACTTCAGTACAATGGAGTGATGATTCTGGCCTCCCTGGCCTTTGTATTTTTTGCACAGTGGGGACGCATTCTTTCCCGGCAGGTTATTATTAATTTTATCTGGATCAATCTGTTCATGATGTACGTAGCACACATCCTGTTCCGGGAAGCTCTGCGGCGGGTTGTTACGAGCGAGAAGCAGGTGATCAAGGTCTTGGTAGTTGCCATCCCGGAGCTCGTGGATGAAACCATTTCCAGGCTGCGGACAGAGCTTGGAATCACCTACCAGATCGTGGGATCGGCATCGGTTCGCTGCACGCAGGGAGATACGGATCAGCAGCGGCAAAAGCGCTTTCAGGAGATGACGGAGAAGCTTACGCAGATTCCGTTCGATGAGGTCTTTTTAAATGTTCCGGGCTTTACCAGAGAGGATGTGCAGCCTCTGATCGACGGCTTTGAGGAAATGGGCGTTGTGTGCCGTTATAATCTGGGGCTTCCGGAAATCAGCGGCGCTTCGGCGAAGGTGGAGAGCTTTGGCACGTTCACCTGTGTTACCTATACCAGGTTTCGGTCCAGCTACAAGCGGCTTCTGATCAAGAGAGCGTTCGACATTCTGGGCGGGCTTGTCGGTGTTGTGCTCACAGGAATACTTACTGTGTTCATTGCGCCGGCCATTAAACTGGATTCTCCGGGACCGATCTTCTTTGCTCAGACGAGAATCGGCAAAAACGGACGCCGGTTTAAGATTTATAAGTTCCGGTCCATGTATCAGGACGCAGAGGCAAGAAAGAAGGAGCTGGAGAAGGAAAACGAAGTGAAGGGGCTCATGTTCAAGATGGAGAATGATCCCCGGATCACAAAGGTGGGGGCGTTTCTTCGCAGCACCAGCCTGGACGAGTTTCCTCAGTTTCTGAATGTCCTGAAGGGGGATATGAGCCTGGTGGGGACGAGACCTCCGACCGTGGACGAGTTTGAGCACTATGACGAGCACTACAGAAGGCGCCTGTCCATGACACCCGGGCTTACGGGCATGTGGCAGGTCAGCGGACGGAGCGACATATCGGATTTTGATGAGGTGGTCCGCCTGGATCTGAAATACATTGACAACTGGTCGCTGACGCTGGACTTCAAGATTTTGCTGCAGACCTTTATTGTGGTCCTGGGTCATAGGGGAGCCAAATGATGCATCACATCTGTATGATTGTACCGGATCCTCTGGTACACGGCGGAATTGCTGCCGTCACCTCCGGATACTATGGGAGTCGTCTGGAGAAGGATTATCGCATTACCTACGTGCAGTCTTATTGTGACGGCACCAGGCAGGATAAATTAAAAAAAGCGCTGAAAGCGTACAGACAGTTCCGGGAGGTCCTTAAAAAGGACCCGCCGGAACTTGTTCATATTCATTCTTCCTTCGGGCCGAGCTTTTATCGAAAGCTTCCATTTATCCTGATGGCAGCAAGACGAGGGATTCCCATCGTAAATCACATCCATGGATCCGCCTTTGATGAATTTTATGACAATGCATCGGCCGGTAAAAAAAGGCTGGTTCGATTCATTTACGGAAAATGCAGCCGTATGATTGTCCTGAGTCCGCACTGGAAGGAGGTTCTGTCCGCAACCTATCCCGTGCAGAGGATTCGTGTGATTCCCAATTACTGTGTTCTGCACCCGGAGGTGCTGGAGAAGGAGCGGAAGGATAAGAGATGTCAAGGGAAGCAGATTCTCTACCTTGGCGTTTTGACGGAAGGAAAGGGAATGCGTGAGATGCCGGATATCATCCGCTTTGTGACCGGCAGAATCCCGGAGGCTGTATTTGTGCTGGGAGGGGCCGGTGACAGGGAACTGATTACTACCGGCCTTCCGTCTTCTGTTCTCGATAAGAACGTGAGGTTTCCCGGCTGGGTGCGCGGCGAAGAGAAGGAGGAGCTTTTGCGGGAGAGCACCCTTTTCCTTCTGCCTTCCCATATGGAGGCGATGCCGATGTCGCTTCTGGAGGCAATGGGATATGGACTTCCCATGGTGACGACCAGAATCGGCGGAATTCCAAATCTGACAGGAGACGGAGAACAGGCCGTGCTCTGCCCGGTCGGAGATGCCGCGGCAATGGGAGAGGCGATTGCAGAGCTTCTTGCGAACCGGAAGGCCTGGGAGAGAGCTTCCCTGGCGTCCTACCAAAGGGCCGAAGGCAAGTACAGCTTTGAGCAGCACGCGGACCGTCTGGAAGAGGTTTACCGCGAGATTTTAGAGGATGAATAACGGGTATGGAGCAAATGGCGCTTTCCGGGCAGCAGGCAGCTGTGTCTGTCGTTGTTCCGGTTTATAATGGGGAGCAGTATCTGCAGGTCTGCATCGACAGCGTTCTGGGACAGACCTTCCGTGATCTGGAGCTGGTGCTGGTGGATGACGGCTCAAGGGATGCAAGCGCCCGGCTTTGCGATGAGGCTGCGAGGAAGGATTCCAGAGTGCGTGTCATCCACAAGGAAAACGGCGGCCTGATGTCGGCCTGGATGCAGGGCGTGAGGGTGAGTACCGGTTCATACATTTCCTTTCTGGATTGTGATGACTGGCTGGAGGCCGATCATCTGGAGAAAATGACGGCCGCACTGCGCAGGGATTTTCCCTGCCGGCAGGTTATCTGCGGCGGATATATCATTGAGCGCGAGTGGAATCATACCCGTGAGAAGGTGGGCAGTCAGGCGGAACCTGGCATATATGAGGGGGAGCGCCTGACCCGGCAGGTCAAAGACCGGCTCCTTGGACAAGAACACCGCACGGTGATTTTGTCACGATGTATGAAGCTTTTTTCCCGGCAGCTTCTCCTGGATAATATGCATTTTGGAAATCCGAATATTCGCATGGGCGAGGATGTCAATGTGACGGTTCCGATGCTCCTGGATGCAGACCGCGTCGTGATTTTGAAGGACAATTACGATTACCATTACCGTTTTGTTGCTGCGTCGATGGTGCATCGCTATGACCCCGGCATGCAGAACAATATGGCGCTTTTGCTGCACACGCTGCATACGGTTATGGACGAAAAGGCCTACCCGAACGGACATATGCAGGTCGAAAGAGAGGCTCTGCTCCAGCTGTGTCTGGTGCTTAAAAACGAGCTTCGAAGAACCGATGCGGACGCAGATGCGGTCGTGAAGCGTGTGCAGCGGATCTGCCGGGAAGAGAAGGCGGCAGAACAGCTTAAAAAACGGGGAGACTGGTTTCAGGATAAGGCAAACCAGCTGCTGGCCTTTGTCATGGTACATCCGTCGGCGACTCGTATTCGGCTTGTGCGGAGAATTTTCCTCCTGCAGGCGGGGCGGAGGAATTGAGGATTTGAAGGATGATCAGTATTATTGTTCCGGTGCATAACGCAGAGAAAACGCTGGATACGGCGGTGAGAAGTGTTCTGCAGCAAACAGTCCGTGCCAGGGAGAGCCTGGAGGTGATTCTGGTGGATGACGGCTCCTCGGATGAGAGCGGGCTGCGCTGCAGGGAGTATGTTCGACGGTCGGAGCCGGGAATGCGTATTCAGCTGATCTCCATGGAGGATGAGGGGGTTTCCGAGGCGCGAAATCGCGGCATTGAGGCAGCAGGCGGGGAGCTTCTTACATTCCTGGACGCAGACGATGCCATGGATCCGGCGATGCTGGAGGTTTTGTATGCGCTGCACCAGAAAACGGGTGCACAGATCTGCGGCTGCGGATTTTGCAAGGTTTCGGAAGAGGAAGCGGAGTCTGTTCTTAAGGAAGCAGACAAAGACGTTTTAAACAGGCAGGCGGAAAGTCTCGGGATGGATCTGCAGCTAGGCAGAAAGGACATTGGTCTTTTGACGGGGCAGGCGATTGTTTCTGAGAGGATACTTCAAAGGGACACCAGAGTCTGGAGCAAGCTTTTTGAGAGGGAAGCAATCGGGGATCATCGCTTTGAGAAGGGAATGACCATCGGAGAGGATATGCTGTTCGTGCTTTCGCTTCTGAAGGATGATACAAGCTATGCATTTGTGGAGGCTCCGCTGTATCGCTATACCTTCAATCCAAAGGGAGCAATGGAACGGCCGTTTACGCCGTCGTATATGGATCAGATTCGCTGCTGGGAGGCTGCAGAGCACCTTATTTTGGACAGATTTCCCTCTTTACAGGGGGACTGCGCGGCGATGGAACGACTTCACGGACTCCAGATCGTCTCGGATGTCCTTACGGCCTCCAAGATTGCGAAGCTTCCGAAAAAGGAACGGGAGCACTACAGGCCGCAGCTGGAGCAGTGCCGAAGGAAGTTGGCCGGGCATAAAAGAGCCGGAGCTGCCAGTGGGATTCCGATGGATTATAGGGTAAAATCATTTCTGCTGCAGATGTCTCCTTCGGCGTTCTGCGGCATGACAACGATGCAGACCCGGGCTAAGGAAAAGCTTCGCGGCGGGATATAGCAGGTACGAAACGGAAATGAGTATGAATGAACTTGCATTGTATATGCATGCCGGCAGCGGCAACCACGGATGTGAGGCAATCGTAGATTCGCTGGTGCGGCTGCTTCCGGTTGACAGCTTTGTATTGATGACCAACTGCGCGGCAGAGGATGAGCGCTATCTTCCTGCGGAGGTAAAGGCCAGGACGAGAATCATCGAGGAGCAGCACATCGATCGGAACAAGATCATCCATGCAGCGTATTATGCCTATCGGAAGGTGACAAAGGATCAGGAGTCCTTTCTGCGTTATCGGTACCGGGCACTGACCGGCGGCAGGAAGCCTGCACTTGCCATATCCATCGGAGGAGATAATTATTGCTATCCGAGCATGGTCAAAGACCTGATAAGAGCCAATGCGATGTTCAACCATCAGCAGACAGCAACTGTGCTTTTGGGGTGTTCGATTGAGCCGGAGCTTCTTACAAAGGATAATACGGAGCTTCTGGAGGACCTTCATCGCTATCGCCGGATTATTGCCAGGGAGACCATCTCCTTTGAAGCGTTGAAGACGGCTCTGCGGGAGGCTTACGGACCGGAGGCAGCAGGACGCGTACTGCTGTGTCCGGATCCGGCTTTTTCACTGCCGTCGGATGAAAGCGGACTTCCGGAGGGCTTTGAAAGCGGCAATACCGTCGGTATCAATTTAAGTCCGATGGTAGAGGATTATGCAGCGGATCCGTCGGCACCGCTTGCCGCATACACGGCACTGATTGATGATATTCTGCAAACAACCAATATGAAGGTTGCACTGATTCCGCATGTTGTCTGGAACCGCAGCAATGACAGGGTACCGCTTCGAAAGCTCCATGAACGGTTCCGGAGCAGCGGACGTGTGCAGCTGGTGGAGGATATGCCGGCGGAGCAGCTAAAGGGCGTGATTGCGAACTGCCGCTTTTTTATCGGTGCCAGGACACACGCAACCATTGCGGCCTATTCCACCATCATCCCGACACTGGTGATCGGTTATTCCGTAAAGGCGAGAGGAATAGCCAGGGACCTGTTCGGAACAGAGGAAAACTATGTGCTCCCGGTTCAGTCGCTAAAGGACCCGCAGCAGCTCCTGGACGCATGGCACTGGCTGCAGGAGCATGAGGACGAGACAAGGTATCAGCTGGCCGGCAGTGCGACCAGACTTCGCGCAGAAACCGGAAAGATTGCGGAGGAGATTCACCGCGTGCTGCAGGAGCTGAGGTAAGAGGATGGGAAATCAGAAAAAGACATCCGGAAGGGTTCGCCTGGCGGAGCGGAATATTGCTTTTGGATATGTGGGACAGGCAGCAACGGCACTGATGTCCTTTGTGCTGCGGACCATTTTTATCCGTCACCTGTCCGAGGAGCTGCTGGGCGTTAATTCGCTCTATACGAATATCCTATCCATCCTTTCCATGGCCGAGCTGGGTATTGGAACGGCGTTGAATTTTGCTCTGTACCGGCCGGTGGCACAGGGCGATACCGAGAAGATCAAGTCGTATATGCAGATGTACCGGAAGGCCTATACGGTCATCGCGCTGGTGGTGGCGGGCATCGGTCTTTCCATCGCACCGTTCCTTAAATATCTGATCAAGGACCCGGGAGCGATCACGACGGGGGAAATGACAGGGTACTACCTGATCTTTCTGTTCAATACCGTCAGCACGTATTTTGTCTCCTACAAGTACAGCCTCTGCAATGCGGAGCAGTGCAACTACATCCAGACGAATATCAATACCGTTACGAAGATCATCGTTTCGCTCCTGCAGGTGGCGGTGATCATACTGACGGGCAATTTTCTCTGGTATCTTCTGACGGACATGTTCGTGCAGCTGGCGCAGAAGGTATTCGTATCCTGGTATCTGAATCGCCGGTATCCGTATCTGCGGGATAAAAACGTGACACCGCTTTCCAAGGAGGAATCCGGCGAGGTATGGCGCAAGACAAAGGCGCTGGTGCTGCATAAGGTGGGGGATGTCGCGCGGCTTCAGACGGATTCGCTGATTATTTCGTCCTTCATTGCGGTCGCGATGTCCGGAATGGTGGATAATTACAATCTGGTTATCAATGCAGTGACGAATTTCGTCAACATCATTTTTAATTCCGTGATTTCCGGCTTCGGTAACCTGATTGCCACGGAGACCAAGCAGCGTCAGTATGAGCTGTTCAAGGTGTATCGGTTCTTTGCCAGCTGGGTGTACGGCTTTGCCGTGACGGGCTTTTTTGTCCTTTTGACGCCGCTTATCAGGCTGTGGCTGGGAGAAAGCTGGGTGTTGCCGGAGGCAGCGGTTGCGCTGATTCTGATGGATTTGTATTTCAAGGGAGACCGTATCGTCTTATCCAATTACAAGACGGCGGCCGGGGTGTTCGAGCAGGACAAATACCTGGCACTCATTCAGGGGGCGGTAAATCTGGTGCTGTCAATCTGGCTGGTGCAGGAAATCGGGCTTGCCGGTATCTATGTCGGAACAGTGATTTCGGGTCTGATTGCCAATGTGACCAAACCGGTCATTATCTATCGCGTCTGCTTTGACCGGTCCTGCGCAGGCTATTTTGCGGAAACGCTGCGATATGCAGGCACCGTTGCCGCCCTGTGTCTGGGGCTTGGACTGTTGGGTGACCGAATGCTGGTGAACATCAGCATTGCAAAGTTCCTGGTGATGGCGGTGATCATTACCGTGGTATTTAATGGCGTTTTCTTTGGATTATTCGGCAGATCGGAGGAATTCCGGTACCTGAAGCAGCTGGCTTCACAGAAACTTGGAAAACGGTAGCTTACAGTAATAGATAAGGGGAAAATATGGATCCATCTGCCAATCCGGAGACAACAGGAGACATGAAAAACTGCATATGGACGCAGGAGAAACTGCCGGACTGCATTGAGAAAATGGCACAGGAGGCGGCGAGGCAGCTGCATGCGCTGAGACGTCCAGCGCTTTCCAAACAGCTGAAGGGCCTTGTCAGGCACGCACTTGGAAGAGGCGCGTCCTGTGATGACAGGATCTTCTGGCCGGCAGGGCTTTTACTGCTGGGACTGATGGAAGCGGGTCACACCAGGGAGGCGGCCGATTACCTTAGCGAATGGAAGGCTGCCGGTATGCCGGTGAAGAATCCGGACGATGCGCTGACGGGAGTTGTCCTGGAACGGCTGTACCAAGAGACCGGGGAGCCGTGCTGGAAGGAAGGCGCACAACGGATTCATCAGTATCTGGAGAACTGCCGAAGAGATGCTGCGGGATCGATAGTGTATGGCCAAAGGAGCAGCAATTCCTGGATCTATGCAGACGGAGCCGGGCAGACGGCTATGTTCTATGCAGAGGAGGGACAAGGCGATCTGGCGAAGCGGGAGCTTGATAACTTTGCCCGGTATGGAATCGATGAAGCATCGGGACTGCCGTATCACGGATATGATGTGGAGTCCGGCCTTTGCCAGGGGATCATCGGTTGGGGAAGAGCCGTCGGATGGCTTCTTCTGGGAATCAGTGCACAGGAGCGGCGCGAAGGCGCAGCATCGCAGGTGGGGCAGGATCCGGTATGGGAGAGGCTTTACTGGGAGGTTTTGAGACGCAGGCGCAGCGATGGCCTGTTCTCCTGGCAGCTGGACTGCCGGAAGGGACCCGTGGATACATCTGCCAGCGGAATGATCTACTACAGTCTTTTAAGAGGCGGGTTTCTTCCGAGAGAATGCGCGGCGAAAGACGGCAAGGCTGCGATATCGGCGGCAGGACAGAATGTCCTTACGAAGGACGCCAGGGAGATGGTCGGCCGTGCAGCTGTTTCTCTCCTTGGTTATGTGGATGAAAATGGCCGCGTACAGCATTCATCGGCAGAATGCATTGATTTTGCCCAGTACCGGCAGCAATACGGCTGCAATGCGTGGGGACAGGGAGCGGCGCTGGCCTTTCTTGCCGCATATGCAAAGGAAACTCAAAATGCGGGGGAATTCGTATGATCATTGTAGAAATAAAGGGAGGTCTGGGCAATCAGATGCAGCAGTACGCACTGTACTGCAAGCTCCGAAGCATTGGCAAGGAGGCCAAGCTGGATCTTTCCTGGTTTGATGAGGAGAATCAGCAGAACATGCTGGCACCGAGGAGCTGCGAGCTGCTGCGGTTTCGCGGACTTCCCTTTGAGGAGTGCACCAGTCAGGAGAAGGCGCAGCTGACAGGAAGCGATTCGGTCTGGGGAAAGGCGGCACGAAGACTCCATATTGGCGGAAAGGCAGCCGGCAAGCGCTTTACAGAGAGCCGGATGTATCATCCGGAAATCTTTGATCTGGAGGATGCCTACCTGGATGGATATTTTGCCTGCACAAAATATTATGAAGATATTCTGGATGAGCTGCGCAAGGTTTTTGTGTTCCCGAAGAGTGTCATCCCGCAGGTAAATGATAAAAACCGGGCAGCCATCCAGGAAATGGAGGATGCCTACACCTTCTCCTGCGCCGTGCATCTTCGGCGCGGGGATTACCTGGATGAGGCGAATGAAGCGCTGCTGGGCGGCATCTGCACGGAGCAATACTATGAAGCGGCGGTGGATTTCGTGGAACGGGCCGTGGATGCCATGGGGAGCGGCCGTCATATCCACTTTTATATTTTTTCGGACGATCCTGCCTTTGCCAGGGCCTGCCACTTCGGCAATTACGGCGAGCCGGTAACTGTCTGCGACTGGAATGAGGAGGAAGACAATCTTCTGGACATGCAGCTGATGACACACTGCAACGGTGTAATTGCGGCGAATTCCACCTTTTCCTTCTGGGGCGGGAGACTGAATGCAAGAGAGCCCAAGATTCTGGTGCGTCCGCTGCGGCACAGGAACAATCAGATTCCGGAACCGGAGGCGATGCGGGATTACTGGAAGGGCTGGACAATGGTGGATCTGGACGGATCGATTGTATAGCGGCCGCATCTTCTGCTACAATATTTTCGTCTGTTCAGCGCCTGAGGACAATCACTCTAAGATCAGGGAAAATGCCATTGGGCATTTTCGAGTATCAAATTCGAGATGGGGGCTGAATAGTTATTTTATCCAGAACCCGGCAAACGGGAGGCTGCGCAGCAGCACAGAAAGGAAGACATGAGCAAAATTATACTGACCGGCGACCGTCCGACAGGCCGCCTTCATATTGGCCACTATGTGGGATCCCTTCGGCGGAGAGTGGAACTGCAAAGCCGCGGAGATTTTGATGAAATCAATATCATGATTGCGGATGCACAGGCACTGACGGACAATGCGGATAATCCGGAGAAGGTTCGGCAGAATATCATCAATGTGGCACTGGATTATCTTTCGGCGGGAATTGACCCGGAGAAAACGACGATTCTCATCCAGTCTGCCATTCCGGAGCTGACGGAGCTGACCTTCTACTATGCGAATCTGGTTACAGTAGCCAGACTGCAGAGAAATCCGACGGTGAAGGCTGAGCTTGGGATGCGCGGATTCGGCAGCAGCATTCCGGTCGGATTTTTCACGTACCCGATTTCGCAGGCAGCGGACATCACTGCTTTCAAGGCCAATACGGTTCCCGCTGGAGAGGACCAGGAGCCGATGATCGAGCAGACAAGAGAGATCGTTCGCAGCTTTAATCATACCTATCAGTGCGACGTCTTAGTGGAGCCGGAGATTCTGCTGCCGGAGAACCAGGCATCCATGCGTCTTCCCGGAACCGACGGCAAGGAGAAGATGAGCAAATCCCTTGGCAACTGCATTTACCTTTCAGAGGAGCCGGAGGACATTAAGAAGAAGGTTATGAGCATGTTCACGGATCCGGATCATCTTCGCATCGAGGATCCCGGAAAGATCGAGGGGAACACGGTGTTCATTTATCTGGATGCATTCGCCAGACCGGAGCATTTTGAAGAGTTTCTGCCGGAATATGCCGGCCTGGATGAGCTGAAGGACCATTACCGGCGCGGCGGCCTTGGGGATGTAAAGGTTAAGAAATTCCTGAACAATGTACTGCAGACGACGCTGGAACCGATCCGTCTGCGGCGCCGTGACTATGAGAAGAACATCGATTATGTCTATGAAGTCCTGAAAAAGGGGACAGAAAAGGCGGAAGAGAAGGCAGCCCAAACTCTTCATGAGGTGAAGGATGCTATGCGGATCAATTACTTTGATGACAAGGAGCTGATCCTGCAGCAGCAAAAGGAATTTGACGAGGCGGCGAAGGTGCGCGAGCAGCAGGAGGCCAGAAAGCAGCGCAGCCGTGAAGCCAATAAAAAGCAAAAGCAGTAAATCCTTATGCAGGAATAAAGCGCAGAGTAAGCAGGAAGAATTCCGGGAGGAAACACAGATGAAGATCTTGGTAACAGGCGGTGCCGGTTTCATTGGAAGTCATACGGTGGTTGAGCTGCAAAATGCAGGGCATGAGCCGGTGATTCTGGATAATCTTTACAATGCAAGCGAAAAGGTGCTGGGGCGTATCGAAGCCATCACCGGCAAGAAGGTTCCCTTCTACAAGATCGACATTCGGGACCGCGAGGGTCTGCAGCACGTATTTGAAACAGAAAAGCCGGAGGCCGTCATTCATTTTGCCGGACTGAAGGCTGTGGGGGAATCGGTCCGCAAGCCCTGGGAGTACTATGACAATAACATCACGGGTACGCTTACGCTGGTGGATGTTATGCGCCGGAATGGCTGCAAGAACATTATCTTCTCCTCATCGGCTACGGTTTACGGAGATCCGGCCTTTGTACCGATTACGGAGGAGTGCCCGAAGGGACAGTGCACCAATCCGTATGGCTGGACCAAATCGATGCTGGAGCAGATTCTGCGGGATATTCAGTTTGCGGATCCGACGTGGAATGTGATTCTTCTGCGCTATTTTAATCCGATCGGCGCGCACAAATCCGGCACCATGGGTGAGAATCCCAATGGCATACCGAACAATCTGATGCCGTATATTACGCAGGTTGCAGTCGGCAAGCTGGAAAAGCTCCATGTCTACGGAAATGATTACAACACACCGGACGGTACCGGAGTTCGTGATTACATCCATGTGGTTGACCTTGCAAAGGGGCATGTCTGCGCCCTGAAGAAGCTGGCACCCGGATCCGGCCTTTCAATTTACAACCTGGGGACCGGAGTTGGCTACAGCGTTCTGGACCTTGTAAAGAACTTTGAGGAAGCGACCGGCAAGAAGGTTCCCTATGTCATCGACGGGAGACGTGCCGGTGATATTGCAACCTGCTACTGTTCGGCTGCAAAGGCCAGGGAGGAGCTTGGCTGGGAAGCGCAGAACGGAATCCGCGAGATGTGCGAGGATTCCTGGAGATGGCAGAGCCAGAATCCGAACGGCTATGGCGAGTAGTCTGCTCGCCTGCGTTTGTCCTACCGGAAGCTGGCACTGCGGAGTAGATACCTTTTAAACAATGCACGAGGTGAGGGATTGCAGCTATGTTCCGATTGTGGGCCAAAAAGTGGCACGAGGGTCATTTGATTCAGGAGATGACGATAGAGGATCCGAGTGAGGATACGCGCACGCATAAGGTGCTGCATGCGCTGACAGCTGCGTGCGGAGCCTTTGATCTTGCAGAGCCAATCTGGCTGGATCAGAATATTCGGGATTTCCGGCAGCGTGCCAAATGCAGATTTACGCAGGACAGTTTTGTGGAGGAGATTCCTTTTGACTATCTTGAAATCGAGATTGTTGAGGAGGATCCGGATTTCTTTCTGACGTAGCGGGTTCAGCACCTGTCACATTTCAATGTGAGCCATTTGCTTGCAGGCAAGCCTCAGATTGAAATCGGCAGGCGTATGCGGCGCTGCACATTGAGTACATACATCATGGATTTGTTCTCATTACAGTACTTTCTCTTTATTGCAATAGGACTTGCTGTTTATTACCTGCTGCCGCGGCTGATCCCCGCGGCGGCTTCTTTTCAGTGGGGAATTCTGCTGGCGGCGAGTCTTGTTTTCTATGCCTCTTCCTCCGGATGGACATTGGTGCTCCTTGTAACAACGGCAGCCAGCGTCTATGGAGGAGGCAGGCTTTTTTCCTTTTTGGACGCAGATTTTGCCAAACGCAAAAAAAACGGCTTTGCGGACCGCACGCAGCTAAAAAAATGCCGAAGCCAGCTCCGACTGAAGAAGCGCATCATTCTTGCGGCAGTGCTGTTTCTTAATTTCGGCATATTGGCATGGCTGAAGTATTTTGCTGTGCTCTTGCCCGGAAATCGAGGCCTCCTGCTGCCTCTTGGCATTTCGTTTTACACATTTCAGTCTGTTTCCTATCTGATTGATGTCTACAACGGCAAATATGAAGCCGAGCAAAGCTTCCTTCGCTTTTTGCTGTTCGTTTCCTGGTTCCCCCAGCTTCTTCAGGGCCCTATCGGCCGCTATGATCGTCTGCGAAGGGAACTGTTTGCACAGCACCGCTTTGACGCTGATGGTTGCAAGCGGGCTCTTCTTCTGATTCTGTTTGGCCTTATGAAAAAGTATGCCGTTGCAGATATGCTCTCCGGCAGCATCGCTTCGGTTCTGGATGGCGGGGGACTTGGAGATCTTCCGGGAAGTCTGATCCTTTTTTCAATTCTTTTGTATTCCGCGCAGCAATACGCGGACTTTTCCGGCGGCATCGACATCATCACCGGCGTATCGGCTCTGTTCGGTGTGGAGCTGGCATGCAATTTTCGTCAGCCGTATTTTTCGACGTCACTGGGGGATTTCTGGCGGCGTTGGCACATATCCCTTGGCGCATGGATGCGAGACTACCTGTTTTATCCGTTTGCACTGCTAAAGCCCATGCAGCGGCTTGGGAAATGGTGCATGACCAGATTCGGGAAAAGCGGCCGGCATCTGGGACGGGTTCTTCCTGCAGGAATTGCGAATCTGGTTGTTTTCCTGGTGGTAGGCATTTGGCATGGTCCGTACCTTCACTATGTTCTCTGGGGGTTATACAACGGACTTGTGATTGCACTTTCCGATCTTACGGAACCTTTCTGGAAGGAAGTTGCCTCACGGCTGCATTGGAATACGGACTCCCGGGGGATTCACTGGTTTCGTATTGTACGGACCTTTATCATCGTGAATATCGGCTGGTACTTTGACCGTATTACCGATGTCGGAGACTGTATGCAGGCTCTGGCGGCGACCGTTTGCCGTTTTCAGCCGGCAGCCCTTTGGAACGGATTTCAGAGTCGGATCCTTGGAAGGTCGTCATTGTTTAATATCGCAGGAGACTATGCGCTTGCGGCTGCCGGCATTGCAGTTATCCTGATGGTAAGTCTGCAAAGAGAGCGGGGAACCGATGCCTATGTGCAGTTTCAGAAAAAGCCGTTTCCGCTGCGGGCGATGCTCCTGGCGGCTCTGATGCTGATGGTCGCCATATCGTTTATGTTCACGGAGACAGCCGGCGGCTTTATGTACGCAAACTTCTAGGGGAATAGTGACTATTCAGCGCCCATCTCGAATTTGCTATCGCAAATCCTCGATGTGGCTGGCCAGAGGCGCTTCG
>CAVGIV010000001.1:37897-111698 GCA_963629395.1 Paludibacteraceae bacterium | reverse complement strand
GAGCAAAAGGAAAGCTGCGAAGCAGCGATTTTGCGAATGGGCTCTGAATAGTTACTACAAATTGAGTCCACAGTATAGCAAGACAGGACTGATGCGTTCAAATAATAGGTGGCTTTTTCCGGTCTGGATTGGCAAGCTTTTCGATTTTTTCATCATTTCTCGTGTAAACGCTATATTTTACCCTAAAAAGCCATTGCTCACTTGCGGCGCAAAGACTTTCATTGCTATGCTTGCAGAAGAGAAAGGAGCGCAGATGCGATGAATACCGAGAAGAAAGAAAACGCATGGACACGTCTGTGGGCATTTTCCGATATGGTCCACGCTTGCTGTGGACTGGGGGTCTGGTGTTTTGATACAAACCGCCAACTGACCGGCGCGAACTGCCCGGAAAACGAGGATTTTCTCCTCTTTCTGCGCATGGGGCAGTGTCTCGAACAAGCCGCTGACGCACCGGATAAGCACGCCATACCGCTTTTTATGGAGGACGCCATCGGGATGCTCTGGGCAGCGGATTATCTTGTCGATTCTGCCGGCAGGGAGTGGTACATCGTGATGGGGCCTGTATTTGACACACAGTCATCCATCCATTTGCTGGATGACACCCTGCGGCAGTTCAACCTTTCCGTCGCGCTGACAGCCGCCCTGCAGGAAAAGCTGCACCGCGTGCCGATTATGACAACAACGAATTTTCTCCAGTACATCCATATGCTGCACTGGACGCTGACCGGGGCAGACATTCCGGAAGACAGCGTCCGTATGCAGTACCACACCAACTGTGCCGCTGAAAAGCAGGAAGAGAAAAGCTCCCTGGAGAACCCTGAACGTTCCCACTTGAACGAAAAGCAAATGCTCGACCTTGTGCGCACCGGGAATCTGCATTATAAGGAAGCGCTGACCTTTGCAGCGGCAGCTTCCCCACGCGGTGGAAACGGCGGGCAGGGCGGTCTGCGGCAGTACAAAAACACGGTCATCGTGTTCACGGCGCTGTGCGCCCGAGCTGCCATCGATGGCGGTCTGCCGCCCGCAACGGCCAACATTGTGCAGCAGCGATACACCGTAATGGCTGAAAACTGCTGCCATTACACTGACTTGGTGGATTTGAACGCCCGGATGATTGAAGATTTTATCCGTCGGGTTCATGCCTTGCAGGCGGAGGATTACTCCCGCCCGGTGCGGGAATGCTGCGATTACATCCATCTGCATCTGAATGACCCCATCAAGCTGAAGGACATCGCACAGGCGGTAGGCTATACAGAATACTATTTAACAAAGAAGTTCCGCCGGGAAACCGGTGCCCGCCTTGTGGACTACCTGCGGGATGCACGTCTGGAACAGGCCTGTGAGGCCCTGCGCAGTACCCACAAGAGCTTGCAGCAAATCAGCGAGGAATTGCAGTTCGGTTCCTGCAACTACTTTGGCAAGGTATTCACCAAGAAGTACGGCATCAGTCCTGCTGCCTATCGGCAGCAGACAATTGATGGACAAGAGTAAAAAATGGCGTTTTGCGGTAATTTCATAGCCAATTATCCAATGTGAACCAAATATTACCCGAAAACACCAATCTGAACATATAGCCTGACGAAAAAGCATGATACCATCGAGTTGTCAAAGGGGAACCCCACAAACCCGACACCGAAGGAGAAAAGGATCATGTTTGGCAAGAAAAAGGCAAAGAATTCAGATAAAATCGGGCTGCCGCGCCTGTTACAATGGCAAAGCAGCACCATATCCCAGTCCTGCAACGTTCTGGCACTTGGATACTTCCAAATCTACTGTACCGATACCCTCTACCTTGACCCTCAAAAGCTCGGCATTCTGCTGATTTTAAGCAAGATCTTTGACGCTGTTACTGATCTGTGCGCGGGTTATATCGTGGATCACACCAATACCCGCTGGGGGCGCGGCCGCCCGTATGAACTGGCGCATATCGGTCTGTGGCTTTGCACCTGGCTGATGTTCAGCTGCCCTTCGGAGTGGAGCACCACGATAAAATACATCTGGGTATTCCTGCTGTATACCACGATCAACGGCGTGTTCCTGACGCTCTTAAATGCAAACGACGTTGTATACATGGTGCGAGCATTCAACCATCAGCAGATCGTGCGTCTGAACTCCTACGGCGGCATCATCACCTCGATTGCCGCTGTTGTTTTTAACATTCTGTTCCCTACGATGGTGGCGACCTTCACCCCGCAGGCGGGCGGCTGGAGCAAGCTCTTTGCCATCTTCGCTATCCCGCTGACGCTGATCAGCCTGATTCGCTTCTTGACTGTAAAAGAAATCTACCAAGTCGATGTAAGCGCCCAGAAAGAGCAGCCCAAGTTTAAGGACAGCATGAAAGCTCTTGTGCAGAATCATTATCTCCTTGTTGTTGCCGCCATCCTGCTGTGCATCAACTTCGTCACCAACATGGGCATCGGCGTGTACTACTACAAGTACATTGTCGGCAACATCGGCCTGCAGAGCATTGCCTCCGTGCTGATGGTGGTGGTTCTGCCCATCATGTTTGTGTTCCCCAAGTTATCTAAGAAAATCAGCATCACCAAGCTGATGGCGATGGGCTACTGCTTCTCTGTTGCGGGCGGCATTATTGTGTTCCTTTCCGGCGGCAAGCTGGTTCCCCTGATGGTCGGCTCGGTTGTCAGTGCCATAGGTTCTGCCCCCACCAGCTACCTGTTCCCTGTGTTGCAGATTGCACTGGCTGATTACAACGAGTGGAAAGGCCACGAGCGCATGGAGGGCACGATGGGCAGTGTTATCGGCTTTGCAAAGCGAGTTGGCGGTACGATCGGCGCCGGTGTCGGCGGCATTGCGCTGGGTCTTGCCGGATATGACGCCGCGTTGGCCGTCATACCGGACTCTGCGCTGACGCTCATCGCGGTTCTGAACTCGTTGGTTCCCGCTGTTATCTATGCTGTGGCCGCCATTATCATGTACCGCATGGGGGTGGACAAGCAGCTGCCGAAGATTCAGAAAGATTTGGCTAAGATGCGCGCCGCTGAAACTGCATCGGTGCAGGCCGACGCCCCGCAATAATTCCATCGGCTCCGGGTTTCGACCCGGAGCTTTTTTAGAAAGGATTCTCTCCCATGAGGAAATGTGAATGCTTCAACGAAAATTGGCGGTTCTACAAAGGCCCTGCCGACGCAGCCGTCTGCCCCGCACAGGCGCAGCCCGTCACGCTGCCTCACACCTGGAACGCGCAGGACGGCCAAGACGGCGGCAACGACTACTATCGCGGCGAAGGGTGGTACTATAAATCGCTCGACCTTCCGCAGACAGCGGACGGCACCGAGCGCTGGCTGGAATTTCGCGGCGCGGCCATGTCCGCCGACGTCTATCTGAACGGCCAATGGCTGGGCAGCCATGCGAGCGGCTATTCCACATTCCGCGTGGCCCTGCCCGCCCTGTGCACAGGGAAAAATCTGCTTGCCGTCCGCGTCAGCAACGAGAAAAATTGCACGGTCTACCCGCAGAAAGCCGATTTCACCTTTTACGGCGGTCTGTATCGGGATGTGTACCTGCTCACAGTTCCCGCCGCACACTTTGTGCTGGATCGTCACGGAAGCTCGGCCCTGCGGGTCACAGTGGCGCTGAACGACGATTTCACCCGCGCGGACATCGGCGCGGAAGCATGGGTCAGCGGCCAAGCCACAACCGTTACGTTCACATTGGGCGCAGAGAAAAAGACTGTGCTGGTCGATGATACCGGGTACGCCGCTGCTCGCTTTACGCTGGAGCGGCCCCACCTGTGGAACGGTGTGGATGACCCGTATCTCTACACGATGCAGGCTGAACTGTCCGAAAGCGGCGATGCCGTAGAAGCCACGTTCGGCTGCCGCAGCTTTTTCATCGACCCCGAAAAGGGTTTTATTCTCAACGGTCATAGCTACCGCCTATGCGGCGGTGCGCGGCACCAAGACCGACAGGGCCTTGGCAGTGCGCTGACTCACAGAGAGCATGAGGAAGATATGGCCCTGCTGCTGGAAATGGGCTGCAACAGCGTGCGTTTGGCTCACTACCAGCACGATGCTTATTTCTACGACCTGTGTGACAAATACGGCCTTGTCGCATGGGCCGAGATTCCGTACATCACCGAGCATATGCCCGAAGCCCGCGAGAACACCGTGCAGCAGATGACGGAACTGATTTTGCAGAATTACAACCACCCGTCCATCGTCTGCTGGGGGCTTTCCAATGAAATCACGGCAGCGGGCGGTGTCAACGATGACATGGTGGAGAACCACCGCATCCTTAATGATCTGTGCCATCGGCTTGACCCCACCCGTCTAACCACGATGGCCCACGCCTTTATGCTGGACATTGACGACCCGTTTGTGCGTCTGCCCGATGTGTGCGGCTACAATCTGTATTTCGGCTGGTACTTGGGCGAATTGCAGCAGAACGAGAAATTCCTGGACGAGTTCCACCACAAATACCCGCAGATGCCCGTGGCCCTGTCGGAGTTCGGCGCGGATGCCAACCCGGCGTTCCAGAACGGCAATCCCCAGCGCGGCGATTGGAGCGAGAGCTACCAAGCCGTCTACCACGAACACATGATGCAGATATGGCAGGAACACCCCTACATCTGGGCGCTCTACATCTGGAACACCTTTGACTTTGCCGCTGACGGCCGCAGCGAGGGCGGCAAGCCCGGCCAGAACCAAAAGGGCCTTGTCACCTTTGACCGCAAGACAAAAAAGGATGCATTCTATCTCTACAAGGCCTATTTGAGCAAGGAGCCTTTCGTGCATCTGTGCGGGCGGCGCTATGTGGACAGAACCGAGAGCCAAGCCGAAATCAAGGTCTACTCCAACCAGCCGGAGGTCACACTGCTGGTGGACGGAAAAGCCGTTGAAACGCAGACGAGCGATAAAATTTTCCGCTTCACCGTTCCCATCAGCGGTGAACACCATATTGAAGCCGTCAGCGGCAGCCTGCGGGATGCAATGACCATCCGCAAGGTAGATACGCCGAACCACGATTACTACTATGGCGGCGGAAATGCCGTCAACTGGTTTGACCGTGAGGACGAAATTGTGCGCGAGGGGTATTTCTCCATCAAGGATTCTATGGAATCCGTCGACGCCTGCCCGGCTGCCCATGCCGTCATTGAGGAAATGCTGCTGCCCGTGCTAAGCCGTATGAGCGATGCCTACGGCGAGGTCGCCAAGAGCGTGACGATGCCGGAATCCATGCAGAAGCTGATTGCGCAGATGAGCGTCGAGGGCTGGCTGCGGCAGGCGGCCAAGCTGGTGACGCCCGACCTTGTCCACAAAATCAACTACGCGCTGAACCAAGTCAAAAAGGAGAACTGAACCATGAACAACCACGGCATGAATCCCTACCTCCCCTCGTGGGAGTATGTTCCCGACGGCGAACCCCACGTTTTCGGTGACCGCGTGTATGTGTACGGCAGCCACGACCGTTTTAACGGCTATGCGTTCTGTCTGAACGATTATGTCTGCTGGTCGGCCCCCGTGGACGACTTGACCGAATGGAAATTTGAGGGTGTCATTTACACCCGCGGCGAGGACCCGAAAAACGCGGACGGCGAGCATTGTCTTTATGCCCCCGATGTGACTTGCGGCCCGGATGGGCGGTACTACCTGTATTACTGCCTTGATGGCATCAACGTCACCTCTGTGGCCGTCAGTGACAGTCCGGCAGGGCAGTTTCACTATTATGGCGAGGTTCACCATCCAGACGGAACGCCCTACGGCCAAGCCCCCGGCGACGGCTACCAGTTCGACCCCGGCGTGCTGACCGAGGGCAGCTCCACTTGGCTGTACACCGGGTTCTGCCCGATTCCGATGAAAGCCCGCGACGGCGCACAGGTCACGGAACTGGCGCATGATATGCTGACCGTGCTGCGCCCCGCAAAAACCATTGTCCCCAGCACTGCCTATGCCCAAAACACATCCTTTGCGGGCCACGCGTTCTTTGAGGCCAGCAGCATCCGCAAGGTGAATGGGCGCTATTACTTTATCTATTCCTCCCAGCTCAGCCACGAACTGTGCTATGCCGCCGCCGATTCCCCGGATGGGCCGTTTGTCTATGGCGGCACGATTATCTCGAACGGGGATGTGGGCTTGGCCGACACGCCGCGCTATTTTCTCGGCAATGACCACGGCAGCATTGAAGAAATCAACGGCAGATGGTATGTGTTCCATCATCGGCACACCAACGGTAGCAGCTACTCCCGGCAGGGGTGCCTGGAGCCTATCGAGATTCTGTCGGATGGCAGTATCCCGCAAGTCGAGTGTACCTCCTGCGGGCCGAACGGCGCACCGCTGCCCGGCAAGGGCGTGTTCCCGGCCTACGCGGCGTGCCATCTGTTTATGACCCAGCCGCCGATGGTGAACAAGGACTTTGGTCAGTCGCCGTTCCCGCGCATCACGCAGGACTGTGCCGATACACCGGAGGGCGTCGGTGCCGAACCTGCGTACATCGCCAATCTGACCCCCGGCGTGGTGGCGGGCTTCCGCTATTTTGACTGCAAGGACATTCACAGCGTTTCCGTCAATGTGCGTGGCAAATGCTACGGCGGCGGGCTTCAAATCAGCCTGACTCCGGACGGCGAACCGCTTGGCACGGTTCCGGTGAACAGCAGCAACGAATGGCACTGGGATCGCGCAGAAATCGACATCCCCAACGGCATTCACGCGTTGTACTTTAAGGCCATCGGCTTCGGCGTGTTCTCATTCGCGGCGTTCGGTCTGAAATAACAGGAAAAGGTAACTATTCAGAGCCCATTCGCAAAAATGTGCTTGGCTCTGAATAGTCACAGGAAAAGGAGAAAACCATGAAAGCGTTGGATTTTAATACCGGCTGGGAAATCGTCCGCACGCAAAAGGCGTTCCCGTTCACGACTACCCGCACCCCGGTAACGCTGCCCTACGACGTGATGCTGGACGAGCCGCGCACCCCGGATGCCCCCGGCGGCTCTGCCAAGGGCTTTTACCCCAGCTTGGCCTGTACGCTAGAGAAAAAGTTCACCGCCCCTGCCGAATGGCGCGGCCAACAAATCGCGCTGGAATTTGAGGGCGTGTACAGCAACAGTATGGTGTATCTGAACCATGAGTACATCGGCGGCTGCAAAAACGGCTACATGAACTTTGTCCTGCCGATGGATGACGTCCTGCTCTACGGGCAGGAGAACACGCTGACCGTCAAGACCCGCACGATGCAGGACAGCCGCTGGTACAGCGGCGCGGGCATTTACCGCAACGTCAATCTGCTGCTGGGCGGCGAGTGCAGCGTAACGCCTTACGGCCTGCGCGTCACAGTCAAAGAGACGGACGAGGCGGGTGCGCTGCTGGAGGTGGCCGCCGATTTGCACAACGCGGGCCGCTATGGCCGTACCGTACAGGTGCGCACCACGCTGCTGGACCCTGCCGGGGAGACAGCCGCGCAGGGCTGCGACCCCGTGACGGTTTTCTCCACCGCACAGGAGACGCTGAAGCAGCGGTTCTATCTGGCAGACGCCAAGCGCTGGGAGCCGGACGCGCCGCTTTTGTACCGCATCAAGGTCGAGGTGTACGACGGCGAAGAGCTGCTGGATGGCGCCGAAACGACTTTCGGTATCCGCACCCTTGCGCTGGACCCGCAGCACGGCCTACGCATCAACGGCAAGCCCGTCAAGCTGCGCGGTGCGTGTGTGCATCACGACAACGGCCTGTTGGGCGCTGCCGACATCGACCGCGCCGAGGAACGCCGTGTGCAGCTTTTGAAAGCGGCAGGGTTCAACGCCGTGCGCAGTGCGCACAACCCCATCAGCAAGGCGTTTCTGAATGCCTGTGACCGTGAGGGCGTGCTGGTGATGGACGAACTCACCGATATGTGGACCCAGAGCAAGACCGACGAGGACGCCGCCACGGATTTTACGCACTACGCCGATGGGATGATCCACGCGATGGTGGCCAAGGACTACAACCATCCCAGCGTCATCCTCTACTCCATCGGCAACGAAATCCCGGAGGTCAGCAGCAAGCACGGCGCACAGCTGAGCCGCAAGCTGGCGGAGACGTTCCGCGCCTGCGACCCCGGTCGCTACACCATCAACAGCATCAACCTTATCATGGCGGCGCTAGGCAAGCTGACCATGCCGGAACTGATTGCCAGCGCCAACCAGAACGTCAACGATGTTATGACGAATTTGGCAGACCGTATCGGCCAAATCGCCAACTCCGACCTTGTGACAAAGGCTGTGCGGGAAAGCCTGTCCACCACCGATTTGATTGGCTATAACTACGCCACCGAGCGCTATCTCGATGACCGCAGGCGCCTGCCGAACCATGTGCTGTGCGGCACCGAAACCTACCCCAACAAGATTGCCGAGAACTGGGGCATCATCAAGCAAGCACCGCACGTCATCGGTGATTTTACATGGACAGGCTGGGATTACCTCGGTGAAGCCGGTGTCGGCCAGCAACGCTACCGCGAGGAAAGCGCTGACGGCGGCTACCAAGGCAGCTACCCCTGCTTCATTGCCTACTGCGGTGACTTAGATATTACCGGCTTCCGCCGCCCGGCCTCGTACTACCGCGAAATCGTGTTCGGCCTGCGCACCGCGCCGTACATGGCTGTGGAGTACCCTTGGCGGCACGGTCTGACCCCCATGACCAACAAGTGGGTATTCTTTGACGGCATCGCCAGCTGGACGTGGCCGGGGTACGAGGGCAAGGAAGTCACCGTACAGGTCTACACCCCCGGCGAGTCGGTCTGCCTGTTCTGCAATGGGGAGAAGATTGCGGAAAGTCCGGTGAAGAATTTCATTGCCGAGTTCCACATTCCCTACACACCCGGTACATTGAGCGCCGTGGCAATGACGAACGGCAAGGCGGACGGGCGCATCGACCTGCGCACAGCATCGGAAAGCTGTGCCTTGCAGATGCAGTGTGACCGTACCGCACTGACGGCGGGTACGCACGACCTTGCCTACATCGACCTGACCCTCACCGACGAGAACGGCGTTCTGCAGCCCATCACCGGGCGGGAAGTTACCGTCACCGTCGAGGGCGAGGGAACGCTGGCCGGGTTCGGCAGTGCCAATCCGATGGGCAGCGATACGTTCCGCACCGTGACGGCCCACACCTTTGACGGCCACGCACAGGCCATTATTCGCCCCAACGGTGTCGGCACGATTCGCGTTACCGCTACCGTGGACGGTCTTGCCCCGCAGACCGTGGAGCTGACTGTAACTGAATAAATGAGTAAAAATCGGCGTTTTTGTGTCGTCTTTTGCTGTCTTGCTACCGTAAGGCCAGCTTTGGCACAAAAACGCCGATTTTTGCATTGGTTGCCCACAAATAACACGGGATAATGCAGAAAAGCCTATAAAAAGGAGCGAGAACTATGCAGTTATATGATTTGACGGTCCTGCACGTCACGGCCCCGCTGGGGCTGGACCCGGCCACGCCGCCCTACTTCGGCTGGAAGATGAAAAGCGATGTGCGCGGTACGAAGCAGACAGCCTACCGTTTACAGGTCTGGGCGGAAGATATGCCGCAGACGCCTTGCTGGGACAGCGGAAAGGTGGAAAGCGAACAGGCCGCCTTTGTGGAATATGCGGGCGCACCGCTTGCCGCCCGCACTGTCTACCGCTGGCGCGTGACGGTTTGGGATAACCACGGCCACGCTGCCGAAGCCGAAAGCCGCTTTGAAACCGCCCTTGCTCAGAGCGACTGGCAGGCGCATTGGATGCGCACGCCGCGCCCGACGCCCAAACGGGAAAAGGGCTTCGGCAAGCAGCCGCCCGCCACACTGTTCCGCCGCGCCTTAACGCTGGACGACCAGCCTGTCCGCGCCCGCCTGTACGCAACCTGCTTGGGCGTGTACCGCCTTACCGTAAACAGTGTGCAGCCCGACGCCCGTGAGCTTGCGCCGGAGCATACGAGCTACCGTAAAATGCTCTGCTACCAGACCTACGACCTCACGACTTTACTGCAGGCGGGGGAAAACGTGCTGGGCATGGAGGTGGCAGATGGCTGGTTTTGCTGCCCGCAGACACGCCCACCCATTGATGGGATGCAGCCCGACCACACGGTTTTGTTCCAACTGGAAGTGACCTATGCGGACGGCCGCAGAGAAATCATCTGCTCCGACGATGCCGTGACCACCCATGACAGCCCCTTGCTGTCCTCGGACATTTTTGACGGCGAAAAATACGATGCCCGCCTTGTCTGCCCCGGCTGGGATGCGCCCGGTTACGATTCCGCCGCGTGGATGCCCGCCGCCGAAGCTGACATTGGGTACAAAACCCTGCACCCGCAGACCGACCCGCCCGTGCGGGTCGTGCGGGAACTCTCTGCCGACGCAGTTATCACAACGCCCAGGGGCGAAACCATCGTAGACTTCGGGCAGGTCGTGGCGGGCCGCACCCGCGTAAAGGCCACACTCCCCGTAGGTGCGTCTCTGACGTTGGAACACACCGAGACGCTGGACAAGGACGGCAACTATTTCATCAACACCGACAGTGCGATGGGTGTGACCGAGCAGAAAGACGTGTTCATCTCGGACGGCCTTGCCCATGAATATGAGGCGCGGTTCGCGTTCCACGGGTTCCGCTATGTGCGCGTCACTGGGACGGACACGGTGCGCCCGGAGGATTTCACAGCCGTGGTTTTGTCCAGCGAAAAGCCCAATGTGGGAACATTTGAATGCTCGGATGTACGGCTCAACCGCCTGTACCAAAATACGCGGTGGAGCCAGTGTGCCAACATGATTTCCATTCCCACCGACTGTCCCCAGCGCGAAAAAGCGGGCTGGACCGGGGATATTTCTCTGTATGCCCGCACGGCCCTGCTCAATGAGGAGGTGACGCCGTTCTTGACCCGGTGGATGCAATGCCTTGCCTACGACCAACGGGAGAACGGTTCGGTGCCGTTCACGGTGCCGGATGTGTCGATTTACCACTATTCCGGCATCAAAATGGGCGAAAGCACCGGCTGCGGCGGACCTGTCTGCTCTGCCGGGTGGGGGGATGCCGCTGTGACCGTGCCGTGGGCCATGTACACGATCACCGGGAACACTGCCATCCTGCGCCGCCAGTATGCCAGCATGAAAGGCTGGGCGGACTATGTCATGGCCCGCGCCCGTGTACACGCGCCAAGTTCCCAACTGACCGATGAAATTGAGAAACACCTTTGGAACACCGGGTTCCAGTTTGGCGAGTGGCTGATTCCCAGCCAGGCCAACGAGCCGCAGGAAAAAATCTTTGCCACAATGGCCGCCTCCGCCGGGTACACGGCCCCGATTTTCGGCTGGCTGGCTGTGCAAATCATGCGCCGCGCAGCGGAAGTCCTAGGCCATATCGACGATGCCGAGCGTTATGCCACCGAAGCTGACGCGATGAAGCACGCCCTCCAAACGGCACTTATCACCGAGGACGGCCGCATGAAGGTGGACCGGCAGGGCGCGTATGTGCTGATGCTGGCATTCGGCCTTGTTCCCGATGCACTGAAAGCGGCCTTTGCGGACCGACTGGAAACGATGATTCGGGAGAACGGAAACCGTTTGGACACGGGCTTTCTGCCCACACCGTACCTGCTGGACGCGCTCTGCATGGCGGGCAAGCGGGAGCTGGCGTACACGCTGCTCTACCAAGAGAACGCGCCTGCGTGGCTGGCGCAGATTCGGCAGGGCGCAACCACGATTTGGGAAAGCTGGCAGATGTACGATGCTGACGGGAACCCGCGCAGGGAGAGTTTCAACCACTACACCTACGGCGCGGTGGACGACTGGCTGTTCCGCAATATCGGCGGCATCGACCAGAACGGCGTCGGGTATCGGCATCTTGTTTTCCGCCCGCAGCCCGATGCAAGCCTTACATGGGCCAAGCGCAGCTTTATGACCGAGCAGGGCGAAGCTGCCTGTGCGTGGCGGCGCACGGACGGGCGGTTTACACTGGAGGTCACCGTTCCCTGCAATGCCGATGCCGTCGTGATTTTGCCGGACGGCACGGAGCATACAGTGGGCAGCGGGCAGTACCGCTTTACCTGTGACGAACAATAAAAGAAGCGTGTTTGTATGATACAGCTTGCTGACATTTTTCAAAACGGAATGGTCTTACAGCACGGCAAACCTGTGCGCCTGTGGGGCGTATGTGATGCGCCGCAGTGGGTTGAAGTGAGGCTGAACGGCACGGTGATTCTGGAACAGGATGTGTCGGCCGGAAATTTCACGCTGACACTGCCCCCACAGCCCGCAATGGAGAGCGCCGAACTGTGCGTCGGTGAGATTTGTTTGACCGATGTGGACTTTGGCGAGGTATGGCTTGCAGGCGGGCAGAGCAATATGGAATTTCTTCTGCAATACGACCAAGAGGGGGCGGCAGAGATTGAACTGGCCGACGACCCGCATTTCCGCTGCTACACAGTCGGCCAGTATACCTGCGCCGGACAGCGGGAAAAGTACCCGGCCATTCACCGGCAGTGGGATTGCTGGCATCCCTTTACGCCTGACCATGCCGCTGTGTTCACGGCGGTGGGCAGTTATTTTGCCCGCAAGCTGCGCGGTGAACTAGGGGTGCCTGTCGGCATCGTCTCCTGCAGTATGGGCGGTACCTCCGCCTGCACATGGTTGGACCCCGCGCGGTTGGACACCGCAGCCTTGCGCAGCTATCTTGACGAATACGAGGCACAGATTGCAAGTCTGGACGAAGCAGAATCCCGTCGCGAGTGGGAAAAGCAGGCGTCATTTCAAGCCAACGCCGCTGCTGATCCGATGGCCTATATCCTGAAAAACACGCTGACCCCGCAGCAGTTCCGCGCCATGCTGGAACGGTTGTCGGGGGCGGGGGTAGCTGTTGGTGGCGATACAGCGTTTCAACCGCTTGGCCGATATGATAAAAACCGTCCCGGTGGTCTGTATGAAACAATGGTAAGCCGCGTTGCAGGTTTTACGGCGCAGGGCGTTTTGTGGTATCAAGGTGAAACCGATGCATCGCACGCTGAGTGCTATACCGAATTGCTGACGACGCTGATTGAAAACTGGCGCGCTTTGTGGAATGCCCCTCTGCCGTTCCTTACCGTACAGCTTGCTCCCTTTGGCACATGGCTGAGCGAAGCTGGACAGGCATTCCCGGCCGTGCGCCGCTGCCAGCAGATCGTGAGTGAGAGTGTGCCGGAGGTGTACCTTATTTCCTCCTCCGATTGCGGCAACGTTTACGACATCCACCCCAAGCACAAGCGCCCCATCGGGGAGCGCTTGGCTGACGCGGCCTTGCAATGGGTATATGGCGCGCCGATCAACAGCGGCGCGCCGCTTGCCGAAAGCTGCTGCTTATGCGGCGACGCGGTCAGCATTGCTTTTGCGCACGGCGATGGGCTGCATTTTGAGCAAAAGGAAAGGGATGGATATAATGGATTTTCCGTCTCGGACATTGAGCTGCAGTATCTGCCGCCGATTCTGGGCGGCATCAACGGGTTGGAGGTTGAAACTGCGGTCGGACCACTGTCGCTGGCCGAGTGCAGCTGCACCAACAATGTGCTGACCATTCGTTCAAAAGTGCTGGCTTCCGTCGAGTGCGTGACCGTCCGCTTTGCTCAAACGCAATTCTATGAAGTGAATTTGCTGAATGCGCACGATCTGCCCGCGTTCCCGTTTGTCTTGCAAGCCGAACGGCGTGAAAAATGAGCATACAGATCCTGCAGCAAGAGGCTTTTAATCTGCAGCCATCGCATCATAACTATCATGGCATTATTGAAAATCTAGGTCAAAGATGATAGTATCAGCATGACTGTTTGCGCGCATTTTACAAAGGGGATCTGAATAATTACGAGAATTTGAGCTTAATGAACCGGGGCAAATGTATGCTGACAAATATATTAAATAAAGCAAATTTTGATGTTAAGCGTAAGGGACAGGATGAGTCGCTCAGAGAACAGCTGATGGTTTTTGATACGCTTGCTCGTCATTTCAAAAATGTCTATTGGGTGGATCTGGAGAAGAGGACTGCGAGGATTCTCAAGCTGGATGCAGACTATGTAGATGTTCCGGGCAAGGAGAATCATCAGGAGTTCCCGTTCGAAGCTGTTACTGAGAATTGGATTAATACCATTGTATACCCGGAGGACCGAGAGAAAGTCAGAAGCGCAATTGCGATAGATAATATAAAAAAGGCCTTCGAGACCAAGGAAGAGCTTGTCGGCAATTATCGCAGTCTCGTGGACGGAGAACTCCATTATTTTCAATACAACATCAGCAGGTCTGATCAGGATGCCACAATAGCGATAGCAGGATTTCAGAATATTGATGACATTATTGAAGAACACCAGAAAATGGAGGAAGTGAAAAGAGAAAAAGAGGCTGCCCATCAAAAAGAGGTTGATGAACAGCTTGCAATTATCAACGCTTTGTCCAAGAGCTTCAGGAATGTATTTGTTGCAAACCTGCGAGAGGGAACTGCACGGGTTATAAGACTGGACGACAGCTATAATGTAAGGGCGATCAGAGATGCTGACAGCCAGACATTCCAGTTTGATGCGGTTGTTGATCGATGGGTGCGTGAAACCGTCCATCCTGACGATAAGAAGCGGATAAAAGAAACACTGAATGTAGAAAATATCAGACAGGTGTTCTCCAGACAGGATAATTACGTTGGCACATACCGTAACATAGAAGATGGCGTGCAGCATTACTATCAGTATGACTTCAGAAGAGTCGGCGATACCGAAAATGTTGTAGTGGGATTCCGGCTTATCGATAAGATTGTAGAAGAACAGAAGGAGAATCAAAAAAGAGAACGGGCACTCGAAGAAGCACGGCTTAAGGAAGAAAAAGAGCATGCAGAGGTTATTAGCGCTCTGTCAACCATTTACTCCACAATCTTCCAGGCGAATATTATTACCCATGAATATGAAGTATTAACCAGTGTACCGCTCATGGGAAAGGTCGCTGCAGGTAAAGGCGTTTTTGACGATGTAAAGGATACAGTCATAGAAGCCTTTATAGAGCCGGAATTCAGAGAGCCTTTGCGTGAATTCCTGGATTTGAATACGCTGGCTGACCGATTTGAAAAGGTAAACACGGTAGCAACGGATTATAAAGCACCTACAGGCCGGTGGATGCAGGCGCGGTTTATTGTAAAAAGCAGAGATGAAAACGGCAGAGCCGTGGAAGTTTTGTATGTTGCCCGCGATATCACAGAGGAAAAGGTATTGAAGCGCCAGGCGGAGCACGATCCGATGACTGGCGTACTGAATCGTGGGGCCTTCGACCAGATCCTGGGGGCGATGGAAAAGGATAGGAGAAATTTTGCATTGATCCTTGTGGATGTGGACGATTTTAAGAGCGTCAATGACACTTATGGACATGCGGTTGGAGATATTATTCTGAAGCGGGTGTCAAAGCTCCTGGCAGAGGGCTTTCGTTCGATTGACCATGTCTGTCGGATCGGCGGAGACGAATTTGCTGTTGTCATGATGGATGTGACAGGCGATCTTGGATATACGATTGAGGATAAAATAAACGAGATCAACCATCAGCTTGCTGCTCATGATGAAGATGTTCCGGCAGTATCGCTGAGTGCGGGAGCGGCATTTGCGGATCGGAAGAATCCGGGAGAAAGCCTGTTTAAGGATGCGGATCGAGCACTTTACTATGTGAAAAACCACGGACGGAATGGATGCCATATTTATTCGGCCGAGGATACAGTGACGGATGCGGAATAGGTGCTTGATTTGTAACGAACCGGCCGGTTATTCACCGGCTATGCTGGTGTTCTGCACCGATCCTCCTTGCATATGCGGCGGAAACGTGCTACTGTCCTGAGTGAAGAGAAAATATAAAAAAGGGGAGCTGGTAAGACCGGCTGAGAGTGGACTGAAGGTCCAGACCCGTAACCTGATTTGGATAATGCCAACGTAGGGATATATGTGATTTTGTGATGCAGATATACCATTCGTTGGTGTATCTGCATCTTTTATATTTCTTCAGCTTTGTCCGGCCGGACAAAAGCGGCAGATCGGGGGCACCACCTTCCGCCGCTATAGAAAAGTGATGCGTATGAAAAGGAGATTATCATGTCTACAGCATTAACAAATGCAGGCGTTGCTGCCTGCGAAGGCGCCGGTGTTCAGGAGGATCTGCAAACCGGAACCGGCGTCACGTCAACTATGGAAAAACAGGCGTATACCACCCAGATGGATGCCGCCAGAAAGGGCATCATTACAAGAGAGATTCAGACGGTCGCGGAGAAAGAGCATCGCACCGTCGAGGACATCCGAATGCTCGTGGCGGAGGGAAAGGTTGCAATTCCGGCCAATCGGCATCATACCTGTCTGAACCCGGAGGGCATCGGCAGCATGCTCCGCACGAAGATCAATGTGAATCTGGGCATCTCCAGAGACTGCAAGGATTACGACATTGAAATGCAGAAGGTGATGAGCGCGGTGAACATGGGTGCGGAGGCTATCATGGATCTGTCGAGCCATGGGAACACGCAGCCCTTCCGGACAAAGCTGACGTCGGAATGTCCGGCGATGATCGGTACTGTACCGATTTATGACAGCGTAATTCATTATCAAAGAGATCTCGCGTCTCTTACTGCGAAGGATTTCATTGATGTGGTGCGGCTCCACGCAGAGGACGGCGTGGACTTTGTGACGCTGCACTGCGGCATTACCCGCAAGACCATCGAGCAGATTAAGAAGCACAAACGGAAGATGAACATTGTGAGCCGTGGCGGTTCGCTGGTGTTCGCCTGGATGTCCATGACCGGTGAGGAGAATCCGTTCTATGAGTATTTTGACGAGATTCTGGACATCTGCGAGGAGCATGATGTGACCGTTTCACTGGGCGATGCCTGCCGGCCCGGCTGCCTTGCGGATGCTACGGATGTCTGTCAGATTGAAGAGCTGGTGCGGCTCGGCGAGCTTACAAAGCGCGCCTGGGCGCACAACGTCCAGGTGATGGTCGAAGGACCGGGACACGTGCCGCTGGATCAGATTGCGGCCAACATGAAGGTGCAGCAGACCATTTGTCAGGGCGCTCCCTTCTATGTACTGGGACCGCTGGTGACGGACATCGCACCGGGATACGATCACATTACATCAGCCATCGGCGGTGCAGTTGCCGCCATGAGCGGAGCTGCGTTCCTTTGCTATGTGACACCGGCAGAGCATCTGGCACTGCCGAACGTGGATGATGTTAAGCAGGGGATCATCGCCAGCAAAATCGCGGCCCATGCCGCTGATATTGCCAAGGGCATACCGGGTGCCCGCGACATTGATGATAAAATGGCCGATGCCAGAAGAGTGCTGGACTGGGACGCACAGTTCGCCTGTGCACTGGATCCGGAGACGGCAAGAGCCATCCGTGACTCCCGAAGCCCGGAGGACGATCATGCCGAAGCCTGCTCCATGTGCGGCAAATTTTGTGCCGTCCGCAGCATGAACAAGGCCCTGGCCGGGGAGTATATCGATATCCTGTAATTGTTCAGCACCTGCTTAGAATCTTCTGCGGAAAACTGCGAGTCTTGCGAAAAGTCCTTTGAAAAAGTTACAAAATATGATTAAAAGTCCACTGGAAAAGTTGCAAGTTTCATGTGAAAGTCCCTTGAAAAAGTTTCTGCTTCGTGGTGTACTGGGTGTAGAGACGGGAGGGAACTGCGATGCTGAAACGCAAAATAGAAAAGCAGCTGATGGAATGGAAGAATACATCAGGACACAAGCCGCTGATCATCAAGGGATGCAGGCAGTGCGGGAAAACTTATTCCGTGTTGGAGTTTGCCAAGAAGAGTTACCGGCATGTGGTGTATTTGAATTTTTTTGAAAATCCGGACTATGCTTCTGTCTTTGCAGGATCACTGGATATCGACAACATTGTCATGCTGCTTTCTGCACTGCTGGGGAAAGAGGCGTTTTTTGAAGCCGGAGAGACTGTCTTGATATTGGATGAGATACAAGAATGTCCTGATGCTCGAACGGCCTTAAAATTTTTTCGGATCGACGGACGTTATGATGTGATCGGTACCGGTTCCCTGCTCGGAGTGAAAGGATATGGCAGGGAGCCGAAATCGGTTCCGGTGGGTTCAGAAACCGTGCTTGATATGTATCCGCTGGATTTTGAGGAGTTTTTGTGGGCAAACGGGGTTAGTGAACTGGTCATTGATATGCTGCAAAAGGCGTTGGATACGGAAACACCGGTACCGGATGCGCTCCACAGCCGCATGAGACAGCTCATGCTGCAATATGCCGTTGTTGGCGGAATGCCGGATGCAGTGCAGACCTTTGTGAACAGCAAACAGATGGACGAGGTGCTGCGCATTCAGCGTGATATCGTGCGTTCTTATGAAGATGACATGGTAAAGTACGCTGAAAAGAAAGATAAGACACGCATCAAAGAGTGCTTTCAGTCTATTCCGCGCCAGCTGGCCAAGGAAAATAAGAAATTTCAGTATTCTGTTGTTCGAAAAGGATCTACAGCTGCAAATTATGCCGGAAGCCTGCAATGGATTGAGGATGCGGGGATTATTTCTCGATGTTATAACCTTTCCATCACCGAGCTGCCGTTGGATGGCAATGCTGAAAAGGATATATTCAAGGTATACATGTGCGATATGGGGCTGTTCGTCAGCATGCTGGAGGATGGTACGCAATACGACATTCTGCAGGGCAAGCTCTACAGCTACAAAGGCGCTGTCTTTGAGAATTTGATTGCGGATGTTTTTACAAAGATGGGTAGAAAACTTTATTATTATCATAAGGATTCCGGGCTGGAGGTGGATTTTGTGATTCGGTACCGGGGCGAATGCACACTTGTGGAGGTAAAGGCGGCGACCGGCAACATCAAGAGCACAAAAACTATTTTGAATCATCCGGAAAAATACCATGTAAACAGCGCAATTAAACTGGGGGACTACAATGTGGGTCGCATGGGGCAAGTGCTGACGCTTCCACTGTATATGGCATTTTTGCTGCGGACAATGTAGAGCCTGCACTGATTCGCTGAACTTCAAGAAGATTATTGTGCATCTGCCGGAAACGGCAGATGCCTTTTGTTTTATGAACTTGATAGTTGTACGGATTTTTGCCATCATGGGAGCAAGAGCTGATTGGAAATACGAGGGGATAATCGGTATGGAAAGGAGCTCATCGATGGTTCGGAAAATCAGTCTGTTAAACCCTTCGGATACAGAGCTGCAGACGCAGACACTTTCAGAAGAGACGGTACATGATCTGGGAATGGACAGCATCCTCAAGGCCGTGACGGCGAAGGAACAGGAGCAGAATATGATTCTGCACATTATGTCCCGGATGACCTCGGATCCTGCTGTAACGGCCTACCGGTGCGATGTGTTCGACGATATCTATAAGCATCCCGGGATGCGTGAGGATATCCTGAAAATTCTCGACCAGATCAATTTCCTGCGGGATTACGGAACCATTCGGCGGGAGTTTGAAGAAAACTCTACGATCTGGGATCTGCTGCACAGGCTGGACGACATGATGGATTACATCCGCTGCGTCCGGGCAATTTATGAGTGCCTGTCTGCAGCGGATCTGCATTCGGAGGGACTGCTGCGGCTAAAGGACTATGTGGATCAGATCTACCATGACCACGGGTTTGAGGAGCTCAGTCAGGATGTGTCTCAAATGAAGGCCGACACCTCAACGCTCAAGAGTGTGACCGTGGGAATCAACCTCAACGAGCGCTTCGAGGCAACAGGGATTGGCCTCATTTCGGTGAATGACCGCGCCTTTACCAAGTCAGGAGCCCTCAGTAATTTCTGCGAACGTATGTCCGGGAAGGACGCCATTCAGGAAGGGACGCAGTGGAGGGAAAATTACCGCTTCCACCCATTTGGCGTAAATGCATCGCAGATATCGGCCTCCATGGAAAAGGCGGCGAGGATAAAAGCTCCTATGCCTGGAATCGCGGCCATTCCGCAGGGAGATGCGGCAGGGGACATTACCTCTTATATGGACCGTGTCACCAACCATATGCTGAGTATCCTGGTAAGGCGGCTGCGCGATATGCTTAACCGCTATGTATCGGTGACTATAACCGACATTACGGATCTGATTCCGGAGTTTGTTTATTACATTCGATGGGCAGAGTATCTCGAGAAGCTCACAGCGCATGGAATGCACTTCTGCAAGGCACAGATCGCAGAGGAACCGGTACAGAGCCGGACTATGCACGCGAAGGGAATCTACAATCTAAAGCTTGCCTCTGCCGTCTGCGAGCAGGGGGAGACCATTGTTGCCAATGATCTGGAATTTGATGCGCCGCGCCGTGTTTATCTGCTGACAGGAGCGAATCGCGGCGGCAAGACCACCATCACACAGGCGGTGGGGCAGCTGTTTTTCCTGGCACAGGGCGGAATCTATGTTCCGGGAGATGTGTTTTCCTTTCATCCGGCGGACAGTATATACACGCACTTTCCTGCCGATGAAGATAAGACAATGGATCTGGGACGACTGGGAGAGGAATGCAGCCGGTTCCGGGAAATCTACGGGAAGGCAACGCGTGAGAGCCTTCTGCTCCTCAATGAAACCTTCTCCACGACATCCTTTGAGGAGGGATATTTCATCGCAAGAGATTCGATCCGTGCTATTTTAAAAAAGGGAATTCGCACCATTTACAATACGCATATGCATAAGCTGGCTATGGATCTGGACGAGATGAATGGTCTGTCCGGGGAGGATAAGGCCGCGTCGCTGATCGTACAGAGCCAGGAGGGAAGGCGCTCCTTTAAGGTCGTGGAGGCACCGCCGCAGGGGCAATCCTATGCCCATGACATTGCCGTCAAATACGGCGTCACCTATGAGATGCTGACGGGGCAGCAGTAGGTGCAATCATGTACCTGCATCACATAAAAGATTTGTTTAAAGTAAATGTCAGGCATCTGTCAGAAATGATGGATGCCTTTTATGTTTACATATAGCATTTCGATGGTAAAATCAACATAGTGGTTTTAGAAAATATCATTTGAAATTGTATAAAATAGATAAAAGGTCGGGTGAATGACCGTGTATTCAAAACTGGAAATGAGATTGGAAGGAAGTCTGGAGATTTCCAATCAGATGGCATCGACCTTTCACGGTGCATTGATGGAAATGCTTCCGCGGGAGTATGCGGAAGAGCTGCACGAATCGAAGCTGCATCCTTATACGCAGCATCTGGAACGCAGAGCAGGTGACTGGTATTGGATCGTCACTGCATTAAATGAGAAGGCATCAGCGATTATCCTCAGAGATACGCTGCTTCGAAGAGATGGAGTTGATCTTAAAAAGCACGAGACGTATCTGAGCATTGGCCAGAAGAATTATCTGGAGCTGTCAGAGGCAGAGCTGGCCCAGACTTTTTATGAAGGAAATAACGGCAAGTATATTTCCCTTCGTTTTGTGACGCCGGCAGCCTTCAAGCGAAATGGACAGTATCTGAATTATCCGGATATTCGTAGCGTCTATAGTAATTTAATGAATAAATATGACGCATCTAATGAGCAGGATAGTATGAAGGATGAGGACACCCTGGAACAGCTGGTACAGAATACAACAGTGGCAAGATATCGGCTTCACAGCACGGTATTTTGTCTGGAGGGAATTCGAATCCCTGCTTTTGCCGGTGAGATGACGCTGCGAATAGGCGGAAGTTATACGATGTGCAATTTTGCCAGGATGCTGTTCCGATTTGGAGAATATTCAGGGATAGGCATTAAAACCTCTCTTGGAATGGGGGCAATTGAACTGGTTCAGGGAACAAGGAGTTGACAGGGAATGGATGACCGACAAATCAAGCTGATTATAGGGGGACTCCTGCATGACATAGGGAAGGTTGCGTATCGTGCAGGAGATGGAAGAAATCATAGCCAGAGCGGATATGATTTTTTGAAAGAAATTTCCCTGGAGCTGGATAGCGATATCCTGAATTGCGTTCGCTATCATCATGGATCAAACCTAAGAAGCGCATCAATTTCATCGGATGCATTGGCGTACATCACTTATTATGCGGACAATGTGGCTTCTGCAGTTGATCGGCGGGAAGCCATGGAAGCGGAGGATGGATTTGACAAGGCAGTTCCGTTAGACAGTGTATTCAATCTTCTAAATAACAACCATGGGAAGTCGCATTATGCACACCATGTATTGAATCCGGAAGAAGATATTCCATATCCGACAGAAAAAACGGTTGATATGGATGAATCCTTCTATACCGGCGTACTGGACCGTATCCGCGATAATCTGAAGGGACTGGAGGTTAGCGATGAATACATCAGCTCCCTGTTGTCTGTTCTGGAGGCGAATCTGTCCTATATTCCGTCATCCACCAGCCGGAGAGAATTGGCGGATATCTCCTTATATGACCATGTGAAGCTGACTGCAGCCATCTCGGAGTGCCTGTATCAGTATTGTGAGTCAAAAGGCATATCGGATTATAAGAAAGCCTTTTTCTCCGGTGAGACCGACAGGATGTGGGGAACGAAAGCGTTCCTTCTGTATTCCATGGACGTGTCCGGCATTCAGAAATTCATTTACACCATCAGCAGTGCAGGGGCCTTAAAGGGACTTCGGGCACGCAGCTTCTATCTGGAAATTCTGATGGAGCACATTCTCGACGAGCTGCTCATGCGATTGCAGCTGTCGCGTTCCTGCCTGATTTATTCCGGCGGCGGGCATTGCTATTTGCTGCTCCCCAATACGAGCAGGGCAATACAGCTTACAGAGCAGCATCGGCAGGATGTGAACCAGTGGTTTATGAAGCAGTTCGGTGTTGCACTGTATATTGCCGGCGGCTATGCGGCCTGCAGTGCTAATGACTTTCGAAATGAACCAGAGGGAAGCTACAGTGAGCTGTTCCGAACCGTCTCCAGACAAATATCGATGGAGAAAAGCCATCGGTACCGTGCAGAAGATATTCTGAGCTTGAACCATATTCATATGAGTGGCAAGCGGGAGTGTAAGATCTGTCGCCGTACAGACGATGAGCTGGATGGCGAGGGAAGATGCAGAATCTGTTCTGCACTGAATCACCTGTCTGCGGAAATCCTGTATCAGGATTATTTCATCGTCATGACAGACCCGCAGGACCAGGCGCTTCCGCTGCCTGGGGAGAGATATCTGACAGCTGGGAATGAGAAGAAGCTCCGGCAGTTGATGGAACGGGACACCTACGTGCGCAGCTATACCAAGAATCAGCTATGCACGGGTAAGCACGTTACTACAAAGCTTTGGGTCGGCAACCATCAAACGGGGGATGCGTTTGAGACACTTGCGGAAAAGGCAGAGGGGATTAAGCGGCTTGCGGTTCTTCGCGGGGATGTCGACAATTTGGGAAATGCCTTTGTGAATGGCTTTCGAAGAGACAAGGAGGGAGGGCGATACGCCACCCTGTCAAGAACGGCTGCTTTGTCCAGACAGTTGTCCTTGTTCTTTAAACTGCATTTGAATCAGCTGCTCCAAAAAGGGAAGAGTAATACATTCTCAGATGGCGGAGTTCGGCAGCTGTGTGTCGTGTATTCCGGCGGAGATGATGTGTTTCTGGTGGGTGCCTGGAACGATGTGCTGGATGCGGCGGCAGATCTGAAAAATGCGTTTGAACGATACACAGAAGGGACGCTTACAATCTCCTGCGGGGTTGGTTTATGCGACAGCTCCTATCCCATCAATCGAATGGCAGTTGAAACGGCAGAGCTGGAGGACTATTCCAAAAAGCTGGAAGGGAAGAATGCCATTACATTGTTTGAGCGGGAAGGCAGATATTCCTGGGATGTATACCAAAAATCGGTATTACAGGACAAATATCGAGTTGTCCATGAGTACATGACGGTGACGCAGCAGAGAGGAAAAGCATTTTTATATCACCTTTTGGGCCTGCTGCGCGAAGCAGAGGAAAACTATGGCAGGGAGGCTGCAGAAAATCCAGGCAGCAAAAACAGATTTAACCGCGCACGCTTTGTATATTTTCTGTCAAGGATGGAGCCGGAGGAAAACCGCCGCCAGGAAAAGGAACAGATGGAAGTGGAGCGGCTGGCCTATCGAAGCTTTTCACAGAAAATGTATGAATGGTCATTGAGCGCAGAGGACAGAAGGCAGCTGATCAGTGCGATTTATCTGTATGTATACCTGACAAGAGAGCGGGAAGGAGATGCGGAAACATGACAACCGAATGCAAGATCAATGAATCGAATTATGTGGACATGGCCGAAGCACATATTAATGAGTTGATCCAGAAGAATACGAGAGTGCTGCCCAACGGGAAAAAGAGCACAAGCATTGTAACAACATCGAAGATTCGGGGCCTTTTGTCCATGGTGTCGGATATTTATAACGACGTATTAAATGAACCGGGGGAGACACTCCGTTCAGACATTGTGGCTCGAATCAGCTATATGAAGGTGCATTTTTACTATGAAGCAGGACGTGAAAAGCAGGTAAAGAGCTTCCTGGAGACTGCAGAGGTTTTTCCGCTGCTTAATGAAATTAAGGGAAAACGAAGCGGCTTCATTCTGTTCAGCCGGTATATGGAGGCTTTGGTTGCATTTCGTAAATTCTATGTGGAAAAGGATGATTGAGAGGGACGGGGATCATGTTTGCAAAGATTGAAATCACAGGAATATTAGAGGTTGTTACCGGATTGCATATCGGCGGAAGCAGCGCATTTGCAGCAATCGGTGCGGTAGATTCTCCGGTCATCAAGGATCAGAAGACGGGAGATCCTGTTATTCCGGGCAGCAGCTTAAAGGGAAAAATGCGTTCATTGCTTGCGAAAAAATACAATGTCTCCTTTGCATCCAAGCCGGATCAGGATGCGGAATGCATCGCCAGTCTCTTTGGCACGGCAGCGAATGGAAAGCCGAGGCCGGGCAGGCTGTTATTCACGGATATGTACCTGACAGAAGAGAACAAGAAAGAATTGTCTCGCTACAATATTTCACATCCTGTTGAGGTGAAATTTGAGAACTCTATCAATCGGGCTACTGCAGTTGCAAATCCAAGACAGATTGAGCGCGTGATTCGTGGAGCAGAATTTGGAATGAATCTGGTCTATGAGACCAGTGATGCAGAAAATGCAGAGGACCAGATACTGGAAGACTTTAAGCTTCTGTGCGACGGACTGCGGATGATGAAGTACGATTATCTTGGCGGCAGCGGTTCGAGAGGCTATGGAAAGGTGAATTTCAAGGATTTGTATGCGGAGACGGTTGTTGGTGACGTGGATGAGTCCATAGTAGATGCCTGCAATGATTTACTGGCTGAAATCTGAAAAGGTGATTCAAGTTTCGGGGAGAAGTATGAACTACAAGATCTGTAAGCTGGAATTCACGTCTCCTGTTCATTTTGGGAATGGCGCACTTAGTGATTCCGGAAAATCGTTCTGTGCGGATACATTGTTTTCTGCCCTGTATCTGGAGGCGTTGAAGAGTGGGCAGGCAGAGGAACTGTATCAGAGAATGAAGGCAGGGACGCTGCTGCTGTCGGATGCCTTTCCATATATTAGGGAGGAATATTTTCTTCCAAAGCCGATGGTATATATTGAGCCAAAGGATGCAGGGAATTCCATTCAGAAGAAGCGCTATAAAAAGTTGCAGTATATCCCGGTTTCGGCGCTTCCTGATTATCTGAATGGTGCAATGCCGGAGTCGGGATGGGAGCTCGACGAACTGGGAGAAGAGAGTAGTCAGGTGATGGCAGCTGTACGCAGAGAAGATGATACACTGCCGTATGTGGTCGGTAATTTTCGCTTTACAAAGGGCTGCGGCTTGTATTGCATCCTCGCCTACGAAGATGCTGCGGATTTGTATCTGGCAGAGGATCTCCTGATGAGTCTTTCCTTTACAGGGATCGGCGGAAAGAGATCCAGCGGAAAAGGAAGGTTCGATTTTAAATACGGAAAAAATACGGCCGACCTGGAAAAACTGCTGGCTAAGAAAGCAAATGGCCGGAGTCTCTTACTGTCAACAGCACTTCCGCAGGAAGCAGAACTGGTGGAAGCTCTGGAGGGCAGCTCATATCTGCTGCAGAAGCGCTCAGGGTTTGTCCTGTCAGAGAATTATGCACCGGAGCAGCGCAAGAAAAAAGATTTATTTACCATGCAGGCTGGATCGTGCTTTCAGCACCGATTTAAGGGAGACATCTATGATGTAGCAATGGATGGCTCACATCCTGTCTATCGATATGCGAAGGCGATCTTTGCAGAAATATAGGTGAGAAGCATGAAGGATTATCTGCAGCACTACACCATGAAGCTGACGGCTCTTGCTCCCATTTATGTGGGCAGTGGCCGGATCATTGGGAAAAAAGAATACATTCAATATGGGGGAATGAAGTCGCCGGTGATGATTCCAAATCAGGAGAAAATGATTCGGGATATATGTCTGCTTCATAAGGAGAGTGCATTCGCTTCGTTTATGCTGAGCGATGACAAACGAGCATCCCTTGCCGGTTGGTTAATGGAACAGCACATAGATAAGGCACGAGTTCAGAAGTGGATCAGTTATACCCTGGATGCGGGGGACGCCTTTATCAAGCCGAATGGGAATGGGGCGCCGCCTAAGGAAATAAATTGCTTTTGCAAGGATTCCTACGGGATGGCTTATATTCCGGGCAGTACGCTGAAGGGAATGATGCGAACGGCGCTTCTGGTTCATGAGATAAAGAGAAAGTCGGAAGATTACGAGCGGCTTCTGAATGAGTTAGATGGAGCAGCCTCTCGCGGCGGAAAGAGAAACAGTTACCTGCAGGCAGAAACGCAGCGTCTGGAAATGCAGGCATTTCACACGCTGGAACGGCCGGAGACCAAGTCGAAAGATGCAGTGAATTCTGTGATGTCTGGATTGGTAGTGGGAGATAGCAAACCGATTCCGGAAGAGCAGCTGACGCTGTGTCAGAAGATCGACTATTCGCTGGAACGAAAGGAGAAACCGCTTCCGACACTGCGGGAGGCGTTGAAGCCGGGGACGGAGGTTCTGTTTGATCTGACAATTGATGGTCAGCTCTTTCCTTATAAAGTGGAGGATATTCAGGAGGCATTGGATGAATTCCAGGAAGATTGCTACGATTATTTTTACAGCCGATTCGGAAGAGGAAGAGCTGCGGATGGGATTGTGTGGATAGGAGGCGGAGCTGGTTTTCTGTCCAAGACAATTTTGTATAGTGTATATGGCGAGGATGCTGTTCATATCGCAGACGATGTATTTCACACAACACTTTCTCATAAAATATACGACCAGCATAAGCACCAAAGAGACTTGAGCCTTGGGATTGCTCCCCATGTGTGTAAGTGTACAAGATACCAGGGGAGGTTGTATGATATGGGAATGGGTAAGCTGGAGCTTGTTGGGAGGTGAAAAATGTGATTTTTGCGCCGCAGCCTGATTTTACGGGCTTTTCGGGACATTTAAGGGCAAAAAAGTGCGCAGCAGGAGGCGAGGCGGCGTTTGCGCCGCAAACCGCTTCGCGAGCCAGCCAAAACAGGGCGTTTCCAGAGACAGCATTGAGACAGATATGATCCCCATAGGGGACGGAAACCCTCCTGTGTGGTTGTTGTTTGTTTGGTTTACGTTATTGAGACAGATATGATCCCCATAGGGGACGGAAACTGCATGCAGCGTGAAGCCGTATGGCGTTCTCATGTCAATTGAGACAGATATGATCCCCATAGGGGACGGAAACCATGGCGGACGATTCGGAGATCGATGAGCAGGCATGATTGAGACAGATATGATCCCCATAGGGGACGGAAACACTCGATCATCTTGCCCTCCATGCTGCTGTCATCCGTATTGAGACAGATATGATCCCCATAGGGGACGGAAACCCTGTCACTTCACTAGTAACAGTGTTCATAAGTTCATATTGAGACAGATATGATCCCCATAGGGGACGGAAACAGGGATTTCAATGGGAGTTTCAAGCTGGTGCGGCACAAATTGAGACAGATATGATCCCCATAGGGGACGGAAACTCTTTTGTGAACTTGGGCCATGCCGGGAAAATCTTATTGAGACAGATATGATCCCCATAGGGGACGGAAACGCCGTCCTCGTTCACTCTGACGGTAAAGACATAGTCGATTGAGACAGATATGATCCCCATAGGGGACGGAAACTTACAATAAAAAACTTAATGATGTGTTGATCGATTGAGACAGATATGATCCCCATAGGGGACGGAAACTTGTAAAACAATAATGCGTCATTTTTATTAGTGAATTGAGACAGATATGATCCCCATAGGGGACGGAAACGGGGATGCCTGTTTTCTTCTGCAGTCCGTCAAGGGTGATTGAGACAGATATGATCCCCATAGGGGACGGAAACTACTTGCGGCTCCTGCCGTAGCCCGGAGCACTTCCAATTGAGACAGATATGATCCCCATAGGGGACGGAAACATATATACAGCATGCGAACGTTCTGCATGCTTTATTGAGACAGATATGATCCCCATAGGGGACGGAAACAAAGCCCGGTTTGCTGGTTGCGGCCGTCGATTACTGATTGAGACAGATATGATCCCCATAGGGGACGGAAACCTTCCGGTCTCTCTGGCCTCATCTGCAAGCTCTTTGATTGAGACAGATATGATCCCCATAGGGGACGGAAACTGAAGATCGTCCTCTCCATTAAGCAAATCCACATCGTATTGAGACAGATATGATCCCCATAGGGGACGGAAACTGTTTCGGCTTAAATTGTGTACCGATCGTATAGCTCATTGAGACAGATATGATCCCCATAGGGGACGGAAACACTCTCCAGATGATTTCATCCTCGTAGTTTCCGTATTGAGACAGATATGATCCCCATAGGGGACGGAAACCCATCAATTATAGTGAACTGTTTCATTGTGTTTCCATTGAGACAGATATGATCCCCATAGGGGACGGAAACGCCTCTGTGAATACGTTAACGCCAAAGTTCTTGGAAGTATTGAGACAGATATGATCCCCATAGGGGACGGAAACTCCGTTGGCCAACAAATTACATAATTCGCACGACATTGAGACAGATATGATCCCCATAGGGGACGGAAACATTTTCCATGGTTACCTCCTTAAGTTTCCTCATCTGCATTGAGACAGATATGATCCCCATAGGGGACGGAAACAATGCAGACCTCAATCTGATATTTCTCTGCACGTGCAGACCATTGAGACAGATATGATCCCCATAGGGGACGGAAACAAGTTCTTGGAAGTTGCCATAATTACCTACTTTCTCATTGAGACAGATATGATCCCCATAGGGGACGGAAACAAAGGGCGGAAATGCTAGAAGAACTTACGCGCGATTATTGAGACAGATATGATCCCCATAGGGGACGGAAACATCAGGCCCCAAAGATATCGATATTACTTTTTTATTATTGAGACAGATATGATCCCCATAGGGGACGGAAACACGCCGCTAATGAGATCGTAACAAAGAAAGTCAAGGCCATTGAGACAGATATGATCCCCATAGGGGACGGAAACACATCGGAGCTAGAAGCGTAGGGGGAAGACTTTATAATTGAGACAGATATGATCCCCATAGGGGACGGAAACGGATTTCCGCCATTGTTAAGGATTTCTTGCTTTTCTTATTGAGACAGATATGATCCCCATAGGGGACGGAAACATCTGTGTACTTCTCCGCATTGAGCAGATACTCGGAGTCATTGAGACAGATATGATCCCCATAGGGGACGGAAACATCTGATTTACAAGTGATTCAAAATCAGATTCTAATTGAGACAGATATGATCCCCATAGGGGACGGAAACAATTCTGTTATATAGGCGTTGTATTCGTTGTGATATTATTGAGACAGATATGATCCCCATAGGGGACGGAAACTCATATACTCGGAGTCAATCGACTCCATGAAATCTATTGAGACAGATATGATCCCCATAGGGGACGGAAACCTCACGTGCCCAATCTATCCATTCGTTCCAGATCTCATTGAGACAGATATGATCCCCATAGGGGACGGAAACAGCATATACTCAGAGTCAATAGACTCCATGAATTCTTCATTGAGACAGATATGATCCCCATAGGGGACGGAAACCATAAACTCTTCGTCTATGCATTCAATGAAATTCTCAATTGAGACAGATATGATCCCCATAGGGGACGGAAACCTCACGTGCCCAATCAATCCAACTGTTCCAGATTGCCATTGAGACAGATATGATCCCCATAGGGGACGGAAACTACCAGTCAACTCGTTAACGTACGCATTGTATTCATTGAGACAGATATGATCCCCATAGGGGACGGAAACTGGTACTCACATGGCGTCAACAGTTTTTTTCAAAAAAATTGAGACAGATATGATCCCCATAGGGGACGGAAACTCTTCTTTCCTTTATGTTGGCTTGCCATCATCAGTATTGAGACAGATATGATCCCCATAGGGGACGGAAACTTTGCCGGCAGCGCTTCCAGGTGCTTTACATAGTCATTGAGACAGATATGATCCCCATAGGGGACGGAAACGCTGGCATATCATCGTCCCATTGAGAACCTTTGATTGAGACAGATATGATCCCCATAGGGGACGAGATAAACTGAATATCATTGATGCGGAACGTATGAGCATTGAGGGGGAATAGCTTGCAGGGGGGATATTATGAGCTATTTATATGTAAGCGAGCAAGGAGCATCCATTGGAATCAACGCAAACCGCTTTGAAGTGAAATGCAAGGATGGCACACAGCGGAGCATTCCGGCGGAAACGTTGGAAATGATCGAGGTGTTTGGCAAAGTTCAAATGACCACGCAGTGCATGGAGGAATGCCTGAAAAGGGGCATCAACGTTATTTTTTACTCCACAGGCGGCGCCTATTATGGACGGCTGATATCGACCAACCATGTGAATGTTGCCAGGCAGCGCAAACAGGCTGCACTGACGGAAGATTTTTGCACCGCTTTGGCGAAAAATATGATTCAGGCCAAGATTCACAACCAGATCGTGATATTGCGCAGATATGCCAGAACCACCGGCGTGGATGTGGAGGAAGCGGTCAGGATGATGCAGATTCTGTCACGCAAAATTGATGTCTGCATATGCACCGAGCAGATCATGGGATTTGAAGGCGCTGCAGCACGGCAGTATTTTGAAGCGCTGGGGAGGTTAATCGTTCCCGAATTCAAGTTCACCGGACGCAATCGGCGGCCACCCAAGGATCCTTTTAATTCCATCATCAGCCTTGGATATTCTGTCATATTGAATGAGATCTATGGGAAGCTGGAAGGAAAGGGCCTGAATCCATATTTTGGCGTGCTGCATAAAGACAGGGAGAAGCATCCAACGCTTGCCAGTGATCTGATGGAGGAATGGAGAGCTGTCATTGTGGACTCATTGGCGATGAGTCTTTTGAACGGCCATGAGCTGCGGATGGAGCACTTTTGCAGAGGAGAGGAGGACGATCCGGGCATTTATCTTACGCGAGAGGGCTTCAAAATCTTTATTGCGAAGATCGAGCACAAATTCATGGCGGATAGCAGATATCTATCCTATGTGGATTATACGGTGAACTTCCGCAGGGCCATGGACCTGCAGGTGAATCAGTTCTGCAGGGCGATCGAGGAAAACGATCCGCAGCTGTACAAGCCGGTTCTGATACGGTAACGGAGGGATAAGATGGAGGAGTATTTCTGGAATACCAAGGAAAGAGCCTCTTCGAAACAGCTATTCGTCCTGGTGATTTATGATATCGTTAACAACAAAAGACGAACAAAATTTGCGAAGGAAATGAATGGCTATGGTTTCCGTGTGCAGAAATCCGCATTCGAGGCATTGATTGACGAAGCGCTGTTTGTGAAGCTGCAGCGTGTGATTCCGACCTTGATTAACGAGAAGGAAGACAGTGTTCGCATTTACCGGATGACCGGATATGGAGAAGTGAAGCTGTTCGGACTCAATTCCAAGCTGGAATCGGAGGAGGTAATGATTCTATGAGCAAGAGAATATTGTTCTCTCCTGTTGGAGGAACGGACCCTATTTCATCTACGAATATGCATGACGGTTCGCTGCTGCATATCTGCCGGCATTATCGGCCGAATGTCGTTTATTTATATTTGTCGGGCGAGATCCTGGAAAACGAAAAAAAGGATGATCGTTATATGTACTGCCTGCATAGATTGGATATGCTGCAGGGCAGAACTCCGGAATATGTCCGGATTGAAAGGCCGGAGCTAACAAGTGTGCAGGAATTTGATTTCTTTTACGGCGAATTCCGAACGATTATACAGGGTATAGAGGCCAAGATGGAGCCGGGGGATGAGCTGCTGCTGAATGTCTCTTCGGGAACGCCTGCGATGAAGAGCGGGCTGTTGGTTTTGAAGACGATTGGGGAATTCCCGTGCAAGGCAATCCAGGTGCTGACGCCGGATTTAAAAATGAACAATCATGATCACCGGTCATATGATGTGGAAACGCTTTGGGAGATGAACTGTGAATTGGAAGCAGACGGTGCTAACCGTTGCCGTGAGGTGAGTTGTCCGACATTGTCCGTGATTAAGCAGGAAAACGCGATCAAGGAGCTGATTCGCCGGTATGATTACGCGGGAGCGCTGGTGATTGCACAGCTCTTACCGGCTGATGATACGGCAAATTATATGGATCTGCTGCAAATGGCATCGCGCAGAATTCTTCTGGATGCATCGGGCGTAGATAAAATTCTTCTGGGGGATTCCAGGTATACGCTTCCGGTTCGGAATGGGAGCGAGCGGAAGTATTTTGAATACGCGCAGGTGATGCAGATACGTGTGCTTCGGGAGGAGTATGCGGATTTCATTCGATCACTGACGCCACTATTGAGTGTCATCTTTCAGGGAATCCTTAAAACGCAGACATCCATTCGACTGGAGGATTACTGCAGGCAGACACGGGACCGAATGAAGTGGGATTGTTATAAGCTGTCCGGCACAGATGTGGAAAAGGTGCTTCTGTCCAAAGGAGATGGGAGGTTGTCTGATATTTATAATAGTCAGCTGTCGGAACTGATCGGCCATTTCTGCAGTGATTCTGATATTGTCGGAGTGGCAGCCGCTTTGCGAAGCGTGGAAGGCGGCATACGAAATCTTGCTGCTCATGAGGTGGTATCCATTACTGATGAGGGTGTAAAGAAACTAACAGGATATACCAGCAGGCAAATCCTGTCCTACGTTCGCAGAGGGTTGGATTATGCCGGCTTCCGTTTTAAAGGCGCAAGCTGGGATTCCTATGATGAAATGAATCAGGTGATCATAGCGGCAATTGAACGCAAATAAGTGCACCATACAGTGTCTGGAAAATCCAGTATAGAAACGAAAGATCTGCCGGTGATTGTTACAGAAAAGGGGCACCATGAATTCGAGAGAGAAACGCAGTCAGTACATTGCATCTGTTCGCGAGGTCGTTAAGCAGTATTGTACATTTCCGTGTGATAAGGCACAGGATCGAAAACGCCAGATACGGGAAATCGAAACTGCATTCCGGAGGCTTGCAGAATGGGGCGAACGAGAAGAGGTGGCAAACATCCTATGCCAATTAAGCGAGGTATGGGAGGATCTGCGAAGGAAGGAAGTGAGGTACTGTACATGGTTTGATATGGCGATAAAGGCATTAGAGCCGGAAGGGGCGTGCTGGCTTTTCAGAGAACACAGTGAGCTGTTTTTGTATTGGTTGTACGATGGCGGTTTCAGTGAGTGGAGCGTACGATCCATGGCAGAATTAATGAATGAGAGCCGGTGTGATAAGAAGGCCGAAAAAGCGCAGGAGGTCAAGGATTTCAAACGATTTGCCAACAGAAATAAAAAGAAGGCAATTGCGATGAAGGAGGCAGCTGACAGGCGATTCGTGGAGCAGCAACAGGAGGAAGTCAGGCAGCAGAAGGAGATAAGGGCTGCAAGGCAGGCGGCGAAGGAACGGAGAGAAGCCAGAGCCAGGGAGCGCGAGCGTCAAAAGGAAGAAAAGTCGATGCAGCAGACGAGTGAAACTGCAGTGTCAGTATTGGAGGAGACGCAGAGCGCACTGTCCTTTCTCAAGGACAATGGAATCGATTTGCCGAAGCCGTTTTCAAAGGAACTTAAGCTTTTGAACACCAGAATCAATGGGTCGCGCTATGTTGATAACATTTATCAACTGTCAGAAAAACTGAATGAAGGGGATCATGTAAGGCTGGTTCTGGAACCGGAAAACCCGTACGATGAGAAGGCTATTCGTGTTGATACGGCCGGAGGAGAGAAGCTTGGCTATGTCCCGCGCAGAGCAAACGAGATCCTGTTTAATCTGATGAATGCCGGGAAGCATGTCTATGGCGTGGTGGCAGATGGCGACGTTGGAGCTGCGCTCGGAAAGGAGCTTCCGCCGGAGCAGATTGAAATATTCATAGACGTGTATATGACGGATTGAAGCCGATTCTAAAAAGCAGGCGAAATCAGTGGGGATTTGTCGAAAAATGATGGGGATGCCGGAGACGCGATGGACGATATTACAATTGTAGATTTTGACGGATCAATAAAGGAGGAGATTCGGATCCTGCGTGCGCAGCTGACCTTGCTGCTGCAAGAAAGGGAGGAACTTCTCTATCATATTTGCCCGGAGCTGGCGGCACGCTATGCGAGAGATGTCGGTTCCTACGAGAACCGGGCACATTACCAGGAATATATGATTCTGGAGCTAAAGCGCCGAATTGAGATCGCGCGTGCAGCGTTAAACCGTAAGCAGACGGTATCAAAGGAAACCGTTGATGAACAGATCAAGACGGAATATAAGGAGTTCTATGAAAAAGTAGAACAGGAGCGGCGCCGTGCAGAGCAAGCGCAAAAGGCGCAGGCAGAGAAGGAACGTAGGCGCAAGGAATCCGAGCGGCGCTGGCAGGAAAAATATGGTAATAACGGCCGGGATCCTGAAGATGCCGATGGTCAAACGGTTGGTGCAGATGCAGGAAGTTCAGCTGAACGAAATTCTGATGATGCGCAAGCAGAAGACGGAAGATACATTGGCGATGGATCGGAGAATTCTTCTGCTGGAGGAAAGCAAACGGGATCTTCTGCAGAGAGTGATAGTCATGCGAACGAGCAGTCCGAGGCAGATGTAGATGATGGCAGGACCGGCGAGAAGAAACGCCCAAGCCTAAAGGATTTCTACCGTAAGATCATCAAAAGGCTTCATCCGGATGTAAATCCCAATGCATCAGAGCGGGAACAGGAACTCTTTCGCAGGGCAACGCAGGCGTACGAAGACGGCGATATTGAGACGCTACAGGAGATTTATGATGAGGTTTTCTCGGCTGACGGATCGGAAGCGGAGCAAGGTGACAATCTATCGCCGGAGGAATTGTTGGAGATTAAGAGAAAGCTGGAAAGTCAGATCCGTGTTTTGCAGGCAGAATTGAAAGAGATCAAGAGCAAAAATCCGTATCGTTATAAGGAGCTGCTGGATGATCCGGAGAAGCTGACTCTTGTACAGACGGCACTGCAGGAGGCCATTCGGTTGTATGAGGCTGAAATTCAGCGGCTCCATGCGGAGCTGAATGAAATTAATCGTGAAATGGACGATCTGAAGCGATAAAATTATATCTGTTCAGCACCTGCCACATTTCAACGTGAACCCGCTGCTTGCAGGCAAATTCACGTTGAAATGTGGCAGGCGGCCAAGGCGCGAATTGATGCGTATCAGGTGTTCTATGAAACGAGGGGGTATAACCGTGATGAAGGGGAGAATCGGAAGATTTGTTTGTACCGCTGTTGTGTTGGTGATGTGCACGCTGGTTTCTGTTCCGGCAGAAGCCAAAACAAAATCAAAATGCGATATCTGCCACCATTATTTTGCAAAAGAAGGAAGCAGATACTGCTATTCTCACACTTGTCACTGGAGAGGGAAGGGTGACATCACCTGCAGCACAGGCATATACACGGGGAAATACTGCAACAAGCATATCTGCAAAGAGTACAATTGTGATGAGCCGGTCTATTTTGATACGGATGTTCAGGCCTGCAGATACCATTACAGAAAATACGAGTCACAGACAACATCCAAGACATCCTCAGCTTCATCAGCATCTTCCTCAAAATCAGTCAGAAGCACCTGCAAGTATTCCGGATGCAGGAATTATGCTGTGAGCAACAAGAAGGGATACTGCAATAAGCACTACGAGCAGCTCTTCGAGAAAAGGGATAATTACTATGACGAGGATCCGGAGAGCTATTATCAGGACAACAAATCCATGTACAAGTCGAGAAGTGAGGCCTATGATGACTGGGAGGACGAGTATGAAGAGGACTGAGCTGGTGTGATGCTTTGGAAGCATGCAGCACCCATCTCGGTTTCCTTCGGCCCCCGATATGACAGGAGCTGAACGGATATGGAGAATAAAGGAGGAATAGCATGATGCATGGACCTGGACACGGACCTGGGCCTGGCGGCCCGGGAATGGGCGGCCCTCGTGGGCCGCGAATGGGAGGACCTCACGGACCGAGAATGGGCGGCCCGCACAGACCGATGGGAGGAGGACCCTGGGGACCGCCACCGCCGCCGAGAAGAGGAGGCTGCGGGTGCTGCCTGATGCCTTTTGTGATTACGATTGGTTTGATCGTGGCAGTGATTGCGATGATCGTGTAACAAGAAGGAGTCTGGAATGAAGAAAAGATACGTTTTGTCATTACTGACAATTACTCTGAGTGCGGCATGGCTGGCGGGATGCGGTTCCACATCCGCTGCGACTGCGGAGACGTCTTCGGCAGAGGCGTCGACAGAATCAGCAGAAACGGGCAAGAGCGAGGATGCGGCGCAAGGCGAAAGTGCGGACCAGGAGGAGACAACGGAGATTGCAAATCCGTGGACAGAGTCGGATGCGGAGGGCGTCGCGGAGGCAACGGGCTTTTCCATGGTACCGCCGGACGGCGCGGAAAATGTTGCGTACAGCTATATGGAAGAGGGCAAGCTTGCGCAGATGAGATATGACCTGGATGATGCGGCGTGGGTCTACCGCATGCAAATGGCGGACGCACTGACCGATATCTCCGGCATATATATGGATTGGACCGGTGACGAGGGGACGGTCTCCGGGCTGGAGGCCATGTACTACGGGCAGTGTGATCTTAATGATCAGACGGTGGATGATGTACAGCTCGTGAACTGGTACGATGCAGTGTCTGGCGTGACGTATTCCCTTTCAGCGACAGGTCCGAGTCTGGACGGCATGGATATACAGGTCTATGCGGAGAATCTGTATGTGCCGCTGCAGGGCGATGCTACGGATGATCCGGAGGCAGATCGTGAGAAGGAGTTAAATGATTACTTCCTTGGCAAGCGCGAGCGCAGCTATGATGGCAGCACACTTACAATAGCAGACAACGCAGACGGCACCTTCCGCGTGGATCTGGATCTTTTCAGACTGTGCAGTCTGGAGAATGGAACCGGAACCTTTGCGGATCACAAGATGACCTTTACCGCGATGGATCCGAGCGGGAACGATATTTCGGCCGTGATCTACCGGGACAGTGACAACAGTCTGGTGGTGAGAATTACAGACAGCACCTGGGATTATCTGCCGAATGACGATGTGATCGACGGATTCGAAAAGTAACGGAAGAGCCTTAGTATTGGAACAGGAATGGATGATGGGCTGCAAGGCACCTTAGCAGCCGGGAGGGGAAGCCATGGCAATTGTGATGGATGCGGCGGCAGGCCGTATTGACCTGCATACGGAGCATTCCACTTATCAGATGAAGATTGATGACAAAGGGAATCTGATTCATACATATTACGGCGGCCGTATCGCTGACTGTGATCTGTATGGACAGCTTTCGTTTGCAGACCGCGGCTTCTGCGGGAATCCATATGACGTGGGCACGAAGGATCGGACCTACTCATTGGATGTACTGCCGCAGGAATACAGCTGCTTTGGCACAGGTGATTACCGCATAACCGGGCTGCGGGTAAGAGAACCGGAAGGAAATCAGACGGCGGCGCTTCATTATGTGGACTACCGCATAATGGAGGGCTTGTACGGTATAGAAGGTCTTCCGGCTGTCTATGAGGAGGAGGCTGCATCGAAAAGCCTGTGCATCCGGCTAAGAGACGACTGCAGCGGCCTGGAGGTGGAGCTGTGGTATGGCGTTCTGGAGGCGCAGGACGTCATTGTGCGGTCTACGCGGCTTATAAATGCGGGAGGAAAAGCGCTGCAGATCGAGAAGGCTGCATCGGTATGCCTGGATTTTCCCTTTGGGGATTATGACTGGATTACGCTGTACGGACGGCATGCGATGGAGCGGAATGCGCAAAGGCACCCGCTGCCGCATGGCCTCTCATCAGTCGGAAGTGTGCGCGGAACCAGCAGCCACCAGTATCATCCGTTTTCCATTCTGTGTGAGCAGGATGCAACAGAGACGCAGGGGAAGTGCTACGGATTTTCCTTCCTGTACAGCGGAGATTTCCTCATGGAGGTGGAAAAGGATCAGGTAAATCAGACGAGATTCCTGTGCGGTATTCATCCGGATGAGTTTTCCTGGGATCTGGAGCCGGGGGAGCATCTGGACCTGCCGCAGGTGATGATGGCCTACAGCGGAAACGGTCTGGGACAGCTGAGCCGCAATTTCCACAAGACCATTCGGGAAAACGTGTGCCGCGGACCGTGGAAGCATAAAAGACGTCCGGTCTTGATCAACAACTGGGAGGCAACGTACTTTGACTTTACCGGTGAGAAGCTGATTTCCATCGCCAGAGAAGCGCATAGTATGGGAATTGAGCTGTTCGTCATGGATGACGGCTGGTTTGGCAGACGGGACAGCGACAACTGTGCGCTGGGCGACTGGTATCCCAATGAGGAGAAGCTTGGCTGTACGCTTAAGAGCATGGCGGAAAAGATCACAGAGGAAGGAATGCTGTTCGGAATCTGGTTTGAGCCGGAGGCGATTTCGGTGGACAGTGATCTGTACCGGGAGCACCCGGACTGGGCGATTGCGGCACCGGAGCGCAAGCCGTGCCTTGGACGCAATCAGCTGGTTTTGGATTATTCCAGACGGGAAATCTGCGATTATATTCTGGAGAGGATCTGCACGATTCTGCGCAGCGCACCGATCAGCTATGTGAAGTGGGACATGAACCGCAGTATCTGTGATAAATACAGTCTGGGCCTGGATGCGCGGCACCAGGGCGAGTTTGCCCATCGGTATATTCTGGGACTGTACTATGTGCTGGAGCAGCTCCACCAGCAGTTCCCGGAGGTTCTGATCGAGGGCTGCAGCGGAGGCGGCGGACGGTTTGACGCCGGCATGCTGTATTACACGCCGCAGATCTGGACCAGCGACAACACGGATGCACTAAATCGTGTATCTATTCAATACGGAACATCTCTTGGATATCCGGTGTCCGCAATGGGTGCCCATGTCAGCGCGGTTCCGAATCACCAGACGGGACGCGTGACGCCCCTGCACACCAGAGGGTGCGTGGCTATGGCCGGAACCTTTGGATATGAACTGGATATTACCAGGATGACGCCGGAAGAAAAGGAAGAGGTTCGGCAGCAGATTCACACCTTCACGGAGTTTTACGATCTGATTCAGTATGGTGAGTATTACCGCCTGTCGAAGCCGGAGGATTCGTGCACAGCCTGGGAGATGGCGGCTGCGGATCAGAGCGAGGCGCTTGTTACGGCCGTCTACCACGGCGTGGAGGCGAATCCGTGCCCGTATCATATATATGTGCGCGGCCTGAATACGGAGACGATGTACAAGGTGCAGATGGCCGCCAGACCGGAGCTTGGGGAAGTGCAGCTTCCCGGCGGTGTGCTGGAGAACGCAGGACTTACGCTGCCGGCACCCGGCACGGATAATGATGCACTGCAGATATACATCCGGGCTTGTTAGGAGGCTGCGTTTCGAGACAGCAAATTCCTTTGCAAATCCTTGTGATTCGTCGGATGTTGCTTAGGGAATGCGGATCAGTATGCAGGACAAAGGGAACGGAGCGAGAATGAAGCCGGAGGCGGCAATTTACAAAATGACCATAGAAGAAGCCGCGCAGTATTCGGAGGAGTACTGCAGACTGCATTTCCCGCTCCGCTATGAGAGGGCGATGCAGTTTCGCTTCCGAGAGGACCGGCTGCGGTGCATCGGCGCCGGAGCGCTTCTTTATGAGACGCTGGGAGTGGAGGACCGTGACCTTCGAACGGGAGAATACGGAAAGCCCCTGGCGGATTCGTGCGAGCTGCACTTTAACCTCTCGCACAGCGGGGAGTACATTGTTCTGGCGACAGCAAGGACGCCCGTTGGAGTGGACATAGAGAGTATGGATCGGAAGCGGAGCAGGGACCTCGATGGACTGATCCGGTATGTGGCTGCGCCGGAGGAAAGAGACTGGATTTATCAGGACGAGGACGACCGGAAACAGGCGGAGCGCTTCCTGCAGCTCTGGACGATGAAGGAAAGCGTTGTAAAGGCACTGGGAGAAGGGCTGCACAGAGCGCTTTCATCTTTTGACGCTTTGCCGCTGCTCCGGGGGGAGGAAGTACTGCTTGACGGACGGATGCTCTGTGGGAGAATAGAAATGGAAAATCAATATGCGCTGTCAGTGTGTGTTAGGAAGAGTGAGGGAGTTGTGAGGTGAAAATGATTCATATCAATGAGAAAAACGCGAATATATTCTATATCATTATTCAATTTCTGTATTTTGCAGCCTTATCCATTCCGTCCTCGTTTGCCGCTGCCTATATGCTGGATCGAGGGTTTTCAGACGGCCAAATCGGTATCATACTGGGAATTGGGTGCCTTCTGTGTGTCATAATTCAGATGCTGATTGTTTCGTTTGTTGAGCGGACGGGGATGAGGATCGGCAATGTCGTTGTCGGCGTGCAGGTTATTTCTATAGCGGCAGCACTTGCCTTGTTGTTTACCTCCGAGGGAGGTTTGATCTTTGCCATTCTGTATACGGTCTTGAATGTATTGTCACAGGCATCCATGTCGTTTGTAGTTGCGCTGTACCGCGGTTATAACGAGCAGGGGATGCGGATTAATTTCAGTGTGGGGCGGGGCTTCGGTTCAGCGGCATTCTCGGTTGGAAGCCTGATCGGTGGACATATCATTGAGGCTTCTTCGCCGGATGTGTTTCCGGTGCTTTATATCATTCCCTGCAGCTTGCTTTGCATATTCGTTCTCCTGTTCCATGCCCCGAATGTAGAGGGGCGGCAGCCAGCAGAGGTGACGCCGGCGGAGAAGAAAATTCTGCTGAAGGAATATCCGCAGCTCTATGCTTTTTTGTGGGGGGCGATTTTCATCATTACATCCCATTGCTTTATGCAGACATACCTTCTTCAGATCCTGCAGCGTGTAGGCGGAAACAGTGCGAATCTTGGCACGGCGATGTTTATATCTGCGATGATGGAGCTGCCGGCCATGCTGCTGTACCGGAAAATGGCAGATCGCTTCGGAAATCGAAGGCTGCTTGCCGCCGCCGGCTTTGTGTGGATATTGAAGAATTTCTGTATTATGCTGGCGCCGAACATCTATTTTGTATATGCTGCAGAGCTGCTGCAGTTTGCCGGATATGCGATTTATGTGCCGGCAGGTTTGCGCTATGTTGCGCACACGCTTCCGGAAAGTAAATTTCTTAAAGGACAGGCACTGGTCGGCAGTGCCTATACGGTGGGGTGTCTGATAGCCACCTTGCTCGGAGGACCGATGCTGGAGCATTTGGGACTGCGCGTGACTCTGTGGGGAATGCAGGGCTTTTCCGTGGCCGGTATTGTGCTGTATACGTATGCAATGTGGAAGAGCCTTCATATGTTTCCTTCTGCAGTCAGAGAACATAACAAGTAGGGGACTATTCAGAGTCCATTGGCCCAATCACTGCTGCAGCGCATTTTTGCGAAGGGGCTCTGAATAGTTACAAATGTGTTAAGATAATGAAGATGCAGGAACAGGAAAGGAGTATACGTAAATGACAATTCATGCGGAACAGGCGGGCGAGAAAGTCGTGCTGCATATCGAAGGAAGGCTGGATACCATTACATCACCGGAGCTGGAGAAGGAGATTGCTGCACTTCCGGAGCAGATAACGGAGCTTACAATCGATATGGCGGCCGTGGAGTATGTTTCCTCTGCGGGACTGCGTGTCCTGCTCGGTGCCCATAAGATGATGAGCAAGAAGGGGACAATGGTCGTTACCGGCGTGTGCGAGGACGTAATGCAGGTTTTTGAAATGACTGGATTTGCAGACATATTGGTAATCAAATGATGGAATTAGTGAGTGAAGCAAGTACTTTTGCAGTAAAGGCGCATGACGGGATGCGCCGTAAGAGAGCCGGTTTGCCGTATATTCTCCATCCGATGGAGGTTGCTGTGATTGTCAGCACTATGACGAGCAGTCAGGAGGTCATTGCGGCTGCGATGCTCCATGATGTTGTGGAGGATGCGGGAGTCACCATTCAGGAGGTGGAGGAGCGTTTCGGGAAGCGCGTAGCAGAGCTGGTCGGATCGGAGACAGAGAATAAGAGAAAGGAACTGCCGGCAACAAGCACGTGGAAGCTGCGCAAGCAGGAATCCATTGACTTTCTGCAGGGCATTGATGATCTTGATGTTAAGATTCTGTACCTTGGGGATAAGCTGTCCAATCTGCGTTCCATATATCCGGCCTGGAAGGTGGAAGGCCACGATGTCTGGCAGAGCTTTAACCAGAAGGATCCGGCGGAGCAGGCCTGGTATTACCGCAGCATCGCAGAGAATGTGAGTGAGCTTTCAGATACGAGAGCCTGGAAGGAATTTGATGCGCTGATTCAGCAGATATTCAAAGGCGTTTGATTCTACAAACGCCATACCGGGATGACTGGAAAGGGAAATGTATGGAAGGTGTTACGTATCAGATAAACGATGATCAGCTTGTTATATACCTGAGCGGAAGAGTGGATGCCTCCAATGCGTCATTGGTTGAAGAGCAAATTACCGACGCCCTCACCGCTGCGCCGGGAAACGAAGTGGTGATCGATGCGGAGCAGCTGGAATATATATCCAGTGCCGGTCTTCGCATCTTTTTGCGTTTGCGCAAGAAAAAGATAGAGCTGACGCTGCTCAATGTATGCCCGGAGGTCTATGACATCCTGGAGATGACTGGATTTACGGAGATGATGACGGTTCAGAAAGGATATCGGCATCTTTCTGTGGAGGGCTGCAATGTTATCGGCCGAGGGGCCAACGGCATCATCTACCGGTACGATGCAGAGACGATTGTAAAGGTGTATTTTCAGGCGGATGCATTGCCGGACATTCAGCGTGAGAGGGAGCTGGCTAGGAAGGCTCTGGTCATGGGAATCAATACGGCCATTCCGTACGATGTTGTCCGCGTCGGCAAAGGGTATGGCACGGTGATGGAGCTTTTGGAGGCGGCCTCGCTTTCCAAAATGATCCAGGAGGATCCGGAGCATTTGGATAAAACGGTTGAGATCTTCGTGGGGCTGCTGCGTCAGATCCATGAGACTCAGGTGGAAGCCGAAGGCCTGCCGGATATGAAGCAGGTTGCAATGAAATGGGTGGATTTCGACAGGAACTATTTGCCGGAGGAGATCAGCGACAAGCTGTGCACGCTGGTGGAGACGGTTCCGGAGTGCAACACCATGCTGCACGGAGACTATCATCCGAACAATGTCATGATGCGGGACGGAGAGGCTATATTGATCGATATGGACACTCTGTGCATGGGGCATCCGGTGTTCGAGCTGGGATCCATCTTCAACGCGCTGGTTGGATTTGGTGAATTGGATCATGAGGAAATCATGCGTTTCCTTGGAGTGCCGTTTGAGGTTACAAGCGTCTTCTGGCGCAAGGTGCTTATGGCTTACCTTGGGACAGAGGATCCGGAACGGATAACCGAGGTGGAGAATAAGGCGAAGGTTATCGGATATGCGCGTCTTTTGCGGCGTGCCATTCGCAGGGATGAGCCTGACAGAGAACGGATGACAGAGCACTGCAAGGAGCAGCTGGGACGCCTTGTTCCGGGGATAGACACACTGAGTTTTTAAAGAAGCGGGACCGTATTCGGACTCATCAGAGCGCACCGGCGCAGCTGACACTGAAGGCAAGTATGGCATAGAGGACAATCATACCGGTGATGATCAGTGCCTGCTTGCCTCTGTGCGCAGTGAGAAGACCGATAAATTCCCGAACGAGTGCATTGGGCCAAAAGTACCACTTGGCCCTTGCACCAATTCCTACGGCACGCATTTTGACGCGCCGTGCATACAGCCCGCTGCGGAACACATGATAGTTTGTAGTTGAAAAAGCGACGTTGGCCGCAGCACTTCTTTCTTCAATTCTGGCCTTAGAGAATTTCATATTTTCAAAGGTGCTTGTCGACTGATCCTCCTTCAGAATCCGATCCTCCGGAATTCCCTTTTCCATCAAATATCGCTTCATAGCCTCGCTTTCGGAGATGATCTCATCACTGCCCTGACCGCCGGAGGTAACGAAGATAAGATCCTTTCCGGTTTCCCTCAGCTGCGCCTCCCGGAAGGCAAGAGCGCGGTCAAGGCGATCCCGCAGCAGGGGAGAAACGGTGCCGTCGGAACGTATCGAGCACCCCAGCACGATCAGGTAGTCCTTGTCCGGCAGTGGTTCATAGGAGGCGGCAATGGCGTGGGCAATGATGATGCCGATGACCATGCATTCAAAATACAGATATATTGCAGCAAATACATTGACCAGGATAAGCGGAGCGCCTGTATGCAGGCTGCCTTTGGATGCCATATAGTCGGCAATGGTCAGAAGAATCTCACCGCCTAGCAGCATGCAGGAAAGGAGAATGCCGAGGATATTCACGAACCGCTTTCCCTCGCGGCAGATCAGAGCAACATTGCTGATGCACAAGGCCGCAGAGAGCGCAAGAATGAAGGGCCAGGATAAAAGCAGATAGCTTCTGGCAGACATGCTAAGAAGAGCAAGAATCTGCGCGATGTTCTGCCCGCCTTGCTGCAGAGGATCCCGCAGGATATGAATGGTCAGATGGATGTGTGTGATCAGGACAGAGGCCAGGAAAAAGGAAAAGCCGGCATAGTAAATGGTATTATAGGAGTAAGGATTGTATTGGAGCTGTGCATGAAACGCCCATAAAAGCACGGCGATGGTCGATGCGAAGAATACATCCAGAACAATATTGATCTGGGCGGCATGCGCCTCGGCCCCTGTGCCGGCGAGGATGCCGATGCAGACAGCGGCAATGACTGCCAATGCAATAATGCTGAATACAGTTGGCTTTTTGCTGCGCGTATTAAATCTCATAGTAAATCGCATGGGAATCCTCCGATGACGGTATGATGCTTGGGGCAAAAGAAGTTTTAACCCTATGATACCAGTTATTTGAATTCGATGTACTCTGAATAGATACCTGTACTTATGGGAACGCTGATTAAGGCGTTTTCCTGGCGGAGGCGTAAGCATTGACGGCGCAAGAGCCGTATAAAGAGGTGACGAATGGAGAATCGATCAGAAGCAGTGCACTCTTTGCAAATTGAAATTCGAAAGGCCGTGCCGGCGGACATGCCAAGGCTGCTGGAAATCTATGGCTTTGCACGGGACTTTATGGTTCAGACCGGAAATCCCAATCAGTGGAAAAACGGCGGCCCCAACCGGGAACAGCTGGAGAAGGATATCGCCCTGCAGCAGCTGTACGTCATGGAGGACGAGGCTGGCAGGGTCCATGCGTTCTTTATGTTTTCCATGGCAGGCGATCCATGCTATGACGTAATCGAGGAGGGCACCTGGAAATCAGAGCAGCCGTATGGCGTGATTCACCGTGTGGCCGGAGACGGACAGATTCACGGCGTGCTTGCAAGAGCGGTTGCGTTTGCTCTGCAGAGGACGCCGCATCTGCGCATTGATACGCATCGGGATAACAAGGTCATGCAGGGAGCTATTGCCAAAAACGGATTTACATACTGCGGAATCATTCACCTGGAGGATGGATCGCCGCGACTTGCATACGAACGCGTATAGAAAAGCACTCTGGCCTTGAGAATAGATATCAATAGATATCATTTCTACTTAAAATTTTATTCTGCATGCTTTATACTTTAATCGTGTACGGTCCGGGACATGGACGTACACGGGGGACTGAAAAGGCAGCAGTACGTTGAAGGCGCAGGTGGGTTTGGTGCTTCTTTGGCATACATGCTGCAGGAAAAGCGTAAAGGAGGCAGAAGTGAAGGCAAGACTCATCTCACTGTTGACGGCTGTAACCTTGGCAGCCGGCACACTGGCTCCGCTGCCCGTGTGTGCAGCGAAGTCCAAGAGCAAGAAAACGTCCGCGAAGAAGACAACGGCGACCAAGACGGTGGCGGCAACCAATGCGGTAACCATTTCTTCCGTTGTCATTCAGGGCAGCAACGTCGTAGTGACGGCGACCGGCGCTGCTGCTACGGATGACGGGATCTATCATCTGTATGCGCAGGATCCTGCCATGAGCGGTGTGCAGGGCGCAGAGGTTGCGCAGGCTCCGGCCGGTGCGACAGCCGTATTCACCTTCCCGCTGGGGAACAATACGGCGGCATCCATGCTGTATAAGAAGTTTACGGTTGTCGGTGTGTCATCCGGTGCACTCAAGGATCTCTCCAACGATATGTATATCCTGAATCCGGAGGCCGTTGCCACACATACTGCGGCTAGATACGACGGCGGCAAAAAGGGACTTCTCCCGGCGGCGGAGACGATTCGTGACACCAATACCCTTAAGGCGATGGGGGTAAAGCAGATCACATACAACCTTCCGGTTGGCGATATGATTTCCGGCGGCGGTGTGAATTTCACCTACAACGGCAAAAATTACGCATTCAATGCCGGCATTGTCGGACAGTATGATATTATCGTTCCTGCAATGAATGCCGCAGGCATCCAGGTGAACCTGATTCTCTTGTGCGGAGCAAACGGAGGAATTCTCATCCATCCGCAGTCAAGAGGTGTCGGTGCCAACTATTACATGTTCAACACGGTGGATCAGGCCGGACTCGAGGAGCTCGAGGCGGTTGCAGCATTCCTGGGACAGCGCTATTCCGGAACCGGACACGGAACGGTGGACAACTGGATCGTCGGCAACGAGGTTAATGCGCGCAACGAGTGGAACTACATGGATCCCTCGGCGGGACTGGCCGGCTTTGCAAAGGCCTATGCAGATGAGCTTCGTGTGTTCTACAACGGCATCAAGTCACAGAATGCCAATGCGAGAATTTACGCGGCAACGGATCAGGAGTGGATGTCCGACAATGCGGCCCTTCACTATGGCGTGAAGGAATTCCTGACACAGCTCAATACACAGATTACAGCAGAGGGTAATTTTGACTGGTCCTTGTCCAATCATCCCTACAATTTCCCGCTGTATGAGCCCAATACGCTGACTTCCAAGCCGCAGGTTACCCACACGCAGGCAACCAGATATATTACAATGAGCAACATCGATGTCTTGACCGATTTCATGTGCCAGGCACAGTTCCTGAATCCGGCCGGACAGGTTCGTTCCATCACACTGACAGAGGTGGGCTTCTCCTCCAGCGCAGCTGTGGGATCGAATGAGGCGCTGCAGGCAGCGGATATTGTGTTCGCGATTAATCAGGCCAATGCCAACCAGCATATTGACGGAATCGTGATCAACCGCCAGCGCTCCGACGCCAGCGAGATTGCGCAGGGTCTTGATTACGGCCTGATTGGAATTAACGGTGCGGCCAAGCAGGGCTACAACTGGTTTGTGACAGCAGAGAGCGCAGATACGATTGCGGCCGCTTCGGCTGTTCTGGGCAAGGATATCGTGTCCAATATTGTAGTTCGGTAAAGGCGCTTCGCGCCTTCGCCGCCTGCCAATTTCAATCGTGAATATGCCTGCAGGCAGAAGGCTCACGTTGAAATATGGCAGGTGTTAAACGGACATAAGAATATAAAGAGCGCAGCTTTAAGGGGGGAAGTGCTGATCCTGTCGGCACTTCCCCGATGTTATGTTTGGCGAAAGCGAAGCCTGAATGGTTACGGAGGAAGTATATGATACGCGCAGTGATTTTCGATATGGATGGGACCTTGTATGACAGTGAGAAGATCTACGGTCATGGCTGGATGAAGGCCGGCCTTTCCAGAGAGCAGTATTATCAGCTGATCGGAAGGAGCCGTGTGAACATCGACCGGCTCCTGCGGGAATGGGGATACGATGTGGAAGCGCTGCGCAAGGTTCGCTCCGAAGCGGTGGAGGAAGAGCTCCGGGAGAATGGAATCGAGCTAAAGCCGGGGGCCAGGGAGTGCCTTCTGTGGCTGCAGCAGAAGAAGATTCCCGCGGCTATAGCTACATCCAGCGCCAAGGAGGTCGCGGATCGGTACCTTGCTATGACAGGAATGGAAGAGTATTTTGATCTTGTGATCAGCGGGAATACTCTGGAACGGGGAAAGCCGTTCCCGGATATCTTCCTGGAGGCGGCAAGGCAAATGGGACAAAGTCCGCAGGATTGTCTTGTGGTAGAGGACAGCTTTAACGGAGTACGGGCCGGACGAAATGCAGGAATGTGCACGGTTATGATCCCGGATCTGATTCCGGCGGACGAGGAGATGCATCGCCTTGCGGATGCGGTGCTGCCAAGCCTTGCACAGCTTCCGGACTGGATGGAAGCACAGAAAGGAAACGGTTGAGAAGAAGGTATGTTTCAGCCGTTTTTGAGGACAGAGGGAAAAGGAAAGCAGTATGGCGGTAGCGCAGTATTTTGACTATTTTATTATCTTCAGCTTTGTCGGCTGGATCTACGAATGTACATATTGTACGGTGAAGGAGAAGCATTGGCAGAACCGGGGGTTTTTGTTCGGACCGATTTGCCCCATTTACGGCTGCGGCGTGGTCGGTGCTATGATTGTTTTCCGCCTTTTGCCGCCGATGCCGTCCGGCTCGTCGTATCCGATCTGGGAGATTTTCCTGGTCTGCGCCGTTGGAAGTGCGATTATGGAATTCGGCACGTCCTGGGTACTGGAGAAATTCTTCCATGCGGTATGGTGGGATTACAGCAACATTCCGCTGAACATTCAGGGGCGGATTTGCCTTCCTGCGACCTGCGGCTTCGGTATCGCCGGAATCCTGGTGGTGCGGGTCATCGGACCGTTCCTGGACTCTCTTCCGACGGATGCGCATCCCATTGAAAATGAGATTCTCTGTCTTGTATTCGCTGTGATTCTGGGCATGGATTTTGCACTGACCGTGGCCAGCCTGACGAGAATTCTGGACCGGATGGATGCAATGGAGAAGGAATTCAATGATCGCATGGAGGCCGGCTATCAGACGGTCCAGCAGGGGCCCGCGGCCATGGGGACGGCTGCCATGGCTGCCGCGCAGAGTGCGGGAGAAACGGCGGTCATTGCTGCGATGCTGGCTTCGGATTCGGCCAGGGCAAAGGCAGGCAAATCCACGCAGGAAATGGGCGACCGGGTGCGAAGGCTTATGGACGGCTTTAACCGACGGGAACAGTACCACATTCTGAGTATTCGGGAGTTTCGTCCCGAGCACCGCTCCAAGGATGCCTCTGAGAAGCTGCGGGGCCTGTTCTGTTCCATGCAGAAGGTGGCAAGAGGGAGAGCTGTGGCGGAGAAAGAAAGCACGGATAACAGCATTTCTTCCGAAGACAGGTAAGAAACCGTATGGCAGGAGGCGATGGATCCGCTGCCGGAGAAGGGAAAATAAGCATGGCCGGACTTTCCAGTATAGAGGAGAAGGAATTTCAGAAATACATGGCGGATTTGGCACAGGATCCTCGGTGCCTTCGTATGAAGAGATACATTCAGCATGGCCGCATTACAACCTACGACCATTGCCTGGATGTGGCGAGGGAGGCCTTCTGGCTGAACCGGCGTCTTCATCTTCGGGCGGAGGAGAAGCGTCTGGTGCGTGCCGCATTCCTTCATGACTATTTTCTGTATGACTGGCATAGCCATGGGGATCACCTGCACGGATACCATCATCCGCACATCGCTGCGCGCAATGCCGGGCGGGATTTTCAGCTGGATGCGGTGGAGCTTGCCGCCATCGAGAGCCATATGTGGCCGTTGACGCTGTTCCACGCACCCTCCTCCCGCATTGCCTGGCTTGTCACCGCAGCGGACAAGATCTGCTCCTCCCGGGAGACACTGTTCGAGCGGTGAGTGGGTCGTGTAGCCGCCAGCCCATCAGTCCGGCGACGGGTCCTGGCGGAGGTGTCCGGTTCGGGGACATCTCTCGATTCCGTCCTCGGACCTAGCGGTGCTAAGCTCGCACAAGACGCTCGCAAGCACCGAGGCCTCGCAAGGCCCCGAACCTGGACATCCATCCGCCACCCTGTCGCCTTGAATGGCGGGTGGACAGCAGTGTAGCGGAGTGTCCAAGTTCGGGCACCTCATTGCTTAGTTGGCGTCTGCACGGAACTGGAGTAGAATGGGAGCACAGATTCGGGGAGCAGCGGGCTGCGCCCAATGTCATACCAGCAAGGAGCAAAACAATGAAAATCGTAGTATTATGCGGCGGACTTTCTACAGAACGTAAAATTTCAATTCTATCGGGAACCAAGATATGCAGGGCTCTTCGAACAAAGGGACATCAGGCCGTTCTGGTTGATTTGTTTCTGGGTCTGGAGGACATGGGGGAAGCGGTGCTGCAAAGCCCGGAGCAGCTCTTTGACGAGCTGCCGGAAATCCAGCCGGCAGAGTTTGACGGCGTTGCGCCGGATCTGGATGCCGTGCGGGAATCTCGCAAATGGAGGGACCCTTCTATTTTCGGAAAGGGCGTTTTGGAAATCTGCAAAAAGGCGGATATTGTTTTCATAGCGCTTCACGGACTGAACGGCGAGGACGGACGGGTGCAGGCCGCCTTTGACCTGATGGGAATACGGTATACCGGTTCCGGATACCTGGGCGCCGCAGTGGCAATGGACAAGATTATTACCAAAAAGCTGGTTCGGCCGCTGGGAATCCGGACACCGGACTGGAGGGAATATACGGATGTCACCAGCGACCGGGTGCCGGAGATTGCGGCAGAAAACGCAGCTCCCTGTGTGGTGAAGACACCGACCGGCGGCTCTTCGGTTGGCGTATATATTGTAAAACAGCAGGAGGAGCTCGTGCTGGCACTGCATGAAGCGCTTCGCTACAGCAAGAGCATTCTGGTGGAGCAGTTCATTGAAGGAAAGGAATTCACCAACGCTGTTCTGAAGAACCGGGCACTCCCCTGCGTGGAAATCAATCCCAGAGACGGCGGATACGATTATTCCAACAAGTATAAGGCCGGCGCGACGGAGGAGATTTGTCCCGGACGTCTGACACCGGAGCAGGCAGAGGAAATGGGCAATATGGCAATGGATGTACATCGCATCCTGGGGCTTCGTACCTATTCGCGCAGTGACTTTATGGTCACGGAGGACGGGACTATTTACTTCCTGGAGGTGAATACGCTTCCCGGAATGACACCGACCAGTCTGGTGCCGCAGGAGGCCGCAGCCGTCGGGATTTCCTATGAGGAGCTGTGCAACCAGATTGTAGAGGATGCTGTAGCGTATTATGAGCATCGCGGCAATACGGCAGAGCAGTGATCAGTGTAGGCAATTGTTCAGCGCCCATCTCGAATTTGCTATCGCAAATCCTCGATGTGGCTGGCCAGAGGCGCTTCGCGCCTTGGCCGCCTGCCAATTTCAATCGTGAATTTGCCTGCAAGCAGTCAATTCACGTTGAAATATGGCAGGTGCTAAACAGATACAAGATTAGCTGCTCGTGTTTGTGACACTTTCGCAGCTGATACACAGGAAGGAAAGCATATGCAGAAAATTACGCTGGCGCAGCTGGTGCAGGCAACAAACGGAACACTTCTGGGTGAAGGCTATGATCCCAATACTGTGATTACCGGTGTGGAATCGGACAATCGCGTGGTAAAGGCGGGTGACGTTTTCCTGGCCTTTGTGGGGGAGAATACCGACGGGCACCGCTTTGTAAAGGCTGCATTGGAAGCCGGCGCGGCCGGGGCAGTGGTTTCCGAGAAGCCGGCAGACCTGGTTCCCGGCAAATTCTATGTATTGGTACCGGATACGATTCTGGCTCTCGGTGATTTGGCACAGTGGTACCGGCGGCAGTTTGCGATCCCTGTGGTAGGGATCACCGGGTCCGTGGGGAAGACGACCACGAAGGATATGATTGCCGCTGTCCTTTCGGAAAAATACGAAACGCTTAAGACCCAGGGGAACTTCAATAACAACATCGGCCTTCCAAAGACGCTGCTGAATCTCTCGGATGAAACGCAGATCGCGGTCATTGAGATGGGAATGAATCATTTGAAGGAGATCGAGTACCTGACGAAGATTGCGGCACCTGCGACAGTGACCATTACCAACGTAGGAGATGCGCACATCGGCAATCTTGGCAGCAAGGAGAATATTTTCAAGGCCAAGAGCGAGATTTTTGAGGGGCTGCAGGAGGGCGGACTGGCGGTCCTGAACGGAGACGATCCGTATCTGCTGCGTTTGCGGGAGGATCCGGATAAAAAGGAGAGATTCCGTTTTGCTTATGCGGGCGAATCCGAAGGCTGCGAGTGGCGAGCCATCGACATTCAGGAGGACAAAGAGGAGTCGATGAGCTTTACTGCAGTGACACCCATCGGCACGTTCCCTGTGGTCGTTCCGGCCCTCGGTCATCACATGATTTATCCGGCGCTTACGGCGGCAGCCATCGGCGTGGAATATGGCCTTACTATTTCGGAAATCCAGGACGGAATTGCACACTACGTGCCGACGAAGATGCGCATGGAAACGCTGCGACTGGCGAACGGAGTCGTTATTTTCAATGACACCTACAATGCCAATCCGCAGTCCATGAAGGCGGGATTGTCTTCGCTGATGCATATGAAGACGGCAAGACATATCGCGGTTCTGGGCGATATGAAGGAGCTGGGAGCAGCAGAGGAGACGCTTCACCGGGAGGTGGGGGCGTACGCGGCCGAGCTGGCGGTGGATACGCTGATCACTGTGGGAGACGCGGCGGCATATCTGGCGGAGGAGGCCATAGGCAAGGGACTTGCCGACGTACGCTGCTGTCACAGCAAGGAGGAGGCGAAAACGCAGATCGAGGCGCTTTCGGGACCGGATACAGCCTGGCTGTTCAAGGCAAGCCGTGCGATGGCCTTTGAGGAGCTGGCGCACTGCGCGGAAAGGGCAGCAGACAGTATATGAGTATTTTGAATCTGGAGCATATCAGTAAAAACCTTGGAGGCCGCGTCATCCTGGACGGGGCCTCTGCCAGTATTGAGGCGGGCGAAAAGGTGGGTATCATCGGCATCAACGGTACCGGGAAGTCGACACTTTTGTCGCTGATTGCAGGCAGCATGGAGCCGGATGAGGGAGAGATTATCTGCCAGAAGGGCCTTCGGATTGCTGCCCTTGTGCAGAACCCTGTCTTCGACATGGATAAGACGCTGCTGGAGAATGTGACCGAAATGATAAGCGGCAAGCAGCAGCATTGGGACACCAAAGGTGAGGTGCGCTCCAATCTGCTGAAATTCGGCATCTCCGATCCGGATGTCAGCCCGGCCCATTTGTCCGGCGGACAGAAAAAGCGTGCAGCGCTGGTGGCGGCCATGCTGACGCCCTCGGACGTCCTGATCCTGGATGAGCCGACCAACCATCTGGATCTGCAGATGATCGAGGAGCTGCAGAAATTCCTGGCGGCCTATAAGGGAACGCTCCTTATGGTGACGCATGACCGTTATTTTCTGGATGAGGTAACGAATGTCATTCTGGAGATCGACAGGGGCAAGCTCTACCGCTATGAAGAGGACTACGAGGGGTACCTGGAGCTACGCCAGCAGAGACTGGATTATGCCGTTGCGGCAGAGCGGAAGATGGCGACCCTCTATCGCAAGGATCTTGCCTGGATGATGCGGGGGGCAAGGGCGCGCTCGACCAAGCAGAAAGCGCATATTGCACGGTTTGAGGCACTGCGGGACCGGGAGAAGATCCAGGAGGAGCGTCGGGTCGAAATAGAATCGCTCCCCTCCAGAATCGGCGGGAAGACCATTGAGCTGGAGCAGATCAGTAAGCGGTACGGGGAGAGGGTTTTGTACCGGAATTTTACATACCATTTCCGCAAGACGGACCGCATCGGAATCATCGGGCCGAACGGATGCGGGAAATCCACACTGGTTAAGACCATTCTGGGAATCCTGGAGCCGGATGAAGGGAGCGTTACCATCGGCCAGACGCTGCAGTTCGGATACTTTTCGCAGGAAAATGAGCAGCTGGATGAGTCGGCAAGGGTGATTGATTACATTCGAAACACGGCAGAATATATCCGGACAGCGGACGGGCTGGTATCGGCGTCGGAAATGTGCGACCGCTTTCTGTTTGATCCCAAGCTCCAATACGCACCCATTGGGAAGCTCTCGGGAGGAGAAAAGCGGCGGCTGTATCTCCTGCGGGTGCTGATGGAGAACCCGAATGTCCTGATCCTGGATGAGCCGACAAATGACCTGGATATCTCGACGCTGCAGGTTCTGGAGGATTATCTGGACCGCTTCGCCGGCATTCTGATTGTGGTATCGCACGACCGGTATTTTCTGGACCGGGTGGTGACCAGAATCTTTGCCTTTGAAGAGGATGGCACCCTGTGGCAAAGCGACGGCGGGTATGCGGAGTACCAGGAGCACCTTCTGGCAGCCGGAAAGGTGGCCGCCAGGACGAAGGATCTTCGGGAAAGCGGGAAGCAGGCGTCTGCAGCGGGCAACACGTCGCATAAGGCAAAACTCTCCTACAAGGACCAGCGGGAATACGATACCATTGAGGCCGAAATCGACAAGCTCCAGGCGGATTCGGATGCGCTCGCGGCGCAGATACCTTTGGCGGCCACCGATTATGAGAAGCTTCGGAAGCTGACCGAGGAAAAGGATGCGCTGGACGCCCGGATTGAGGAGCGGATGGAGCGGTACATGGAGCTGCAGGATATGGTGGATGCGCTCGGGCGCTGAATAGTTACGAATATTCAATCGTGAATTCGTCTGCGAACGATCAGTTTTTGTTGGATGTGACAGGCGCGGAGAAAGCAAGAAAAGGCGGAAGAATCTGTATAAGATTCTTCCGCCTTCCTGCTGTAAAGGTTGTAGCAACTGTTACTGCCCGGCTGCGGCGGCCTGCTGCGCAGCCAGCTGAGCGGCAAGATCTGCCTGTACCTGTGCGGCGGCCTGCTCTGCGCTCATGCCCTGGCTGATGTAGTTCTGCTGCGCCTGAGCGATCACGGCAGCCTGTGCGGCCTGAACGGCAGCCGCAGCGGCCTGCTGCGCATCCGACTGCTGCGTGGCAGCTGCGTTGGCAGGATCGGTGTCAGTATCGCTAATGCCGCCTCCGATGTCGGATTCGGATTCCTTTTTGGAGACCGGCGGATCCGGCTTTTTGCCGGTATAGGCAATGGCTTCCTCAGAGGTCATGCCGCCGTAAACCACAACGGGCATGCCGGAATATACATTCGCATAGATCGCCTTGGCGGCAGACAGCGGCAGATTGATGCAGCCGTGGGATCCTCCCGCGAGGTAGAGCTCGCCGCCGAATTTGCTCCGCCATGTGGCGTCGTGGAATCCGATTCCGCCGTTGAACGGCATCCAGTAGGTCACGGGCGATTCGTAATCCGCGCCCTTTAAGACAGCCGGGGACTTGCGGTAAACAATGCTGTAGGTTCCATCCGGCGTCAGGCGGTCGGAATCAATGGCCTTGCCGGAGACACAGTCCGTCTCTACAACGCATTCGCCGTCAATGTACTGGTAGACCTTCTGGTTATCCAGATCGACCTCCATGTAGGAGGTGCCGATGTCGGTGTCTCCGAAGGAGGCGGCCTCCTTGGTCCATACGGGGGTAAATTCGGCATCCTGCTCGGCCTTTAAGGCCTCGATTATAGCCGCTGCGGTTGCCTCCTGGTCCATCTGCCAGCCGTAGTTGCCGCCAGAAACGGTTACCGTATCGCCGGTGTGGGTTTTAAATTCACGATCCTTGCCATAGGTGTCATAGTGCTCTGCAAGCTCTGCGACGTAAGCGGAGACGGCCTCGGTGTTGTACAGAATTTCGCCCGTCTTAGAGGAATCATCCAAGGCTCCCTCTGTCTGCGCTGCATCGGAGGAGGTCTCCCCGGCGGACTCTGTCTGCGCGGCATCGGTATTACCGGCTGATTCCTGTTCAGCGATCTCTTCCTCGACATCTGCATTTGCAGTATCTGCCGTGGAAAGCGACACCGAAACAAACGATGCCAGCTGATCCTTGGTAAGAGTCTGCTTCTCCTCATCAAAGGTCAATGAGATGCTCAGATTCAGAATCTGGTTCAGCTCCTCCTGCGCCGCAAGGAGCTGCGCGTTGTCCTCGGTGATGGCAGCCTCTTCATAGCACTCATCCCCCAGTGTGATCTCGGTTTGGTTCTCGGAGAGGGCGTCCTTTACAGCGGAGAGGATCGCATCGCGTCTGGGAACCGAGCCGGAGTCGCCCGCGGTAATCTGGAAGGATCCGTCAGCGTACGAGCAGACCGCATCGGAAGGCTGCTGAATATTCTCCTCAGAGAAAAATGGAAGCGCATCCACCAGTGATTCCAGAGCGGCCTCGTCGTAGGAGACAAGATATTTGCTGGTCAGTGTCTGCTGCGTCCAGAGGCTTGTCGGCCACTCAAAGCTGGACTGGGTGCGGACAAGGTCAGCAACGGGAGTACCGGCAGTCAGCACGAGGGAGATATCGACGCCGTGTATTTCGGCCTCCACCTGGTTTCGTCCGTGAATGGTCAGTATGTAGTTGCCGGCTGCCTGCGTAATCAGAGCCTCGGTCTGGCTTGCATCCTGACAGGAAACATCTATGCCGTTGAGCGTTGTGTGGAAGGCAAAATGACTGCCAAAATAAATAAGACCAGCCACATATGCCACGGCCAAAAGACTGGCAGCGGCACCGAGAATAATCAGAATTACCCGTTGTACATGGACGGCACCGGCGCGCTGCTCGCGCATCTTGCGGGCATACTCCGCAGCGTCCCTGGCGCGCTCCAGCTCTTTGATCTCCTCGTCATACTCCTCGGCATTCATGGAATGCTCCGGCTGCGGCTGCTCCTTTGTATAGTCGGACGTCTTTGCGGCGCTTTCTGACTCCTGGATGTCCTCCTGGGAATCGGGGCTCTCCCAAAGGTCATCCTCTTCATCCCAGCCGGTTTCATCCTCTTCGGAACCGGTGTCGGGCAGAAGCTCATATTCAAACAGGTGCTCCGCATCCTGCGGCGTAGGCTGTGATTTGCTCATTGCTTACCTCCCTTCGTACGGGATGAAGGATCGAATTTGGTCAGGTCATTGACGATGGCGGCCGCCATCATCATGCCGGCAACAGGCGGGACGAAGGAAGAGGAGCCCGGCAGGTCTCTTCGCTCCGTGCACTTCCGGACAGAGCCGGGAGGGCAGATGCAGTGATGCAGGCAGGAGTTCTCGGTGTCGATGGGGCGGATAGCAGGCTCTGTGGAATACACGACCTTCAGCTTTTTGACACCGCGCCGCTTGAGCTCTCTTCGCATGACCCTTGCCAGCGGATCCTGAGAGGTCTTGTAAAGGTCTGTGACCGTGAGCTTTGTCGGATCACTGCGGTTCCCGCAGCCCATAGCGGAGATGACGGGGACACCTGCAGCCTGCGCCTGGAGAATGATCTGAATCTTGCCGGTGACGGTGTCGATGGCATCGACAACGTAGTCAAACTGGGCAAAATCAAAGCGCTCTGACTCCTCCGGGAGAAAGAAGGTCTGGTACGTGTTGACAGTAATGGCGGGATCGATGTCATGGATACGCTCCCTGGCGGCATCGACCTTATATTTGCCGACGGTGCTGCGGGTGGCGAGCACCTGCCGGTTGAGATTGGTCAGACACACCCGGTCATCGTCAATCAGATCCAGTGTTCCGACACCCATTCTGGCCAGTGCCTCCACGACGCTTCCGCCGACACCGCCGATGCCGAAAACGGCCACGCGGCTGCGGCGCAGAAGCTCCATATTCTCTGCTCCGTAGATCAGTTCTGCCCTTGAATATTGATTTAACATCTGCTACCCTCGAGATAATTTTGTATTGATCGTCCAAAGAGACTATTATACATAAGAAAACATGGATATCAAAGGCCATTCAGGGCCGGGGGGAACATTATGCAGTCGGATATGACCAAGGGAAATCCGCTTTCCATTATCATTCGGTTTACCATACCGCTGTTCATCGGCAATGTATTTCAGCAGCTGTATAATATGTGCGATACGATCATTGTCGGACGCTACGTGGGACAGAATGCGCTGGCGGCGGTTGGCTCCACCGGCACCATCATGTTCCTGATCCTGGGCTTTTGCTCCGGATTGACCTGCGGCTTTACGGTTCTGACCTCGCAGAGGTACGGCGCCGGGGATATGCAGGGCGTGAAGAAGAGCGTGGTGAACAGCATTCTGCTCGCTGTTGTACTGGCGGTCATCATGACCATCGGAAGCCTTGCGTGTATGCGGCCGCTTCTGCATCTTATGAACACGCCGGAGGAAATCTTTGAAGATGCCTATGCCTATATTTCGGTAATCTGTATGGGCATTGCAGCCAGCATTGCCTACAACCTTCTGTCGGCCTTTCTGCGGGCTGTCGGCAACAGCAAAATGCCGCTGGTGGTGCTGGTGTTTTCGGCTGTTCTGAATGTGGTGCTGGACCTGGTGCTGATCATTGTTTTCCACATGGGAACCATGGGGGCGGCACTGGCGACCGTTCTGTCGCAGGGAATTTCCTCTGTGCTGTGCCTGCTCTACATTCTGAAAAAGGTGCCGGAGCTGACACCGGACAAGGGAATGTGGCGGCATTATCCGGATGCAACGGCCAAGCAGCTTCGTGTGGGAATTCCCATGGCCCTTCAGTTCGGTATTACGGCTTCCGGAACGATGATCATGCAGGCAGCCATCAACCTTTACGGCGCCACTGCAGTGGCCGGGTTCACGGCTGCCAGCAAGGTGCAGGGACTGATTACGCAGGGAAACTACTCCATCGGCCAGACGATGGCCACCTATGTTGGACAGAATTACGGCGCCGGTCACTACGAGCGGATTAAAAAAGGCGTGCGCTGTGCGTCCACATCCATTTCCATCTACGGAATTGCTGCGGCGGTGCTGGTGGTATTGGCATTGGAACCCTTAATTTCCCTGTTTTTCTCCACGGGGACGGATATCAGTGCCATGATGCCGTATGCGAGAACATACATCATCTGCTGCGCAATTTTCTATATTCCGCTGGGCAACATCTTTGTGTTCCGCAATGCGATGCAGGGCTGCGGCTACGGGCTTCTGCCTATGCTGGGCGGCGTTGCGGAGCTGATCTGCCGGCTGGTTCTGGCGGTAGCCTCCATGGTATCCATGAACTATGTGCTGGCCTCCCTGTGTGATCCGTTTGCGTGGGTGGGGGCCTGTGTGTTCACCGGCATCTCCTACCGGTACGTCATTCGGAAGGTGGGTGAAACCTTTCAGGGAAGCGGGAAGGAAACGGCAGCATGACCAGACGATATGGATCCGGAAGAGGGCGGTATTACCTTCTGGACGGCATTCGCGGGATAACGCTGATCAGTATGATCCTCTATCATGCAGCCTGGGACCTGGTGTACCTGCTGGGAGTGGAGTGGTCGTGGTATCATTCCGATAGGGCGTTTGTGTGGCAGCAGTCCATTTGCTGGACATTTATTCTGCTGTCCGGCTTTTGCATGACGCTTTCCCGGCATAAATGGAGAAGAGGCCTTGTGGTAAGCGGAGCAGGGCTCCTTGTTACGGCGGCGACGCTGGTGTTCCTCCCCCAGGATAAGGTGGTATTCGGCGTTCTTACCTTTCTGGGAAGCGCCATGCTGGTGACGGCCCTGCTGGAGCAGTGGCTTTTGCGTGTGCAGCCGGTGGCCGGAATGGTTATTTGCGGCGTTTTGTTCTATGTGTTCCGCTGGGTAAACCGCGGCTATCTGCAGCTGTGGCAAGGGAAGAGCGTGTCTCTTCCCTCTGCGTGGTATCAGGGGCTTTTGGGGGCTTTTGCGGGATTCCCTGGTTCGGACTTTTTTTCCACGGATTATTTTTCATTTCTCCCGTGGATTTTTTTGTTCTGGTTTGGAATGTATCTGGGCTGTATGACAGAACGCCTTGGCGACTGGAAACGAGGCCTCCTGGGGATCAATGCGGTGCCTCTTACATGGATGGGGCAGCACTCGCTTCTAATCTATCTGCTCCATCAGCCGGTGCTGTATATGGCGGTGGTTCTGGTGAAGACCTACCTGCCGGGACTGCTCTAAGCAGCCGGCGACAGGGTGGCAGACAGCTTCGGCAGGATCCGCCGGCGGCGCATATATAACGGCATACACTTACAAGAGTCAAAGGATAACAAGTATGAGTAAACCAAATCTTCCGCAGTCGGTGCTGGCCATCGCTGCGTGTAAGGGTACAAGAGAGATTCTTCGCCGGACGGGACGCGGCGGTACGGCACTTCCCGGGAAGGCGGCGCGTTTTTTTGCCAAAAATATTCTGGAACGCACCAGTGACGGAATGGATATCATTGTTGTCACCGGCACCAACGGCAAGACAACGACGTCGCGCATGCTCGAGCACGCGCTGACGGCTTCGGGGTATGCGTGCCTTGCCAATAAGTCCGGTGCGAATCTTCTGTCCGGTGTGACGGCAGAGGTCACCTGCAATGCAACCTGGCTTGGAAGGCCGAAGACGCACTATGCGGTCATTGAATGCGATGAGGGTGCGCTCAAGCAGGTGGTTCCTTTGATTCATCCGAAGGTGATCGTGGTGACCAATCTCTTCCGCGACCAGCTGGACCGGTACGGCGAGGTTATGCATACCGTGGAGCAGCTGCGCATGGGGATTAAAAAGGTTCCGGAGGCGACACTGTGTCTGAACGCCGACGATTCACTGGTGGCATCGCTGGCAGACGGCGTGCCGAACCGGGTCGTCTGGTACGGAATGGATACGCCGGTCGGAGAACAAAAGGACGCAGCCATATCGGATGCCAAATACTGTATTCATTGCGGAACACCGTACCGGTATCATTACCATACCTATGCCCATCTGGGCGCGTTTTACTGTCCGAAGTGCGGCTACCAAAGGGCAGCTGCGCAGGTAGCTGTGACAGCGATCGATAAGATGGCTGCGGAGGGGAGCGACGTGCAGCTGCGGATCGGTGAGGAGACGCAGAAGGCCCGCATCGGACTCCCTGCGGTATACAACGTGTACAATGCGGCGGCTGCCGTGTGTGCGTATACGGCCTTTGGCCTTGCGCAGCAGGAAATCCTGCATTCTCTTGCAGATGTGCACTCCAGCTTTGGACGCATGGAAACGTTCATGCTGGGAGACAATCGCCTGCAGATGATTCTGGTTAAAAATCCGGCCGGCTGCAACCAGGCACTTTCCTATGTGACATCACTGACCGAGGATTTTAACCTGGTGTTCTGCCTCAATGACAGAACGGCCGACGGACATGATATCTCCTGGATCTGGGATGCGGACTACGAGCAGGTGGCAGAGAACGCCCATATCCGTCACATCTACGTGTCGGGGGACCGCGCGGAGGATATGCAGCTGCGGCTAAAGTATGCCGGCTGCAGGGAAGAGGACATTACGCTTTGCAGGGATAATGAGAAACTCCTTTCACACATGAAGGGCGGTGATCTGCCGAGCTTTATTCTGCCGAATTATACGTCCATGCTGGCACTTCGGAAGGTGCTTTCACAGGCGACCGGCGGAAGCGATTTCTGGAAGGGCTGACCAAAAGGAGATGAGTATGGAGCTGCGCATTTGTCACCTCTATCCGGAGGTGCTGAATCTATATGGAGACCGCGGGAATATCCGCTGCCTTTCCAGACGCCTTTCCTGGCGCGGAATTGACTGCCGGGTGGAGGAGCTTGGCATCGGGGATCACAAGGATCTGACACAGTATGATCTGTTTTTCATCGGCGGCGGTCAGGATTTTGAGCAGGAGGTGCTGCTGGGAGATCTCAAGGCCGGAACGGGCGATGAAATACGGGCGGCCGTGGAGGACGGAAAGACGTTTCTGTGTATCTGCGGCGGCTATCAGATGATGGGACATTACTATCAGACGCATGAGGGCGTGAAATGCGAGTTCCTTGGGGCTGCGGACTTTTATACGGTGGGCTCGAAGACGCGCATGATCGACAATTATGCCTTCCGTCTGGGAGAAGAGTCCGGCGGCAGCACCGTGGTGGGTTTTGAAAACCACAGCGGAAAAACCTACCTAGGAGAAGGCGTAAAGCCTCTTGGAACGGTGCTGAAGGGAAACGGCAACAACGGAGAGGATCAGACGGAGGGAATTCGCTGGCGCAATGTATTCGGCACGTATTCCCACGGGCCGGTCCTGCCGAAGAACCCGGAGTTTGCGGACTTTCTGCTGCAGAATGCACTGGACAGACGCTACGGAAAGGGCGACGCTGCACTGGAGCCGCTGCCGGATGGCTTTGAAAAGACCGCACACGAGCGCGTTCTTGCAAGAGTTCTGGAGGGCAAGCAGGGTGCGCAGTAAGAGAAACAAAAGCGGGCAGCCTGCGGAGGCCGGGAATTTTATATGGAATGCTGTGGGCGGAATGCTCAATGCTGGTCAGTCGGTGTTTTTGCTGATTATCATTACGAGAATCTGCGGCCTGGAGACGGCGGGCATCTTCTCCATTGCCTTCGCAACCGGAAATCTGTTTATGTATATCGGTAACTACGGTGTCCGCAATTACCAGGTCTCGGACCAGGCTGAGGAGTATGCCTTTGCCGATTATCTGCGGCACCGGGTACTGACAATTTGCATAATGCTGTTGCTGGCAGCAGGATATGCCCTCTGGAGCGCGTGGACAGGAAGCTATTCGCCGTATAAGGCGGGGTGCGTATTGGCCATGTGTGCACTGAAGGCTGTGGACTGCGCGGAGGAGGTTTTCGAGGGACGGTATCAGCAAAAGGGCCGTTTGGACCTTGCCGGAAAGCTGGTTACCATCCGGCTCCTTGTCAGCATCGGCGGCATGATGCTGGTCCTGGCCGTTACGGGAGACCTTTTGAAGGCGACGGCTGCAGCTGTATTCCTGGCCATCGCGGCAAGTGCAGCGGTGATTCTGTATTGCCGAGATACGGCGGCCTATGCGAAGGTCCCGTTTTGCCGGGAGAAGATCGGCGGCCTTCTGAAGGCGTGTTTTCCGGTCTTTGCTGCCAATTTTCTGTCCTTTTATCTGATCAATGAGCCCAAATACGCGATTGACGCCGCCATGGATGAAACCGCACAGGCCTGCTACAACTTCATCGCCATGCCGGTCTTCGTCATTCAGCTGCTGAATATGTTCCTGTATCAGCCGATGCTGCTGCGCATGACCGGCTGCTGGGAGAAAAGGAACAAAAAGGAATTCCTGGGCTACTTTTACAAGCTCTCGGCGGCACTTCTGGCGGTGGCAGTCCCCGTCCTTGTGGCGGCGTGGCTTCTGGGAATACCGGTACTGTCCTGGCTCTATGCCACGGATCTGACAAGCTACCGAGGCGACCTGCTGCTGATCCTATTGGGCGGTGTGTTTCTGGCCTTCAATGGATTTTACTGCGCGGTGCTGACCATCACGAGAAGGCAGAATACCATTCCGCTTGTGTATCTTGCGGGGGCGGTCATATCCTTCGTGCTGACGCCCGTCATGGTACAAGGCAGCGGCATCCGTGGTGCCGTGGTGTCCTTTCTCATTGTCATGGCATTTGTGACAGCGCTTTTGTCAGGCGTGTTCATCCGAACCGTGAAGCGGAGCTAACGGTCTAGCTGCTGGCCAAGCGACAGGGTGGCGGATGGATGTCCAGGTTCGGGGCCTTCCGAGGACCTCGGTGCTTGCGAGCGTCTTATGCGAGCTTAGCACCGCTAGGCCGCAGGGGAGCGAGAGCGTCCCCGAACCGGACACCTCCGCCAGGACCCGTCGCTGGCTGGCGCGAGACCGCATTGCATTGAGAAAAGCTGCCAGCTACGATAAAATGTCCATGTATGCACTGTGAATAGGTTTACACGCGAGGAAATACTGCATGGTTTTTAGTTCAATGGTGTTCCTGTGGATCTTTCTGCCGGTCGTATTCGTACTGAGCCTTCTGATCCGGAAACCGCAATATCAGAACATTCTTCTATTGATTGCCAGTCTGCTGTTCTATGCCTGGGGTGAGCCGCGCAACATCGTGCTCCTTCTGGTGTCCATTACGCTGAACTGGCTTTTCGGTCTGCTGCTGGATGGCCACCGCGAGAAGGGAAAGCTCTTCCTGGTACTGGATATCCTGCTGAATCTGGGGCTTCTTGGCTATTTTAAGTACACCGATTTCTTTATCAATACCGTCAATCACATCATTCCGGGACTGAACATTCCGATGGCGGGCATTGCACTTCCCATCGGCATCAGCTTCTTCACATTCCAGGCCATGAGCTATGTGATTGATCTGTATCGGGGGCAGATCAAGGTGCAGAGGAATCTTCTGTACCTGGCGCTGTATGTCTCCTTTTTCCCGCAGCTGATTGCAGGCCCGATTGTCAAGTACCGCGACATTGAGCTGCAGATCGAGGACCGTACGGTCGACCTGCAGAAGGTTGCATCGGGCTTTCGCCGCTTTATCTACGGACTTGGCAAAAAGGTGCTGATTTCCAATCTGGTGGGGCAGGCTGCAGACAATCTGTACGGCCTGGAGCCGTCTTCCCTGACGGGCGGCATGGCCTGGCTGTGCGCACTGACCTATACCCTGCAGATCTATTATGACTTCTCGGGATATTCGGATATGGCCATCGGACTGGGCCGTATGTTCGGCTTTGAGTTCCTGGAGAACTTTAACTATCCCTACCTGAGCGCCTCTATTCGCGAATTCTGGAGAAGATGGCACATTTCGCTCAGCACGTGGTTTCAGGAATATCTGTACATTCCGCTGGGCGGAAACCGAAAGGGGAGCCGAAAGACCTATCGAAACCTCCTGATCGTCTTCTTCGCAACAGGAATGTGGCACGGCGCCAGCTGGACCTTTATCGGCTGGGGACTCTACCATGGATTTTTCAGTATTATAGAACGGCTGGGATTGGGGAAGGCTCTAAAGCGCTTCCGCGTGCTGCCGCATATCTATACGATGCTGGTGGTCATGATCGGCTGGGTGTTCTTCCGTGCAGAATCCATGACGCAGAGCCTTGCAATCGTCGGACGCATGCTCACGCCCTGGCTCCACACGACATCGGATGTGCTCCTGGGGACGCAGGTCAGCGTGGAAGCGGTGCTGGCCATTATCTGCGGCATTCTGGGATGTGGATTGCTGCAGGCAGTGTTTGGGGGACCGAAGCTGTCGGCGCTGGCCAGAAAATGGCAGGGCAGCGTTCCAGAGTTTATCTGGTGCGCCCTCGTACTGGCCGCCAGTATCCTGATGCTGGCCAATAACACGTATAACCCGTTTATTTATTTCCGGTTCTGAGTATCGGTACATTGTGAACAAGGAATACCGTTCACGCGTTTTAAGTCCGTTGAACGGTAACCATGAACCAGGAGAGTAGGACTTTTACCGGATGATGAAGACACAGTCTATGAAGCCAAATAAGACATCGACCGACCAGGCATTGGCGCAGGGAGCACAGGAGCTCCGATTGAAAAAGCCGCTGCAGATCATGTATGGACTGCTGCTGGTGGTGCTGGTGCTGGCGCCGGTGGTTGTTTTCTATGCATTGAAGAGCCACATCGACACAGAGAACTACGAGCAGCGCACGCTTTCGCCGTTCCCGTTTTCACAGGAGGCCAGGGACGCAGGACAGGAGACAACGATTGAGACATTTCCGTCTCAGTTTGAGTCCTGGCTCAATGACCACCTCCCCTTCCGCAATCAGCTGCTGACGCTGTACGGCGCACTGGAATACCATGTTCTGCATACGACATCGTCTCAGAGTGTTATTGTGGGAAAGGACGGCTGGCTCTTCTACAAGGGTGCGCAGGTGGCAGATGAAGATCCCATCGGTGACTATATGGGGACGAATCTGTTCACCCAGGAGGAGCTGGAGAAGATTGCGGCGAACTTTACGGCGGCAAGGGATGAGCTGGCCGGGCGCGGCTGCAGCTTTACCATCTACATTGCCCCCAACAAGGAGCGGGTCTACAGCGAGTATATGCCGGACATGTACGGTGAGCCCGCAACGGACAACCGCGCAGTGCAGCTGGTGAATTACCTTACGGAGAACACGGACCTGACGGTGATCTGGGGATATGACGAGATCATGACCTACCGCGCGCAGAATCCGGACACCGATCTGTATTTTAAATACGACACCCACTGGAACAATCTGGGCGCCTACATCGGCTGCGAGAAGCTGGTGAATACGCTTGGATTTGATTTCACCCCGCTGGAATATGTGACGGTGGAGGATCGCCATACGGGAAGCTACGACCTTGCGCGGCTGATCCATCTGGAGAAGCAGCTGACGGACTGCCCGTATTATCTGCTGAGCGGCTACACGCCGCATCCGCTGCAGACGGAGCAGGAGGATGGCGGCAAGGTGCTGCGCTTTACCACGACGGATGGCGCGGCGCCGGGCGGGAAGCTCTTTGTGATCGGTGATTCGTTCTCTACAATGATGTCGCCGTATCTGGCCTGCCATTATCAGTCCGGATATACAACGTTTTACTACAATTATTCGCACGGGCAGCTCCTTCGGGAGGAGCCGACGGCGGTGGTTTATGAGACGGTGGAGCGATACGTTGGCAATATGCTGGACTTCACGCTGGTGGATGGCTACCAGGGCAATCTTACGGAGTAAGCACCTCTGACCGGCTGCATGAGCAAAGGAAAGCCGCGCAGCAGTGATTTGCGATGGGCTTTGAACAGTTACGTGGGTATATTGGAACAACGATAAGGCACATGGGTGCAGGGAGATATAAATGGACAAGGTTGCGGTATTGATTCCGTGCTATAACGAGGAGAAAACCATCACGAAGGTGGTGAGCGATGCCAGAAGGGCTCTTCCGGAGGCCGTGATCTACGTATACAACAACAATTCCTCGGATCGGACCGCGGAGCTGGCGGCTGCCGCCGGTGCGGTTGTTCGAAATGAGTACATGCAGGGCAAGGGCAATGTCATCCGCCGCATGTTCCGCGAGATTGACGCGCAGTGCTACATCATGGTGGACGGAGATGATACCTACCCGATGGAGGCGGCACCGGAGATGGTGCAGCTGGTGCTGGAGAGGAATTCCGATATGGTGGTCGGAGACCGACTCTCGTCAACGTATTTTACGGAAAATAAGCGCCCCTTCCATAATTTCGGAAACTCTCTGGTGCGCGGCAGCATCAACCGTCTGTTTGACTGCAGCATCAAGGACATCATGACCGGATACCGCGCGTTCAGCTATGACTTTGTCAAGACCTTCCCCGTGCTCTCGCGGGGGTTTGAGATTGAGACAGAGATGACCATCCATGCGGTCTACAACAACATGCAGATCGACAATGTGATTGTGGATTACAGAGACCGTCCGGAGGGCAGCACCTCCAAGCTGGATACCTTTGGAGACGGCTTCCGCGTGCTGGGAACGATCTTTAATCTCTACCGGAACTATAAGCCGCTGGGCTTTTACGGGCTTCTGGCACTGCTCCTGGCGGTGGTATCGGTGTGCTTCTTTATTCCGGTGCTGACCGATTACGTGCATACCGGGCTCGTAGCGAAGTTCCCGACGCTGATTGTCTGCGGCTTTGTAATGCTGGCGGCGATTCAGTCCCTGTTCTCCGGACTTATTCTGTCCAACCTGGAGAGAAACAACCGACGCAGCTTTGAAATGGAGCGCAATCGGCTGCACATTCCGGGAGACTGCTGAGAAAAATGCTGATGCAATCCGTATTTTGCTTGTGAAACATTGCTGTAATTGGCCTGCACGGACGGGCTGCTACTGTGAAAAAATGGTGTAAACGTCCTCTTCAGAAAGTTGAAGGGGACGTTTATTTGTAGTAAAGTGAATGAAACACAAGACTATATATTCTGCTTGGCGTATATGCGCATGCATAGTGAAATCAGCCGGGCAAATGTGTTGCATTACAGTGGCAGGTAGTAAACCGGAATTCATTGTGAAAGGAGCAGATGTTATGGCGGAATATTTATCACCTGGCGTGTATGTGGAGGAGCTGCCGGCGGGATCCGCGCCCATGGAGGGTGTCAGCACCAGCACAGCCGGCTTCGTAGGACTGGCTCAGAAGGGCCCGGCTGTGGGCGTTCCGCAGCTTGTTACGAGCCCTGCAGATTTTAAGCGGATGTACGGCGGATATCTTTCCGAAAATGAGTATGGAGAGTATCGGTTCCTGGCATATGCGGTGGATCAGTTCTTTATGAACGGCGGATCCAGAGCGTTCATTGTCAGAGTCGTACCGTCCGATGCACAGTGTGCGAAGGGCAGCAATACGGTATTGGCAATCAGTGCCAAGAATGAAGGTACCTGGGGCGATGACATCCGCGTGGTGGTAGCTCCGGCCAGCAAGGCCAGAACGCAGATTCTGGAGATTGTGGACACTGACGCAGGAAAGCGCTACGTCGTGAAGAACGGCGCGGGATTCAACGCCGGAGACATTGTAATGTTCAACGATGGTGAGACGGTTTCCTACAACAGGGTTATCAAGGCCCAGGGCAACATCCTGACACTGGCAGAGGAGCTGGATGAGGACGCGGTCGATAAGGGACTCCTTCCTACAAAGGTGCTTACAACCTGCGAGTTCAGCCTGGATGTGCGTTATCACGAGGTTGTGGAGATCTATGACAACCTGAGCCTCAACATCAATGCAGCAAACTTTGTTGAGAAAAAGCTCTCCAAGTCCGATCTGGTCGATGTGGCTTACATCGGCAAGGACGACACCATTGTGCCTCCGTTTGAGCAGATCGCTGGCAAGGATAAAGCCGTAGAAACCCTGATCTTAACCGGCGGCACCAACGGCAGCATAGATGGCGTCACCGCAGCAGATTTTATCGGCGAGGACAGAGGCGCAGGAATGCGCACCGGCATTCAGGCCTTCCTGGATAATGATTCTATTTCCATTCTGTCCGCACCGGGCATCACGGATCCCAACGTGCAGCTGACCCTTGTGGCACAGTGCGAGAATCTCGGCAGCCGTTTTGCAGTGCTTGATATGCCTAAGGATGCCAAGAAGGTACAGGATCTGATCAATCACAGAAATATCTTTGACTCCAACTATGCGGCTATGTATCATCCGTGGCTGACTGTTTTCGATCCGCTGGATCGCAAGAACATTGCCGTTCCTCCGTCAGGCTCTGTGGTTGGCATTTATGCGAGAACTGATAACACCAGAGGTGTTCATAAGGCACCGGCCAACGAAGTTGTTCGCGGCTGCATCGGTCTCGATACAAAATTCAACAAGGGCGAGCAGGATATCCTGAATCCGAAGGGCATCAATCTGATCCGTTCCTTCCCGGGACAGGGCATCCGTGTCTGGGGAGCTAGAACGATCTCTTCCGATCCGCTTTGGAAGTATGTCAACGTGAGACGTCTGTTCATTTTCCTTGAAGAGTCCATTCGTGCCAATACCAACTGGGCTGTATTCGAGCCCAATGATGAGATGCTGTGGGTACGTGTTCAGAGAACCATCAGCGTATTCCTGGAGAATCTCTGGAGAGGCGGCTCTCTGGCAGGCGCTTCGCCGGAAGAGGCTTTCTTTGTTAACATCGGTCACGACACTATGACGCAGGATGACATCCAGAACGGCCGTCTGGTGTGCATGATCGGAATAGCTCCTGTGAAGCCGGCTGAATTCGTCATTTTCCGTCTGTCCCAGAAGACAGCAGACAGTTCAGATGCTGCAGCAGCGTCCGATGAGGGCTGATCGCCTGACACGCAGCACATCCGTTGAATAGTTACCACATCTATGAGTTGGAGGAATTATTATGGCTGGATATCCCAATGCAAAATTCAGATACAAGGTCGAAATCGATGGCATCGAAGCCGGCGGCTTCTCTGAGGTAACAGGCAGCGACATTACAATCGAGCCGATTGAGTACCGCGAGGGCGACATGACGGCAGAGACCCCGCTGAAGGTGCCGGGCCTCAAAAAGTACGGCAATATTACATTAAAGCAGGGCATGTCGGACAGTAGGGCAATGTACGACTGGCTCTCAGCCGGCATCCAGGGTGCAGTAGAGCGGAAAACCGTGACGATTACCCTGCTCAACGAGACACAGACGCCCGCCGCATCCTGGCAGGCCATCAACGCCTGGCCGACCAAGTACACGGCACCGGACTTTAACGCAACGGCATCCGAGATTGCGATCGAAACGCTGGAGATCGTACACGAAGGACTGACAAGAATATCATAAAGAATGTTCATGAGATCAGAAGGGGTGAGCCTCTAACGGCCCGCCTCTTCATTGATATCTGACGGTTTGGCAGGAGATTGGAACATGTTTCAAACGGAATTTTCTTTCACGCTTCCGAGAGGCTACGTTGACAGGGACGGTAATTTGCATAAAGAGGGTGTGATGCGGCTTGCAAATGCGGCGGATGAGATCCTTCCGCTGAAGGATTCCAGGGTGCAGCAGAATCCGGGATACCTCACGGTCATCATTCTGGCTCGCGTTATTACGAAGCTGGGGACCCTTCCTGCGGTAGATACGCGCATTATTGAGGGCTTGTTCACACCGGATCTGGCATACCTGCAGGATTTCTATCAGAGGATCAACGCAATGGAGATTCCGGTATATAAGGGTGTCTGCCCGCATTGCGGTAAGGAGGTTGAGATTCCTGTAAATTTTACCGAAGCCGGGGTATAAAGCCGTATTCGTCAGAGAAAATCTATGAGGAAGCTGGCTTTATCGGCTACTACATGCACTGGAGCAGAGAGGAAATTATGTCCTTAAGCCACCAGGAGCGCATCCGCTGGTGCAATGAGATCTCCAAAATAAACCGCAAGCTAAGCGATGAGCCGGAACAGAAGATGCTGATCCCGTAAACGGACAGGAAACGCCAATGAACCAGACTCTCCCGGAAACGGGTATCTGAAGGCATCTGCAGCGCGGAAGAGAGGAAAAGATGAGTATATCCAACAGCTTGCTGCTGAACAGCAATTTCATCGTCCATATAGGATCTGCCTCCTTCAGCTTTGCCAGAGTGCGGAATATATCCGAGACCATCGAGGTGGAATCCATCCGGGAAGGCGGGGATAATCAGAACGTACACAGCCTTTTAAAGCAGCGATCGGCGGAACAAAAGATCGTTTTTGAAAGGGGACTTCTGGCGGATTCGGAAGGCAGCGCGGATTCGGATCTGCGGCCCGGCGCGGTTGTCAGTAATGTACAGATCCTTGTGATGAATCATGGTGCTGTGAAGAAGAATTATTATTTCGACAGGGGATTGGTTACCAAGTGGGAGCTCTCCGGTCTGGACGCCATGGAAGGCCATGCAATCTATCGAACGATTGAAATTACGCACAGCGGACTTCATGAAGGACAGACCTCCTAGGACATGCAGCAATGAGATTTGAGATAAAAGCAAGGCAGATCAGCCATTTGGGGCCGATGCCGGTGATCACCAGATATCAGATACCGCGGGAAGGATTGCAGGCGAGCAGCGCCTTTGCCGATGCGATCATTGCGAAGTATACGGCTTCGGAAGGACTGGATCTGCCTTCTGCCGCCTTTGTATATCCGGAGAACGCCTCTGACGCTGCAGAGACGATGGACCGCCTGTCCGCGCAGCTGATCACGCTGAACCGAATTCGCATGCAGATGAATGTTTACAATCAGCGCTGGCTCCATCAGTTTGCCTTGTCCTTGCATTCCAGCTGCCGGATGCTGCTGCGGCAGCTGAATATCAGTGGCAGTGCCTTCCCCGGCACGGTTTCGCAGGCTTCTGTGCGTGAACTGGAGCATGTCCTGCGAGAGCTTGGCGATGGAAAGAGAGAGACTACGCAGGAAGAGACCATTCTTCGCGTTCTAACAGCTGCCTCCCGGGGAAACGGAGCTCGGGAGCGGTATATGTCCCGGCTTTACATGCGCCTTCAGGAAATCGGACAAGGAGCCGGAGAAAGCCGGCAGGAGCTGCTATACCGGGCAGGAACGGAGCTTCTCCTGCTAAAGGACCCAGGGAGTGCATCCAGGTCCGTGGGAAATGGATGGGCGCTGGAGGATGCGCGGCAGTTTTTCTGGCGGGTGCAAAGGGCACCGGAGCAGGAACGAAAGCTTCTGCTGCAGGCGAGCGGATATGGGACCATCGTATCGCTGGAGAGGGCACTCCAGTCCATGAACAGCGCGCAGTTCCGGCGCTTTACCATTGAGCTTGTAGAAAGGATGGGGCAGGTATCGGAGCTGTCAGGGGTGTCGGAGTCCATGCGAACGGACAAGCGCTTTGCCGGTATCGAGGAGCAGATCGAGCAGATTTCTCCGGCAGAATGGACAGCACTGACGGAGCTGCTGGAGAAGGAAGGCTACTTTTTCGCAGACGATGAAATCGTTACGCTAAGCGGTGAAGATATTCCCGCGCTGGCCTCCGAGCAGGCCCGCCAGCTGTTCTGGCGCATTCAGCGGGCACCGGAGCAGGAAAGGCAATTCTTTTTAGAGGCGGGCGGCTTTTCATCCATGGAAGCACTTGGAAAGGCGTTAAAGACCATGGATGATGTCGCCTTCCGCCGGTTTTCGGCTCAGATTCTGGAAAAGCTGCATTCCTTTGCCGGCAAGCCGGAACAAGCCGCGGCAGTGTCTGGACAGGCACAAAGCCTCGGCACTTCACTGCCACAGGGTGCCTTTGCTGTACAGATACCAGGCAGCACTGCAAAGGCAGAGGACGCCGATGCAGTACTGATAAAGAGTCTCGATGCCTTGCTGACACAGGATTCGGATGCAGAGGACAGACTAAAAACCCAAAAACAGATATTCCTGAAGCACCTCCACGGCGGAAGTGAGACCGCAAGAGTCCTGGAAAGGGCGCTGCGTACGGTGACGGAGCAGCACCAGATTCTGACGGAGAACACACAGATCTATGACCTGCTGTCCGAGTCTGTTCTGAACATGACGATGTCTGACTGGCGAGGTTTCCGGACAGAAATTATGAACATGAGGGAGCTAGAGCTCCCCGGAGGAGTTGACTTCTCGTTCCTGCAGGCCAAAGGCGATGCAACGGCGGCAGGTACCTTGGCACCGGATAACGAAAAGGCGGACATGACGCTCTTGCAGAATGGCCGTGCTGCTGGCAGGGAGATTTCTGCGCAGGAGAGTACGGATGAGGGACGCCGGGAAAAGGCTGCGCAGCAGCTGCGCATCGAAGAAGGAATCCGGATGTCCAGGGAGAAGACGCAGCTGATCCGAGAGCTCCGAGTCCTGAGCCGTATGCCGGACAGCTCTATACGCACTGTAGAACGATTCCTGCGAGAGAATACCCTACTACGTGAATCCGCTCCGGCTAAGGAAGGAACGAGCTACTACCAGAAGCTTACGACGAAGGAAAGGGAAAACTGGAGGGCCTTTGTTGCAGATCTTCTGTCTGCCCCGGACGGATCCGGAGCGGCCAGTATTCCGACGGAGCAGGTGTTTTACCGGATTCATGCAAGGCCGGGTGGAGCGATGCTGGCGCTGCTCCAGGGAAACGAAGGCGCCAGCGAGGCTTCCGGGAGCAACGCCGGGGGCGTTGCACTGAGCGTTGTCGAAAGACTTCGTGAAGGACGCGTTGTAACCGGGGAGCAGTCGGCACGGAAACCGGCCACTTGGACGGGCAATTCCGGGACCTTCTCTTATCTGCTGCAGAGGACGGCGGCTGCGGATGCACGAAGCGCGGCAGGAGACCGTGGGGATTCTGTGAGCGGCGGACCGGATATGGAGCACGTGACCAATGGGCCGGATATGGAGCTTGCGCCGGCGAACCTGGAGGTGCCTCA
>CAVGIV010000001.1:0-37757 GCA_963629395.1 Paludibacteraceae bacterium | reverse complement strand
CAGAGCTGGGCGATGTCGTGAAACGGTTGGATCAGCAGCAAAGAGAGATCGAGCGCCTGCGCAGCACGCAACAGAGATTGGCGGAACACAATGTATCCAGAGAGATTCTGAAAAAGCTGGATGAACGGGTACAGATGGAACGCCTGAGAGGAGGACGATAGGCTCATGGGCTCCATGACATCACTGAAAAAAGGCAAAATCAGCATCTGCGATGAAAGCGGATCCCCCAAGGACAGTGTCAGCTTCACCTTTAATCCGTCCTCCTATACGATCTCATCCCGGCCAAGCTACCGGGATGTACGGCATCTGATGCAGGATACCGAGCGCAAGGAGTTCCTCGGAGGCGTCATTCGCACGATGGAGGTGACGCTGATCTTCGATTCGTTCAGCGACAACGACCTGTTTCCGGAATCGGAGATGCAGTCCGTCAAAAATCTGACGGAAGGCGTGGAAAACCGGCTGAAGCCGATTACCGACAAGCTCAAGAAGCTGGAGCAGGCGGCACACGTTGCCGGAGAATTGCACAGACCGCCGACGGTGATCTTTTCCTGGGGCAATCTGAATTTCAAGGGCGTGATTACGGGGTACAGCGTTGAATACACGATGTTCTCCATGGAGGGAAAGCCGATCCGCGCTACGGTGCGTCTGTCGATCACCGAAGAAACGGATCCGGCGGCCACGGCAAGAGAGAACCCCTTTGAGTCTCCGGACCGTACGAAGACAAGAGTCCTGGTGGAGGGAATGAGCCTGTGGAGTGTCGCGTATGAAGAGTACGATGACTGCGAGAAGTGGAGGATTATTGCAAAGGCGAATAACATAATGAATCCTCTGGATGTCCGTCCCGGACAGGTGATCAAAGTACCCGCACTTGAAAATTAAAAGAGGTATTGGATGGCAGATCTGATGACTGCAGTATGGGATTTTGAAAAGCTGCAGACACAATATAAATATTTTCGTGTGCCCACCGCCTCCTTTACAGTGGGAGGAACGGACCTGACCAAGGCCAGTATAGCGGTTTCACGCGTGGAGGCTGTATTGGCACTGGACGGCGCATCCAGCGTTCGTGTTGAGTTCTCGGACTGTTACGATGAGAAAAACGGCACATTCTACAGCGTTGTCAAGGATGCTGCAGTGCCGGGGAAGACGGTGGAGCTAAGCCTTGGGTATCAGTCGTCCCTGCAGAAGGTATTCCGTGGATATCTTGCGAATATCCGTACCCGCGCTTCGGCGGAGGATGGGTATTCCATGGAATTCATCGCTCTGGACGTGCGGAGACTGATGATGACGGACAATGTTCATGCCAGGGAATACAAAGTCACGAATTACAGCGACGCGGTCTCCGAGATTCTAAGGCGCTACGCGAAGCTTGGAAGTGCGTCGGTGGATGCAACGGATGAGAACCTTACCGACGGGCTGCTCTGGCAGAACAGCTCGGATTACGATTTTATCCGCACGGATCTGATCGGAAACGGCCGAGTAAACAGAGAATTTTTCGTTGCGGTGGACACGATCTATTTCCGCGAACCTGCGAGCGTTACTTCTCCGGTTATTACGCTGCGTCCGGGCGGCGGACTGGTGAGCCTGGTTGCAGATACAGAATACAAAAACACAAACTTTCAGGTCCTGGGTTTTGACCCTGCGGCGCGGGAAGCAGTTTCCGGAGAAGCAGCCGCCACGACCACGGGAGACATTTCCGATCCTCTGGGAGGTCCCGGGCAATGGTTTGTATCCGATCCGTCCTGCAGCAGCGCATCCGTGTGCACTGCCCACGCCAAGTCGCTGGCAAGGCGCTCTCTTGCTGCAAGCCAGAGGGCGCAGATCAGCTGCATAGGGCTTCCGGAGCTGATACCGGGACGGTTTATTGCAATCGACCGGCTGGACAGCAAAGCAAATAAGAAGTATTACATCACCCGTGTGACCCATACCTTCGATGAAGACGGATTTCGTACCGTCGTGGATACCGAAGGCTGGGAATAAAGCGTAAGGGAGAGTCCGGATGTTTGAAGAGATGTTCCGCACGGCGGACAGCTGGGCAGGAGGTTCCCTGAATCTGGGACTGGTTTCCGGTACCGTCAGGGACAATTACAGCGAAGAACAGCCTGGCAAGGTGAAGGTTGAATATTATATCGGAGAAAAGGGTCTTCTTTTGACCGGCTGGCTTCCGGTGATGACGCCGTATGTTGCGGATAAGGCCGGTGTGTATATGCTGCCGGAGATCGGTACGGAAGTAGTGGTCGGCTTTATGAACGGCAGACAGGATTGTCCGGTGGTGCTGGGAACACTGTGGTGCAAGGACGTAAACCGTCCGGAGAACGCAGTGAATGAGAAAAATCTGATCAAGGTGATTCGTACCAAGGGCGGGAACGAGATCCGTTTCTCGGATGAGGAAAACAAGCAGAAGATCACCGTTACAACGCCGGGTGAACTTACCGTCTCGCTGGAGGATGAGGAAAAGCTCATCCGCCTAAGGGATAAGGAAAGCAAAAATCTGGTGGTCATTGACAGTAAAAAGGGTGAAATCGAAGTTAAAGCGGATAAGAAGATTTCATTGAAGGTGGGCAGCACCAGTGTCGTTATGGATGGCAGCAAGATTACTATGAAGTCGTCATCAATAGAGGCAGATGCCTCCCAGAGCCTGAAGCTGAAGGGCCAGAGCACACAGATTCGGGGCAGTCAGATTCAGGCCAAGGCGGATGCTGCCATGAAGCTTGAGTCCGGCGGGATCACAGAGGTTAAGGGCACCCTCGTCAAGATCAACTAGAAGGAGATCGTATGACATATTCACAAAGCAGCGAATTTCTGGGAAGAGGCTTTGCCTTTCCGCCGAGCGTGGATCCTGTCACGGGCGAAATGCGCACGGCTGCCTACGAGGAGGACATCCGTCAGGCAATCTATCTGATCATTATGACCAGAAAAGGAGAACGGGTTATGCGGCCGGAATTCGGCTGCTCGATCCATGATTACGCGTTTGACAACATGGACTATGAGACGCTTTCCAGAATCGAGGAAACGGTGAAGGAGGCGCTGGTTCTGTGGGAACCCCGCATACGCAACATAGAGGTACAGGCCAGCAGAGCAGACGCAGGAAGGCTGGATATCGAGATCAGTTATGTGGTGCGAACCACCAACAATCCATATAACCTTGTTTACCCGTTCTACATCAGCGAAGGACTGGCAGAGGACATCTAAGCAGTTGTGAATTGTCGAAGAGCCTGTTGAAGTCACCGGAGGAGGTATATGAAAAAGATAAAACAGAGATCTTCCGAAGAAATCATGAAGGAACTTCAGGAAAAGGCACATTCCTATACCCCTGAGTGGCGTTTTTCGAAGCAGCTTCCCGATATCGGAACTGCACTGGCTACGGTCTATTCCGGAATGCAGGAGCGCCTTGATCGTAAGTATGGAATGCTGCCTGACAAACTGAAGATCGACTACTTTAACTGTCTGAATACGTCCATGAAGAGTGCCGCTCCGGCAGAAGGGTTTGTAGTGTTCGGACTTTCCGGCGACGGTGCGGGGAGTTCGTTTCTTCAAGAAGGAACACCCCTTCGAGGCGACACGGCAGACGAAAGCGGAGAGCCGGTGCCGGTGGAGCTGAAGGATGATGTTCTGGTGGTGCAGGATACACTGGCGGCCGTTTATGAAACAAGGGGATCAAAGGACTATATCGGTCTTTTGTATCAGCCGGATGAGGAAGAGGAGCAACAGGGATTTTCACTGTTCGGCATGTCTGCGGAGAATCTGGAGAGGCATCTTTTCCGCATCAGCCATCCGTTTCTTTTGCATTTAAACGGCCACGGGCTCATCGGTCTTCGCTTTTACGATGAGCATGGAGCGCTCCTTCCGGAGGAAACGGTCAGTCGGCTGGCAGATCCGAGAGCTGCGAGATTTTATTATGAGACCGGAGAAGAAGAGGGCGGAGAATATCTGACGGATGTCCGGTATCAGAACGGAACGCTTTGGATTCGCAAGCAGATAGGGGAACCTCCCTGGGCTGAAACTGAGCATTTCGGAATCCTTACCAGATGGCTTTGCTGTGAGGTTCTCGATATACGAGGACTGGAGGATTTATCACCCGCACGGATCGCCATGTCTGCCGGATGCGCCGGCTCCACCCCGGATGGAGTTTTCGGTGCCGGAACGGACCAGCCGCCGGAGGAACCATTCATGCCCTTCGGAGAGCGGTTTTCGATTTACGATGATGTATATTTTGGCGCGGAGGATGCTCTGAGCAAGAAGGGAGCTGTCATTGAGCTGAGCTTTCAGGAGGAGTTTATCAGAATACCCATCCGGGATCCCGATGAGGACGATGGATTTGAATGGAAGCTCGTCATGCCCAAGGACCAGTTCACCCAGAAAAAAGAGTACGACATCACCATCGAGGAGGTTATCTGGGAATATTATAATGGCAGCGGCTGGGCCAGGCTTTTTAAAAGCCATGAGTACGTGGACGCATTCAGCGCAGCCCGGGGAGCAGACAGACAGCTGCGGAAGGTTACATTTACCTGTCCGCAGGACCTGGTGCCGGTGCTGGCCGGTTCCGCAGAGAACTACTATATTCGGGCGCGGATCCTCAAGGTGAACAACGCATATAAAAATTATGGCTACTATGTTACGCCCGTGGTTTCGGATGTCAGGTTCACCTGGAAATATGCAGGAGAGGGACTGGAGCCGGAGTACATGACCGCCAGCAATCATCTCGAGGAGACGCTTGTCAGTGTCCGAAGAGAGAGGCTGGAGGGCCGAAAGCTGGTTCCGCTCAAGGGCGCAGAGGACAACCGTCCGGCGCTGTGGATGGGATTTAAGAAGACATTTACAGAGGGACCGATCCGCATTCTCTGGGAAACCGAGCAGACTATGCAGGAGATCCAGCCGGATATCCACTGGGAGTATTACCGCAGATCCGGATGGGCGCCCTTGATGCCGCTGGACGGCACGGAGGATTTTCGGATGACGGGGCTGCTAACGTTTGGCGGTATTCCGGATGCAGCTCCCCTGCAAATATTCGGACAGGAGGAGCCGCTGTACTGGATTCGTGCAGTGCAGACCGAGAATACGCCGCACCGAAGAGAGATGCCGTATATTCGCGGATGGTATCTAAACGGTGCCCGTGCGGTGACGCTCCGGCACGGTCTGAGTGAGTACTGGACGATGGAGAACTGGGAGACGGACGCTACGATTCAGCTGCTGAACCGCAACATCCACAAGCTGGAGCTTTGGGTGCGGGAAGATGAGCGTCTCAGCAGTGAAGAGATCCGCACGCTTACACGGGAGAACCGATATGAGCAGGTGCTGGATGAAACCGGCGGACAAAGCTATGCGTGGATCCGCTGGGAGCAGACGGACAACATTCAGCGCCACGGTCCCGGAGAACGCGTCTATATGCTGGATGAGAATGAGGGAATTCTATCCTTCGGCGGCGGAGCGGCAGGAAAGGTTCCGGCTCCCGGTGTAGTGGACGGAATTCATGCGGTCTACTCCATTGGCGGAGGGCGAAGGAGTAACCTTGCGCCGGGCTCTGTGACGGCGCTGGAACTTGCCGAAGGCTATGTGAGCAGTGTAACCAACCCGCTTCCTATGACCGGCGGGTATGATCGGGAGACTGCGGCACAGGCCATTCGGCGGGCTGCCGCGGAGAGTAAGCATCACTTCCGGGCTGTAACAGAATCGGATTTTGAAGAACTGGCTGTTAACAAGGAAGCATCCATTCGCAGGGTCAAATGCCTGACCGGCGTGGATGCCGCCGGCAGCGAAGCACCCGGTGAGGTGACGCTGGTGATTCTCACGGATGACTATAATGACCGCGGTGCCGGCTTTGAGCGGCTCAAGAGCCGCCTGTATCAATGGTTCCAGGATAAGCTCCCTGCAGCCTATGCAGGAAGTGAACGCTTTCATATCCGGCGTGCGGAGCTGGTAGAGATCGAACTGCATGTGGAGGCCGTAATCACCGATTATCAGAGGATGTTCCGTATCCAGAAGGATCTGCAGGAGAGGCTGACACGGTTCCTTGATCCGGTTTCCGGCAATTTCAACGGTTGCGGATGGGAGATTGGACAGCTTCCGGAGCGTTCGCAGCTGGAGGCACTGATTCGCTCCAGCGAATATGTGGAGAGCCTGCGCCGGTGTACGGTATTTACAAGGATTGTCAGCCGGACCGGCAGCCCGGCAGTAAGCTATGATGAGATAAGGAATATGCCCTTTGTACTGCCGGTAGGCGGTATTCATCAGTTCCGGATGGAACGAAAGAACAGCAGAGGGATGTAAGATAACCGGAGGTAGGCTATGCTGCCGGAACTGATACTCGACAGTGATTCATTTGAAAATCTAATAGAAGAATATCGCAGCAGGATTTCCGGGATATATCCGGACTGGACGGATTACAACTATCATGATCCCGGAATCACTTTTCTGGAGCTGTTTACGTTCCTGCAGGAAAACCAGCAATATTTTATGCAGCAGCTGGGGGAAGCGCATTACCGGCAGTTCTTCCGCATGGCTGGGATTCGTCCGTTTGTGAGAATGCCTGCCAGGGTGATGGCAGAAGCCTCTGTGGTAGGACAGCTGCAGGAGGTCAGCCTTCCGGCCGGAACAGTGTTTACGTCCGGAGGACTGCCGTTTGAGACTGCCTGTGATGAGTGGCTTCCGGCTGCTGTGATCACCTCGGCAGAGAGGCGGGATCCCGGCGGACAATTGGAGTACGCGGCAGAAGCCGGTGCATCCGCTGAAGGAGATGCTCTCTCTTTGATGGTGTTCGGAGAGAATCCGCAGCCGGGAAGCTCTCTGACCCTGCATATCAGCGGCGCTCTGAAGACGGATACGGACATGCATCTTTCGCTGAATCTGAAAAATCAGGGCAGAAATCCGAAGGATGAGAGCCAAACACTTTCAATTGTCGCATTGGACTGGGAGTACAGGACAGAGGATGGCTGGGCACCGCTTACCGTGATAGATGATCAGACCTGCGGTATGCTGTATTCAGGGAGGATTCGGTTCCGGCTTGAGAAGGGACCGGCGGCAGGCGGAGATGATACGGCGATTCGCGCAGTGCTTCGCTCCGGAGTCTACGATGCGGCCCCCGTACTCATCGGCGCCAGTATGCGGGAGATCGAGCTTGTGCAGTGCCGAACCAGGCGCTGGCCGGAGGGAAAGCTGGTGGCGGTTGGCAACGGATTTCCGAATCAGGAATACCCGCTGCCTTCGGAGCATTTCCTGACTGCCAGCGTGGAGATTGAGGTAGAAGATATTCTTCAGAGCGGACATTTTGAAATCTGGGAAAAGGCGGAAGATCTTCTGGACATGGGTCCGGAGGACAAATGCTATATGCTGGATGAGCAGACCGGAACCATCCGATTTGGAGACGGGTTCCATGGAATGCCTCCGGAGGGGAAGATCCTTGTGACCGTCTTATCTGAGACGGAAGGGAGGGGCGGCAACATCAAGGACCGTTCCGCGTTCACTGTGGAGGACCGGAGGCTCGGAGCAGCCGGAGTTCCTGTGTTTCATTTGAAACGCAGGATAGAAGCAGGCAAGGATCCGGAAAAAACGGAGGAAACGCTGCTGCGGATGGGACGTGAGCTTCGCCGGACCTACAGGGCCGTAAGCTGCGCGGATTATGAACGAATTGCGCGCAGGACACCGGGCCTGATCATTCATTCCGCCCATGCGTGGACGGAGGATCACGATCCCAATACGGTATACGTTGCAGTGAGGCCCGGACTTGGCAGCCAGACGCTGAAGCTGACAAATGGCATAAAGGAAACGGTGACCGCACATTTGGAGGAGCACCGCCTCCTGGGAACCAGATTTGTACTGCAGAGTCCGGATTACATTCGGGTTGACGTCAGCTGCGAAGTCGTTCCTTCTCCGAATTACAGAAACACCGAAGGAATGCTGGAGGCAGAATTAAAGCGCTTCTTTAAGGACATAGAGGCCCGGTATGGCGTACCTCTTGAGCTTAGCTCTCTTTATGGCCGCCTGGACAAGCTTCCTTGTGTGAAAAAAATCATCGCTCTTCAGATAGATCCTGTAAAAGCGGGAATCCGGAGAAATCCCAACGGTGACCTCCTTCCGCCGCCGGGCGGCGTTTTCCTACCTGGGAAAATGGATATCTATCTTAATTTCTATGGGGATTGATATTTGAAAAACTACTTTGTCATCAACAAAAAACTGGATTATGAGCGAGGGGTTCTCGATGGCCTGGTGTACCGGAACGGGCGGCTGCGCCTTGTGGAGGGCGTCACGGGAACAGGTGTGTTTTTCTCCCGCGTATTTGACAGCCTTGAGAGCGGCACGGTGTGGCACCGATTCACGGTGGACTGCGCAAACAGCTCCGGCATGGGACTTCGGATCAGCTTCTATAGCTTTGAATCCGAGGAACTGATCATAAACGAACAGAAGACGACCGTCTCCGCGCTCCTCCGGAACCGTGAAATCTCTTCTTGGGAGAAAAAAAGACTCCTGGAGCCGTGGCTTAAAAAGCGAGTCTTCGGGAAATGTGATCTGCTGCTGCATGAGATAGAAGGACGGTACCTGGTGGTATGCGTGGAGCTTGGCCGGCACGAAACCGATAACTCTCTTGGGAGCATGTGTCTGTATTTCCCTAAGGATACGTGGCTTAAATTCCTTCCCGGGGTTTATAGTAGAAACAAAGAGACTGCGGACTTCACAGAGAGGTTTTTGAGTATATTTCAAAGCATATACGATGACAGGGACCGGGAGATCCGCACAAGCGCCGGACTCATTCACCCCGCCGCTGTAAGCCGGCAGCTGCTGGAGGAGCTTGCAGCATGGTATGATCTGAAGGACCTTTATCTTTGGAATGATGATCGCCTTCGGGAGCTGGTGGCAAAGGCACCGGAACTGTCCAGAAAGCGGGGGACTGCCTCGGGACTGAAGGAGTATCTGCGTATTTATCTGGGATCCGAGCCGCAGATCCGTGAGGATCCGGAGGACCCGTACGCATTTACGGTGCTGGTTCCCGAGAGATATATTGATGATCCGAAGGAGTACCGCGCGCTGGTCCGTGTCGTTGGACATATGAAGCCTGCAGGGATAACGGCCAGGATCCTTCCCATAAAGCATACTGCACAGGACAGCACTCATCTGCGGCTTGGCATCAACAGCCGGCTTGAGAACAAAGATGCAGATGGAGGAACCCGATGAAAAACCTTCATTTTTTTGAGTTTGAACGCAATCAGTACTATTACGGCAAAATGATGACCTATCAGGATATGACTGCGGAGCAGAAATACCTGAATGATAAACGTCGTCTGATCAACCGTTTTCTTCATGGCTGCGGCGTGGCTGCGGGCCTGCAGGTCGTGAGTCTGGATGATCGCACCATTTCCGTAGAGGCAGGTGTGGCGCTGGACGGTGCCGGACGTGAGATCGTCCTTAAGGAGCCGCGGGTATTGATGCTGGATCAGATCGAGGGATACGAGGATCTGGCATCACAGGACAAAACAGCGTATGCGTATCTTTGTCTTGCATACAGCGAAGAGGGCATCTGTCCTGCAAACGGACCGGTGGAAAACGGATCCGGGAGCCAGAAGACCTTTGAGAAATTCCGGGAGGGCGGACGTCTGTATCTGACGCCGGTATCTCTGACGGATGACACGGACACGTTAAAGAGCCTGACCTGGCAGACAGCGGTGCTGTTTGAAAACAGCGATCTGGTTGTCAGCTGCAGGATTCCTACCTTTGCCGGTTCCGGAGAAACGTTCGATCTGATCCTGCGGATCGAGGCCAAGCATCCTTTGCCGGACGTAACGGTGGATGTGAGTGCATCCCTGTCAGCCTTCAGTGTGGAAGGGAAGGAGCGTCTGGAGATTCACTGGAGCGGATCCTTTCGCGAGGCGTGCGAGGCGGCAGAGACCAGGCATACGCTGACTGCCTATTCCATCGAGGACGGATACGGCAGCATGACCATTAAAAGGAGAGAGCTCGAGGTACAGATATCCGGACGGAAGTATTTTCCTACGGATGATCTGTCTGCCAGAATTCTGATCAGCAACCGGGATGTCTATCATCAAATGGTGGATTCCTGGTATGCAAATGCCATGAACCGGGTGCTGGGGAGCAGCGGAACCGGTGGGATCTATCTGGCAAGGCTCTACTTTAAGTCTCATGGGGATGGACTTCGAATCGACCATATCGAACAGCTTCCCTTCAGACAGCGAACCTACAATTCCTTCGTCAACATGGGACTGACGGATCAGCTGATCCGGGATGTGGATGCTTTGAAGGCAGAAAGCCTCCGGCAAAAGGACGGGAACGAGCAGGGCAATGCCGCCGTGAACATCCCCAAGGTAGCGTCCGGCGTTGTGACAATTCCTCTTGGTATCGGTGCCCGGGAGGGGGCAAGGTATTTTTCCGAGGAGGTGGTACACGGATTGGGACTTGGAAGACTTCGGGTGGATCTGAGCATTGATGCGGAGGAAGCACAGTACTTTGGCTCCGGCGAGATCTTCGAGGATATGAAGGTGCGGGCGGAGCTGGCTGTCAAAGCCAATTGCGAACGCGGCAGCTTTGTGATCGGTATTCGGCTGCTGGAATCTACGCCTGTGGAGAATGTAAAGATACGCTGGATGGCAGAAAAGCTTCCGGAGGATAGAGAAAGTTCCAACGAACAGCATATCCGCATTGTTCCGGATAAGCCGGAGCTAAGATGCATGCAGAGCCGGTATTTCCGGACGGAAACCGAGAATTTAAGCGGCGCAACGATTCTGTGGGAGGTTTGCACGCCGGAGGGCGGAACCATTACCAGGGACGGCATGTATACCGCACCGGACACGGAAGGAATCTATGAGATACGCGCATTCTGTCAGGAGAATCCGAAAATCTGCTGCTCGGTATATGTGATTGTAAGGGAGTAACAAAAGAAAGTGGTCATCCATGTTCTAGATCAGAACTATTTTGTACTGCAGACCCTGCCTTCCGAGGCAGGGCTTACGCAGTATGTCTGCAAGAATGTTGCCGAAGATGACGGCCATATCTATCGTATCGTGATGGTCCCGCGGGAGGATACGACGCCGGATCTGATCCGCTGGCTGTCTGACCTGTTCCGTGAGGGCCGTTTTTATGAGCTTGTGCAGTATGCCAGTGAGCGGGACAGTCTGCAGATTGTTGTAGACTGCGGCTATGTGGATGCTGTTCCGATGGACAGGCTGCTGCGGGATGAGCATCCGGCTCTGCGGGAGCGGATGAGAATGTGCGGCAAGATGCTGGAACGACTGGTTTTGTCGGATGTACCGATATTCCTGGCGGTTCCGGCCCTTAAGACGGATCATATCCGGTTTACCAAAAGCCTGGACTGCTGCTTTACGTATGAGCTGGATAAACTTGCGGACCTTGAAGAAGTCAGCATCGACAAGGAGCTCCTGCGCCTGCGCAGTGTCCTCCGGAAACTCTTTGCTGCTGAGCTGAAGGATAAGAAGATTCCGGAGCTGCAGGATATGCTGGATCGCCTGGTGCAGCGTGAATTTCAGGATGCGATGGAGGTGTATGAGGCCTGGCTGTCCATCGAGGATAAATACGTTGTAGCAGAAGATGCAAAGCTGGAACCCAGAAGCCTGCCCTACATCATCTGGGAAAAGATTAAGGCAATCGCAGGATTTCTGAAAAAGCTCTTTTTTATTGTTGTGATCATAGTGGCACTGGCATATCTTGTGTTTTCTGTCCGAGATTTTGTGACACCCGGACGGCAGCAGGATATTTTTGAGACCGTCGGAGATATGACGATCCACAGCGCCGCTGCTGCGGAAACGGAGGGACAGAATGAGTAATTTTAACGACATGTCCAACTTTTCCTATGTGATCAACAATGTCGTATTGCGGGCGGTTCGCGCCGTAACGATGCCGGTGACTTCTGCGCTGCGTCATATCAAAACAGCACTGACCGGGGAATCCATTGCAAGACGCGCATCCTATGATGTGACGGAGAGCGTACGCGGTCTTGCAAAGCCGCCGCAGGATATTAAGGAGTATGTCGATACCGGCAAGCACTATGTAGCCAAGATTCTGGTTTATCTGATTCTGGTGGCGGCTATCGTCCTTCCGGCGCTGATACTCAATTATGTGATACCTCCGGTACGGTCACACTTTTTCACCTACACTACGCCTATAGATTCCGCTGCTATCCAAAACTATACGGGCAAGGTGCGGCTCACAGACCGCACGAGCGGAGAAGTGCTCTTCGAAGGAAAGCTCGAGACCGGCAGGATCAACGGATACGGGAAGCTATACAATTATAACGGAACGCTTCGCTATGAGGGCGAATTCCTGATGGAGCAGTATTCGGGATATGGAATTTTATATAACGACAACGGAACGCTCATCTACCGCGGCAACTTCAATATGAATGCGTATGATGGCCAGGGCGAAGAGTACGGAACCGACGGCACGCTCCGATATGTCGGACAGTTTGTAAACGGCAGCTACGATGGTGAGGGTACGCAGTATTATTCGGATGGCCAGGTACAGTACAAGGGGGAATTCTCAAAGGGAGAGTACAACGGAACCGGAACACTCTATGACTCAGACGGAGCCAAAATCTATCAGGGGAGCTTCAAGGACGGGGAGTATGACGGCGAAGGCAAGCTCTATGAAAACGGAGTTGTCGTTTATAACGGCACATTCTCAAACGGCCAGAAGGAGGGCGACGGAACCTCCTATCAGCAGGGAGAGATCATCACAAGCGGACAGTATAAGGACGGAAGCTTTGACAGCGGCTACACGAAGCTGTGTGACAGCCAGGGCAACGTGATTTATAAGGGCAATGTCAAGGACAGCCATTATGACGGCGAGGGTACGCTGTATGGTGCAGAGGGCAATGTACTGTATAAGGGCGGATTTGCAAAGGGCGAGTTTGACGGCCAGGGGGAACTTTATAATGACGAGGAGGTGCTCGTGTATGAAGGCGGCTTCTCCAAAGGTGCATTTGACGGCGAGGGCAAGCTCTACAGCGATGATGGAACGCTTCGGTATGACGGAAGCCTTTCCAAGGGCGAGTATGACGGCGAGGGCAAGTTCTACGGCGAAGACGGCAAGCTGATCTATGACGGAAGCTTTTCCAAGGGCGAGTATGACGGCGAGGGCAAGCTCTACGGCGACGATGAGCAGCTTGTGTATGCGGGCGCTTTTTCCAAGGGTCAGAGGGAAGGCAAGGGTACTGCATATGCGGAAAACGGGAATGTCCTCTATGACGGGGAATTCGCGCGCGGTGAGTATGACGGCACCGGCAAACTGTATAATACAGATACAAAAGAGCTGATTTACCAGGGGAGCTTCAGCGACGGGCAAAAGGACGGCGAAGGCCGGCTCTACGGAGATGGAGAGAAGCTTTTGTATGAAGGCGGTTTCCAGCAGGATCAGCAGGACGGCGAGGGAAAAGCGTACGATACTGCTACGGGAAATCTTGTCTATGAGGGCGGATTCCTGAAGGGAAAGCATCACGGAACGGGAACGCTGTATGATGCTGCCAGCGGTCAGAAGCTGTACGAAGGCGATTTTGTCAATGATATGTACGACGGCAACGGCGCTTTGTACGACCTGGTGACCGGAGCCAAGGTTTATGAGGGAGAGTTCAGCCGCGGACAGTTCAGCGGCAACGGAACACTGATTGATCCCGATACAGGGGCGGTGATTGCGCAGGGCATCTTCCGCTACGGCCAGCTGATTGCGGGCAGCAGCTCCGCTGCAGCAGACACCGCCGCAGCGACGAATAATACCGGTACTGCGAGCGAGTCACTATCGGATACGACCGCAGCGGACGGGAACATAGGAGGATAAGGATATGGCTGTTTGCGTAGTCAGCGGCGCGATGACGAAATGCACGATGGGGGTTGCTCCATCGACACTCAATGTGTTGCCTATGGCAAGGTGCTTAGCCGGGGGAAGACCTATTGCGACGATTATGGATAATGCACCGATGATCAATGTCATGTCGTTCGGGATGTGCCGGTCGCCCTTGAATCCTGCAGTGGCAACGGCAACAGCGGCCGCCGGCGGCGTACTGACGCCGGCACCGTGTATTCCTGTTACGGTAGCGCCGTGGATTCCCGGCGCTCCGACGGTGCTGGTCGGCGGTAAGCCTGCGCTCGACAACAGATCGAAGCTGATGTGCGCCTATACCGGGATGATTTCCATCACGAATCCGGGAGTCATGAATGTTCAGGTACCCTGAGCAAAAGAGTAGCTTTGCAGCAGCGATTTTGCAAAAGGGGCTCTGAATAGCTGTCATTTGGAATACGATCTTACTGAAAAGGAGCTTGTAAACGCATGGGACATAAACACGAGAGGCAGATACCGGTGGTTGTGGCAGCCATTCTCTTTGCGTTGGCTGTATCCGTGTTTATTGTACTCTCCCATTCTTTTATTACGTTTACCGGTGTACAGAATGTCCGCTCGTTAGACGGAATGATCTACGGTGTCAATATCAACGAAACCAGAAATGAGCTCTTTGCAATGGATGCGGACACCGGAGAGGGACAGTTCCTGAAGATCGACCAGATGGGAAGGGATGGGATTATATCCTTTCCGGCCCTGGAGATTTCCGGGGATGGAACGGTCTATCTGGTGCGGGAGCGCTTTCAAAACGGGAATGTAGATTCTATGGAGCTTGTCCGGTGGAATCTTGACAGGAATCGTCTTGAAACCGTGTGGATACTTCCTGACACCAAGGATAAAAATCTGACCGGCTTTGCAGTGGAAGATGACCGCTGGTATTTTCTTTACTATGCGGAGGATGCGATGGGCAAAGGCTCTGAAACTGCGTATGCCCTGACAAAAGCCGGACGGTATTACAAGCTGGAATCCACCGAAGATGTCGAGTGGGATCTGGGGGTATCCGGCGTTTCAATTTCATCCCTTCCGTTTGCGAGAGTACAGCAAAAGACCGGTACGATCGTGATGCATATCGTGCTGGTGATGCTGGCCGTTCTCGCCCTGGAGATACTGCTCTGGATCGTGCGAGTATGGTGGAAAACCGGTCCGCGTAAACACCGCAGCCTCATACGCATGGCGTTTTTTACAACCATAGCTTTCGTGATTCTGATGACGTTGCTTAACGGCATTATGAAGACGGGGGTATTTAATTACATTTCATCCCACAAGATTTACGGCTGCGAGGTAGAGGCAGAGGTTCTCTCCAAGACGCTGGATCAGGCCTTTCTGGATGATCTTGCGGACGTCAGCGAGGATATCGATGCATCCGCAATACATTATGCGCTGGGTAATCACTGGAATCTGTTCACGGGTATTGCCGTATACCGCGGGAACGATCTTATGCTGGAGGGTGATCTCTTTCTCCACGGAAGAACAGAAATGGCGATCAATGTAGGCTCGCTGAAGGATCTGGTGGATGAAGCCCTACAGTCCGGAGAGAGGATCAGCACGATCTATGCCGCACGCCGCGGCGTAAATGCACTGGTGCTGCAGCCGGTTACAACGGAGTCGGGGGCTGAAATGGTCATCTGCGTACGCGCGCCGATGCGGGAGACTCTCTATGATGCATACATGATCCGCAGACATATTATCCGAATCATGTACGCGATACTGGCCGGGATGCTGCTGATCGCTGTCGCGCAGGTTCTGTGGGATCTTGCACCGCTGGAGAAGCTAAGGCGGGCAATGGATGAGCTTGCTGCCGGAAATCTCAGTGCACGGGCGCCTGTCCGGGGACACAATGAGCTGGCGTATGCCGCAACGGAATTCAACCTTCTGGCGGATCTTCTGGAGGAAAAGCAGGGAAGGGCCGAACGGTACAGACATTTTTACGAAGCCTTTCTACCCATGAACTTTCTGCGGAATATGACAGACGATCATTTTCCGCCTTCCTTTAAAGCGGGATCCTCTGCAGAGGCAGAGACGGTTCTTCTGTCCCTGCGTATTCCTGCCGGTGCGTCCGGCGAATCGGAGGGATACAAAGCGCTGCTCCCCTCTCTGGTACAGATTGTAGAGGACAATGACGGCAGTGTCGTGGAGTTCCGAAGGGACGGTCTCGCCGCGGTATTTACCGGCACCGTGAAGGATGCACTGTTCTGTGCGCTCCAGCTCCAGCGCAGGACGCAGGAGGAAACCGGGAAGAGCGCGTTCATGGGAATGAATGTGGGAATGACGGGGGCCTTTGTAGCCGGCAGCGAGAATCGAAGAGAAATCTGTGTAAAACGAAATGCAGAGGTGGACATCCTGCTGGAGCTTTCAGAGCTCCTTCACAATGCCCTGATTGTGTCGGGTGAGTCTGCAGCCTTCCTTCATACAGAGGAAAGCGGATTTCATTTCCGGAGTCTTGGAAGAATGGGACTGGGCGAGTATAGCTCCTCCGGAGAGCTGTATGCTCTGATGGATGCGGAGCTTCCGGATGTCAGGAGCAAACGGGAACGCAACCTGCCCGATTTTGAAAAGGGGGTTCGTGCCTATGCATCCGGGGACTATTTCACCGCGCGGATGCAGATGGTACGCTGCCTTCTTACCGATCCGGATGATCGTACGGCAAGGTCTTATTGTCTGAATTGTGAAAGAAAGGAGCCTCCGGCCATATGCAAGGTAGTCCGGTAATCACTCCAAAAACGAAAAAGGGATATCTGGTGGCAACGCCGGCAGCATTGGAGATCTTTCTGATCCTTCTGATACCGGTGTTCCTGGCGGCTGTGCACGTGTACAGGCTGGGCGTGACATCCATGACCGACTATGAGACAAATCAGCTAAAAACCATGATGGTGCGCAGCGTTGGAACCGGTACGGAGATGATCTATCTGGAGGGCAAAAAGGCTGCAGCAGAGGGGCGTTACCTGGATCTGGGTGCAGCGATAGAGAAGGTCGATGCGATCGACTTTGCCTCGATCGGTGCCGGGAAAGACGGTGAGGATGGGACCAGAACCACGGTCGATCTGGAGCAGGCAAATCTTCAGTTCTGGTATCTTGTGATCAGAGGAAATGGCAGGATTCTGCTGGTTGACAGCACAGCCGGCACCAGCAGAGAGCTGACCGAGGAGGAAACGCTGTTCATAAAATGCCGCGAAGCGGCAGAAGGCAATGGAGGCGTGCAATGGGTGGATGATGAATCGCAGTACTGCCTGTTCCTGCAGCCTCTGGACGGACCGGTCAGATACGACGGAAGTCCGCTTCTGTACAACATTGCCGGTGCTCAGATCGGCATGCTGGTAAAGGGGGATCTGTCCTTTGTTGATGATTCCGTCCGGGGGCGCGTGACCTTGTATGTACTAGGGCTGAGCGTCCTTTTGCTGGTTATTATCACCGCCATGTGTGTGTCGATTTACAGATACCTGCGCGTTCTTCGTGACATGGGCTGGATCATGCAAAGGTACCGGCTCCAGCAGTACTCGGACATGCTCATGGAGGAGCTTAGAAAGCGCATGGCTATAGTCCGGAAGCGGAGCAGGGACAGCGAGCTCAAGGACCTTGTGGAAAGCTTCTATGCGATGATCTGCAATCTGCAGGATTATCGGGACACGGTTGAGAGCATAAAGAATCAATATGAGCCCTTTGTTCCTGAGGAGCTGCTGTGCCTGTTCCACAGGGAGGAATCGCTGGATGTCCGGCCGGGCAGCCGGGCAGAGCTTGAAGGTGCCGTTTTGAAGGTTCACTTTGAGCCCTGCAGACTAGGTGAAGACAACCCGCTTTGCGCGGCCGTCTGCGAGCTTATAAGGAGCAAAGGCGGTGTTGTTATCCACATTGCCAAATCAGGAATTGAAGCTGTCTTCCCGGCGGCGGGAAACGATGCGGATGGCCGCTTCGAAGCGGAGCACGCCGGACAGGAGGCGGCAGAGCAGATACAAAGTCTCAGTACAGATGGAACCGGTGTCCGGACCATTGCGACAAAGGTTTGGTGCGGAACATTCTGCCTGCGGGTGATCGGAAGCGAAAAGCGGATGGCCATACGTCTGACCGAAAAAGGAGAGCGCAATGCCTGACAAAAAGAAGCTTGAGCGAGCCAATTCGTATAATGGGCCTAATTCATATCGTGGCTTTGAGATTATTGAAAGGCCTGCTCCCATCGGAGAGCAGGGCAGGAACTCCATGCATGCACTGCATCGTCCCGGCAGTAATGAAGGAAATCAACGGGGAAATGGAAATATAAGGGATCAGAACGGTCCGGCGCCCAACAACAACGAACCAAACAATAATCCGATTAACAATAATATTATCAACGAAAACGTAGGCAATGAGAATCCACCGATTCCTGATCCGAACCAGATTGGCAATGTGAATCCGCAGCAGAATGGCCAATATCAAATCAATGGCTTTGAAGCGCAGCGGACAGAGAGGAGCAAGTGGAGTAAATGGTCTCAGGCAGGTCACGTTGCTGCACGCGGTGCCGGCGCTGTATTCATACCGTTAACAGGTACATTAGGAAAAGGGTACGATTTTGTCACCGGCGCAAGCAGATCTGCTGAAGCAAAGGCCAAATCGGCGATAACGCAGAAGGCCCGAAATCATAATGCGGTGCCCGGACGCAGAGGCGAGTCATTTGAAACAAACCCCAATGAAGGAAATGATATTCTGACGGATTTCCGTCGTGTTCCTATTGTTTGGTCATATCTTACAGCTGCCAGGGCAATAGATGCAACCGGTCGTGACATAGATCCGAAGATCACAGTATATGTTAAGCAGCCCAAGACCGGTTCCTCCAGAAGCATGGTCGGTCCTGATGAGATGGGACACACAATGCTCGGTATTGAGTACACTCGGGACAGCAAGATCAGCGGGAAGAAGGAACGCTATAACATCAAGTTTGGATTTTACCCTGCCGGTGGAATGACGCGCATCTCCACTAGTGCAATGATGGGTAAGGGAGCTGTCGTCCCCGGACAGCTGCGCGATGATGCCGGTCATGAGTACGATATCAGCAAAACCTATTCTGTGAGCAGGTGGAAGGCTGTAGATATAGCTGAAGCCGCGGAAAAATATACAGAGCGAGGAGGCTATGGGTATTATGAGCGTAATTGTACGACGTTCGTTCGGGATATGTTTCGTGTCGGAGGCATTCCCGAGGCAACGATAAACAGCATCTTCACAGAGGAGAAGGTGAGATTTGATGCTAGTGCAAATAGCTACGTCATTGGGGTAAACGCCCTTGGTTCATTCTTTGATGCGTCGAATCAGCGCAGGATGGGCACACTCATGACATCAGAGGACCTTAGCTATCAAGGCTGGGGGAATAAGCGTGTGACCAAAAGGGATTTTGATATATATAAGGCTACCAAAAACGCTGGCAGATTTCGTTTCATTAAAGCCTTATCGCCGGCAGCTGCGGGTGAGAATATGCGCCGCATGACAGGTGAAGCGGGGCAACTGGGATCCTATCGGTACGCACCGGATTCGATGAAGGAATCACCGGAGCAAACGGCTGGTCAGATTTATCCCAGGGGAATTACAAGTTATAGTATTCCAGGGGAGGCAATCAGGACTGCTGCCCTTGCTCTGCGCAGTAAAATCTATGAACTTCTGACGGAGGAGCAGAAAAGTCAAATAGCGAATGACAAACGTAGCAAGGTTCCGTTTGCTGTGTGGCTTTTAAGCCTGGGGCGTGTTGGGGAACGGATTCGTGAACTAGGGGACATGGGCCACCACTTTGCGAGAAAAATGACGCCAGAGGAAGCGCGGCGTACCAATATCGGCAGCCGTGTAGCATCAAATGTCCTGAAGGGAGCTTACAATACCACCTCAAAAGAAATGGCAGAAATTAGCAGGTATTATCAAACGGTTCTTGGCTCTGATAGTCGTATAAATACGGAAGTCATGAATCTTCTTTCCACTATGCAAATTACTCTGGAAATGTTGGATGAATCATATAGAGGGAAGAGAATAGCAGGAGATGAACTGGGCGACCTAAGAGAACAGATGAGTGGTAGTTTACAAAGGATCATGATAGGAAACGCTGACGTAGAGATGTCCCCTACCCATTATGAGTCCTACCTTCAAATCTATGAAACACCGAAGGATGCAGTGGAGGCTTATAGCAGATATCTGCAGCTCAAAGCGCAACGAGCTGAAGCGGGAGGGGATAATCCAGATAATTGGAACGGTAAAACGGTATCTGAGTGGGACCGTCTTTCTCGGACTGAAGCGTTGGCATGCGACCTTGACCAATCTCATAGACAAATGCTGGAACAAAGCAGCTTTTCACAGAGCGACATTGACTATGTATTTCGCCTGAGGGTAAAGGAGCTGAAAGCACGAGTTGGAGAATCTGATCCGACAGGAAGTATGTATGCGCAGAATGCGACAGCATCCTTCACATATATGGCTCTTTTCTTTGATAAAATCTTTGGAGGGATACAGTCCACCGCACAGAAGCCGGAAAACGAAGGGGGCCTTCCTGATCTTCCTGAGGGTGTAGAAACAAATACACGTGTACTTCGCTCAACCCTGTGGCTGCATGGATACCTTTTAGAAAAACTCAAGTTAAAAGAAAAGGGTATGAAAATGATTCTGCGCGGGATGGTTCGTTCTCTTAACAAACCGCCGGCGACGGTACCTGTGATAAAAAAAGCTCTACATTATTTTCTGCTGAACGCCTATTTGCATAATGTATTCCCGGTGAGCGAGCTAAGAGGGGAGAAGGTGGAAAAATTTAGTTTTAATTTGGATATAATTTACAGCATGATGGAAAAGTCTGGTAATTTGGCCTTCCCGTTTTTGATGGAAAATCTGATCAGACAAGTGATAGAGGAAGAAAAGAAGGCGAGCCAATGGGTGGTCGTCGATCATCGAGGGACTAGAGGAATATAAAGGAAATCTTATTTGCAAAAGGTATTTCCAATAGGAGACCATAAAACGGATAAGATTGATCAGCTGATTGCCAATGTGATGGCGGAAAATCGGCAGCAGCGCAGATGAAAGGCAACCGGAAAAGAGGCCGACATGATAGCTGGCGCATACCTCAAGCAGGAGCTTGAAAAAACTGAACAGAGAAGACGCCGGAAAAAGGATCGGTATGCCGCCGGGACAGACCTCCATCAGGAAGATGCAGGTGCCCGTGTCAGCGAGCTTCGGCGGCAGCCGGAGGGAAACGAAGGCGGTGAAGGGCATCTCGAAATGCTCGATCGCATGCAGCGATCAGCCTCTAATGAAGCCTCGGAGCACATGCTCCGGAGCGGAAAGATTCCGGAGGCAGTCAATGAGCACCTGCGCGGACTCCGCGGGGGAAACAACGGCTCCTTTGGAACGTGGCAGCACGAAGGGAACGCGGGATCGGTTTCGTCGTCCAGTCGGGAGGATCTTGACAAGGGAACCTATACCGTCAGCGCAGGCGGCGACAAGGCGGCATTTACACCGGCACATTATGCGGCATACCTTCAGATCTGGGGTACTCCGCAGAAGGCAGTGGAGTATTACTCCCTCTATCTGGAACTGAAGGAAAAGGAAAAGGCCGGGGAGCTTGACCGGGAAGAAAAGGACGAGCTCCAAAAGCTGCAGCAGCTGGAAGAGGCGGCATTGGAATTTGACGATGCCAGACATTACCAGCAGGACAAAAGGGCCTATTCGCAGCAGGATTTCGACTATGCCTTCGCCCAGAACCGGCATAAAAAGGACGGAGAGAGAAGTGACATGTTCGGGACCGCCCATGATGCGGCCGGAATCTACCAGACTTTCTTCCTGGATATGGTGTTCGGCGGTATGAAGGAGAATTATCTAAAGAGCGAAACCGACGGCGGTATTTCTCAGGAAGCGGTGCAGGCCCTGCAGGCGGGACGTACGCCGGAGAGTCTGCAGGGAATGACCGGGTGGCTGGATAAATATCTTGCGGACTGCGTGACCGGACATCGGCGCGGCATGTTTATGATCATCCGGGCCATTCGGCGATCGGATCCGAAGCACACCAGATATACCATTATGCAATATCTGGAGAATGTGCTGAGGGAGGTTTATCTGAAAAAGGAATTTATCGTGACAGATACGGATGCGAGGATGCTGATGGCCGATCAGCACATGGGATATGCGCTGCAGGCGGTTCTGCGCAATCCCAGCTCACGGTTTGCAAAGATGATCCGCGTCATCGTGGAGCGGATTCTGGCAGAGACGGTGTAAGGAAGATATGTACAGATTTACTGATTATTTTGACCAGGACAGGATAAATGAGCCGTATGGCAGCACAGAGGAGGAAGTGCAGGATTATCTGCGCCTCCTGGATATGCTGCTGGAGGGATATCTGGAATTCAAGGGACTTGCCAGCGAAGAGAAGCTCTTTTCCAGAGGACTTGTAATTACAGAGTCCGAGATGCGCAGTTATTTTCGAAAGTCCCCCCAGCAAAGACAGCGTGATCAGTATGATGAGGCGCTGGCAGAGGATGCATCGGCTGCATGGAGCTATATTGAAGCGCGCACCATGCAAACGGTGATGCCCTATGGCTTGCTGTCTTCGGGGGGAGAGGACGATGATAGGCTGCTCCTGGGAGGCGAGGAGGAAGAGCCTGGATCCGGGGATGCTCTGGGGGCTGAGGAAGACGATGCCCAGGATGATCTGGATATTGAGAAAGAAGAGATCGGCTCAGAAGACGTTCCAGGAGATGAGGAGAACAAAAATGTCGATTCTGATTTTACAGGCTTTGAAAAGAAACTGACGCAGACGCAGGATCCCGGTGATGCCATCCGGGAGGATTCTGAAGAGGATCCTTTTTATGATCCGGAATGGGGAGATGAGCTGGCGGAGTCGGAGGAGCCGCTTCAAATCGGTATCCTCTGGATGGATTCCTTAAGGCGCATCTTTGATCTGGATCCTACGGGAGTGATGGCTGTGGTTATGGCGCTGGCCTCCGCGACAGACAGGAGGTATGAGCGCATCTACGGATACCTGCAGGATGATATCTCAAGGACAAAGCCTACCGTCGGACTTCTTGCCGCACTTATGGCGCGGATAACACCTTCCGGGGAAGGGGAGGAGCTGCTCCAAAAGCCTCTGGAGGAGAGCCTTTTCCATTCTCTTTTTGTTATGGAGGAGGAAGAGTCCGGACTGGATACACCGCTTGTTTTAAATCCTCTGATGGAGAGAATCCTGCTGGGAGTACCGGCGTCGGAGGAGCAGATGCCGGATCCGATATCCGTTGTGGAGGAAGATCCGGACATTCCGGTTTTCTTTATGACAAGCGCCATGGAGCTTGTGCAGGCGCTGTCGGATGATGCGAACACGTTCTGCTATGTGGAGAGCAGCGACGAAGAGGCCGTTCGGCATATGCTGGCGTCCTTCTGCCACGCATATAACGAAACGCTGTTCGAATTCGATCTGGATCATTTTATGCGGATGCCGGCCAATGCGCGCAGTGCATGCCTTGCAGATCTGATTCTGCGGGTACGCCTGGCAAGCGGCCGGGTCATTGTGCGCATCAAGGACGCGGGCCTGAAGGAGAGCGGACTGGAGCAGGAAATTGCCGACCGCAGGTGGAGGATCCTGAAGCAGCTGTCCCGGCTCCTGGAGGGTACCTGCATTGTGCTCTTTGGCGAAGAAAAGGAACCGGGAGACCTCATCCGCCGTTCCGTCCCGTTCCTGACAATTCCCATACCGGATGTCAGCGTTCGAACCCAGATCTGGACCTGGTTTTTACTGGAAGACGGAGCGGAAGAGGAAGACGGCCTTGGCGTGGCAGATGACGTCGTGATTGAAGATCTGGCGGACTGCTATGATATTTCCTACGGCACCATCAAAAATACCTGCAGCCATGCCAAGGCGGCGGCCAGGATCCGGGGGCTGGAAAAGGTGGACAGGGAGCTTCTTCTGGAGTCGCTGCGCCAGCTTTGCCAGGTGGATTTCTCCGGTCTTGCCAACTATGTGCGGGCTGTTTACACATGGAACGACATCAAAATAGGCGATGATCAGCGGGCAGTTCTGAAAACTGCCTGTGACAGGTACCGGCTGCGCAACCGGGTGGGACAGGACTGGAATCTAAGCGGCAAGAATGCCTACGGCAACGGAATCAGCCTCCTGCTCTACGGCCCGCCCGGAACAGGCAAGACCATGGCGGCGCAGGTTGTTGCCAATGAGCTTGGAATCCCGCTTTACAGGGTCGACATCTCCCAGATCTTCTCCAAGTACATCGGAGAGACGGAAAAGAACCTGTCGGTGATCTTTGATGCCGCCAAGGGCGCCAATGTCATTCTGTTCTTTGATGAGGCGGATGCTTTGTTCTCCAAGCGGACGGAAATAAACAACTCCAATGACAAATACGCCAATTCCGAAACGGCGTATCTTTTGCAGAAGATCGAGGAATACGACGGGATGTCGATTCTGGCGACCAACCACTATACCAATTTCGACCCTGCCTTTGTGCGGCGAATCACCTATTCGGTACGGCTGGACAGCCCGGATGAGGACGCAAGATACATGCTCTGGACCTCCACGCTTCCCGAGGAGGCCAGGCTGGAGGAGGATATTCCGTTCCGGTTTCTTGCCAGAGAGTTTGACCTTTCGGGTGCCAATATCAAGGCAATTCTGTACAGCGCAGCATACATGGCGGGCGCGGAAGGAGCAGCCATCGGAATCCGGCATATTGTGCGGGCTATGGAATATGAGTACCGCAAGCTTGGCCGGTTTATTGACCGCGACGCCTTTGGTAAGTACGCTGTGTATCTGACGGCGACGGACAAGAGCAGAGAGGAAGAATGGTCGGAGAGCTAAACCGGCACATCGAGGTTCTCTGAATACAAAGAGAAGTCCTGGAAAGGAAAAAGGCATGGGATTTAGTTCCATCAGTGAGGTGGGCAGCCACATTGTTTCAATACTAAAGCGCGAACTGGTGCCGGATGTGGTGCAGCATCCGGCTGCCATCGGCATGTGCAGCCCGGAGGATCACGGGGATCTGGTGGTGGGGGTATACCTCTATGACATCGGACCGAATAATGATATCGTGGAACGGGGAATGGTGACCAGAGACAGGCATACGCAGGTGTATCCGTCGACCTTTCTCACGCTGCGCTACATGATCACCGTCTGGTCCATGGGAGATCTGAAATTCAAGACCCAGGAGGAGCACCGGATTCTGGGGCGTATTGTTCAGACACTGGCGGATCATTCTGTGATCGGCCAGACGAGCAGTATTCACGGACAGCCCATGGATACCCGAATCGAGATGGAACGGATCGAGCCGGGAGAGAAGCTCCGCCTCTGGAACTTTCCGAACAAGCCCTATCAGCTGTCTTTGTTCTACCGGGCACAGCCGGTGGAAATCACATCCACCAAGACCAGACTTACACCGACACGCGTCCGCGATATCAACGTCTTTATCCGGGATTCCCTGGGGAACGGCGTCGAGTCCATCGGCTCCGGGCGTACGCTGGTGGTGCTCTGCATCGATCAGAAGACCGGACGCCCGGTCGATGGGAGCCATGTAAAGGTTCGGATGGAGCATGCAGACCGGCCGATCCTGAAGGAAGGCAGCTACCGGATCTTCACGCATATAGAAGGAGATCAGACGGTGGTTCACTGTGAGAGCTCGATCTATGAGCCGGCGGATGTGGAGGTTGATCTTCAAAAATGGGATGGCTCCGAGGTGCTGGAGATCGAGCTGGTACCGGGGGCGCATTATCCAAGACCGGAGAATGAGAAGGATTTCGAGAAAGAGACAGATCGATGAAGAAGAGGATGGTGGAAATCGTAACGGCTGTGTTGGCTGCAGTGCTGCTGACCGGGTGTGCTACTACGGGAAGCCAGGCGGAGCTGATGACGGATGATGGAATCCTTGAAGGACAGGAGGAGTACAACGCGGCACTAAGCAGCACTTCGGAGGCCGAGAAGGCGTTGTCTGTATCCAATGAGCTGAAAGCGGCCGTGTGCGCCGCTCTGATCAATCAGTTTGATGAGGAGTACAGCAAAGACGGATTTATCATTCCTGCATTCCACATTCTGGATGTGAATGAGGAATCCCCGGAGGATATTATGGTGTGGGGGGATTTCTGGCTGTATGCCTATCGGCTGGAGGACGACACGCTGATTTCGGTTGTCGGAGAGGATGTCTCCGGCTGCATGCACCTGCGCCGGCAGGGCGGAGACTATCAGTGCAGCCAGCTTGAAGTGGCAGCTGTGGGCGATTCCAAAGAGAAAACCGAGCAGGATATCTTTGGTGTAAGCTATCAGAGCTTTCAGGATTGGCGCGGCAATTACGAGGACCAGGAGGCCACCAGAGCACAGCTGATTGCGGATTATGCATCGGCCTTCGAGATACCTGCTGTAAACTACTCCGATCAAGGGTGGAGATCGGCACAGCTTCCTGATCCGTCTCCGGACAGTGACAACGTCTTTTTGTATATGCGGCGGGCAATCGGTACAGAGGACGAGCAGGATACGTCACAGGCGGAGCCGGAAACCTCTGCTCCGGAGGAAGCGCCTGCTTCGGAAACCGACAATACGTATATCGTCGTGAAGGGCGATATGCTTGAAAGAATAGCCAAAAGGTATGGGCTTACTACGCTGGAGCTTGCAGAGCCGAACCGGGATACGATTTTCGAATATGCGCATCGCTACGGTGTACGAGTACATACGCTGCTTCGATGCTCTGATTTCATCTACCCCGGCGAGGTACTGATCATACCGACGGAGGAAGAGGCTGCATCAAACGTAGTGCAGGGAAAGGGTTAAAGGCAGATGCAGACAGCGGCCAAATGGAAGGAGATGTTACAAGGATACTGGGCAGCCGTTTTGGCTGCCGCTCTTTTATTGCTTGCCGCTGTGGTTTATATCCTTGCAGGAGATACGGCGCAGATCGCCGTCGCGGATAATCTGGATCTGTTCCAGGCCCAGTACCAGATGCTGAACAATACCGGCACCTTCTATTCGGCTTCGGCGCAGGCGCCGTTCCTGCATGGTATCTCTCGGGATGTCCTTCCTACGGAATTCTCACTGCAGGCGATTCTGTACCAGGTTCTGCCGCCTCTTGCAGCGTATTATGCGATGTACTTTTGTAAGGTCCTTCTGGGGACGGTCTCCTTTGTGCTGCTGTATAAAGAGCTGGACCGGCGCGGGCTTTTGGCAGTGAATGACGCTAAGGCTGCCATGTGCATCGAGGCACCTGCGTCCGGAGGACAGGGCCTTCGCGGCCTTTTGACAGGAGGCAGCGGCGAAGAGCGGGCATCCTGGAACCTTGCCTGTCTTGCCGGCCTTGCGTACGGACTTCTGAATCTATTCCCATCCTTTTCCATTGCATTCTCATCGGTACCGCTTCTGCTGTATATCACCCTGCGCCTCCTACGGGCATCGACGCGCAGGGAGGGTGCCTGCTGGCTGGCAGCAGTGTTCTGTTACCCGTGGGTGTCGTATTTTTCGTATTTTGGATTTTTCCTTCTTGTGTACCTTGCAGCGGCCTTTCTGGTGACGGCGGTCTGCTGGCTGCTGAAGGCGCGTGAGAGTGAAGGCAGCAGGAAAAGACTGCAAAAAAGAGCGCTGCGCCTTTTTCTGGAGACAGCTGTGCTCAGCGCGGGCTACGTGGTATGGGAGCATCGACTGTTCCATCAGATGCTATTCTCCTCCAAGGAGAGCATTCGGGACACTATGGTGCAGACCAGCCTGTCCGGACTCGAGCTTCTGACATGGACGCTGAAGGCCTTCTGCAGCGGAGTGGAGCTGCACTGCGAGAGCGTGCATGGGATCGTGGTCCTGCCGGTCTGCATGGCCTATCTGGTGCTCCTGAATGCGGGATACATTCGGCGCAGGCAGTGCGGGCGAATTCCTGCGGACCTGTACAACATCGGCTTTGGCCTCCTGGTGCTGAATACGATTCTGTACGGCTTGTATTACTATGAGCCGTTCCGGGAGCTTTTGGAGAAGGCGCTGCCACCGCTGAAGGGCTTTCAGTTCAGCAGAGCGGTATTCCTCAATCCGTTTCTGTGGTATGGGTTGTTCTTTGTGGCGCTATGGCGGCTGCTGATGTATGCCGGCAGGAATAAGAAAAGGATCCTTAGGAAGGCAGTTTTGGTGCTGCCGGCGGCTGCGATCCTGGTCATTCTCCTGTACAACAATACGTACAATGACCTGCAGCACACGGCAAGGGCACTGGTCAAGCAGGCCCTTGGCAAGGAGCCGGATAACACCCTGAGCTACGGGGAATTTTATTCGGAGAAGCTCTTTAAAAAGGCAATGGAAGAGGTGGACTATCAGGGGGAATGGGCGGTGGCCTATGGCTTCCATCCTGCCATCCTGGAGTACAACGGAATTGCTACGCTGGACGGATACCTGGGCTTTTATTCACAGGACTACAAGGAAGCCTTCCGGGAGGTCATTGCGCCGGCACTGGAGGAGAACGAGGGAGCCCGCAGCTACTACGACGAATGGGGAGCCAGATGCTATCTGTATTCTGCAGACAATGCCACCATTGTAGAGGCGTTGCGCCGGTATCCGCACGAGGAGGATGCGCTCGAAATCAATGAAGAGGCATTAAGGAAGCTGGGCTGCCGGTATATTTTCTCCCGCATTCGCCTGACCAATGCCGATGAAAAAGGACTGTCCCTCCGATGCACTTGCACCGATGAGAGCAGTCCGTATGTAGTGTACGTATATGATACCCAGGGCCCCAAGGGCTAAAACTCCGATGAGGGCTTGCTCTCGTGAGGGGGGGAACCTGGGACCTGCCAAAACATGAGCAATCCGGGTATTGTACTAGGGCAGTTTAATAATACTTCGCCGCGGCATCGCGGAACTCCTGCGCGTAGGGACAGTGCCAGATGCTGTAGCCATCTACATCGGCCAGGTAGGTCAGACCGTAATCGGTAAGGTCTCCCTGGATTTCCTTGGCCGCCTCGATCACCAGGAATTCGCAGTTATACAGATCCAGTGCGCTGCAAAGCTCACTGGCGTTTACGGGATCGGTCTGCTCCATGGCCTCATACACTTCATTGTAGTAGGAGCCCATCTGCATTTCCCTGCCGTAGGGCATCAGGATCTTGGCGTTGTACTGCCGGACGAACTGCACCAGCCCGACCGGCATGGCTGCCATCGTCTGTTCACCGCCGGTTTCGTTCATGAGATAATCCGAAATGTCCAGCACCATCTGCGGCAGGTGCAGACGGTTTTCCGCTTTTAAGATGTTCTCATTGGCGTATACATAATCGCCGCTTAGGACGATCACGCCGCAGATCACCACAAGTCCCATGCGCAGGTTAGAGGCAAAGAGCTTTAAGCTGCTGTAGACAATGGTCATGGCAGCGGGCAGCATCCACAGCAGCCGGTAGTAGGTTCGGGCGCTGTCGATCTTACTGTAGATCGCGAAGACCGGCGGCAGTAAAAAGGCAACCAGCAGCAGAAGCGGCAGATATACAAACAGAATCCGCCGGTCCCTGCTCTTTTCCCTGAAAAATAAATACACCAGGCAAACCAGATATAACAGGAGCAGAAGATGTCCGCCCTCATATTCATACAGGATCGTTCGAATGCTGCTCACGGAAGCCGCCCTCCCTTCAGAAAAGGTACCAGCGAGGGATAGATCATCCGCAGCAATAGTACCAGGTAGAGAACACTGGGAATGCAGGCCGCCGCACCGGCAAGAAGGATGCCCTTTTGCTTTTTCACAATGCGGATCAAAAGGCAGGCCAGGAGTAAAAGCCCTGTCAGAAGCGCCGGCGCCAGTGATGTACAAAAGCCGGAGGCAATCCCGAGGATGACCAGCATGCACCAGCAAAAGGCAGACTCCTCTTTGTCACAGCGGAGCTTTCGCAGAAGAAGAACGAAAAGCGCCGGCAGAATGTAGTTGGCGAACATGGACTTCCCCTGCCAGGTTCGCATGAGGAGAAAGGTCTCCGGTGTGTATATGGAGGTGTTGCCGAAAATCTGCAGCACAGCCAGGATGATCATCGCCGCGGGAAGAAGGTGTCGCCTTAGCTTGTCCGGCTGATTGGCGGTGAGCTCAACGGTCAGCTGGTAGAACAGAGCATCGACCGCGGGCAGCAGCACCAGCGGGAGAAGGCTGTGTGTAACGATGGTGGGGTGCGTGCCGCAAAGTCGCGCCACATAGGCGATCCACATGGGCATCAGCGCCATCGCATGTCTGCCGTCGAGCGTTGTGGTAATGCCGGTGTAGGGCACATAATAGTACATGGTATTCGTCTGCCAGGTCTGCAGGGACTGCGCCGTATAATAGGCATCATCTCCGTCAAAGGAGGCCATGGTGTAGGCCTTATAAAGCTGGAAGAGAAGAAGCGCGGCAAATAACACCCACCATACCATCGCATCCGGATCAGGCCAGGACCCCTTCATGAAATCCGGGAGCCGCAGACCACCGGTCCTGCCGCAGCGAAGACATCCGGCACCGATCCAGACAAGGTTCAGGATCAGAAAAATGGCGACGAGCAGCCGGAAATCCCCGGTGGGAGTCCAGATCAGAATCGGGAGCCCCACCAGCTCGAACAGGGCAAAGGTCGACAGATACCCGGACATCAAAAGAACAGGGAGTCTGCGCTTTCCCGCCGGCAGAAGGCTGGCCGGCAGCAGCCCGGACAGCAGCGGCAGCCCGAAGGCAGCTATGAAGAATAGAATCAGTTTTATCAGTGCACTCATAGCTTTGAGTTTAACCCATGCCGGGGAAAATGTCGATGTACACCCCCTCATGGTGTATGGTAATATGTAGTGATGTGGTGGCGATTTGCTGCCGACTGTGACGGGTCCTGGCGGAGTTGTCCGATCTGGGGACGCCTCTCGGCTCCGTCCTCGGACCTAGCGGTGCTAAGCTCGCACAAGACGCTCGCAAGCACCGAGGCCTCGCAAGGCCCCTGATCCGGACATTCTCCGCCACCCTGTCACAGTCGGCAGCAAGCTGCCACGCATCAGCACGATACAAAGGAGCCATTTACATGGAGAAGGTTTTAATCATCGGCGCAGGCCCGGCCGGTTTGACCGCAGCCTATGAGCTGCTGCAGCACAAGGACAGCTACGAGGTGGTTGTATTCGAGGAGTCGGAGAAATTCGGCGGCATTTCCCGTACGGTGGAGTACAAGGGAAACCGAATGGATATGGGCGGCCATCGCTTTTTTTCGAAGGTTCCGGAGGTAAACGCATGGTGGGATAAGATGCTGCCAAGACAGGGAGCACCTGCCAGCGACGATAAGAAGCTTGGCCGCAGCGTTACCCTGATGCAGGACGGACCGGATCCGGAGAAGACGGACCGCGTTATGCTGCGCCGCAACCGTGTCAGCCGGATTTTCTTCAACAGCAAATTCTTTGACTATCCGATCTCTCTGAAGCCGGAGACCTTTGCCAACATGGGACTGGGGACGACGGTGGTTGTTGGATGCTCGTACATTAAGGCGAGAATTTGCCCGCGCAAGGAGAATTCGCTGGAGGATTTCTATATTAACCGCTTCGGCAAGAAGCTCTACTCCATGTTCTTTGAGCACTACACAGAGAACCTCTGGGGACGTCATCCTTCGCAGATTGATCCGTCCTGGGGCGCACAGCGCGTAAAGGGCGTGTCGATTTCGGCTGTCCTAAAGGACGCGTTGGATAAGACCTTCCACAAGAAAAACCGGAAGGTGGAGACCTCTCTGATCGAGGAGTTCAGCTACCCCAAGCTCGGACCCGGTGAGCTCTGGGATGTCACCGCAGAGGAGGTTCAAAAGCTCGGCGGCACCATCCTGACGGGGGCGAAGGTTGTCAGAATCCTCAAGGATAAGGAGAATACGCTCACAGGCGTTGTCTATGAAAAGGACGGACAGGAGATTACGGTATCGGGCGATTATGTGATCTCCTCCATGCCCATCCGTGACCTCGTGGAGGGCATGAACGATGTTCCGGAGGATCCGGCCCGCATCGCGGCAGGACTTCCGTATCGGGATTATATGACGGTTGGCGTTCTGGTGGATCACCTGAACCTGACCAATAAGACAAAGAATAAGACCATCGGGAACATCGTGCCGGACAACTGGGTGTATGTGCATGACCGCAGTGTCACCATGGGACGGTTCCAGATTTACAACAACTGGTCGCCGTATCTGGTGAAGGATTTAGAGCATACGGTATGGCTGGGGCTGGAGTATTTTTGCACGGAGGGAGATTCCCTCTGGACCATGGACAACGATGCCTTCGCGCAGCTCGGCATCGAGGAGATGGTAAAGCTCGGACTGATCAGCAGCAGGGAAAACGTTCTGGACTATCACGTGGAGCGCGTGAAAAAGGCGTACCCCGCGTACTTTGATACCTACGATGAGATGGATACCCTGCGCGAGTATCTGGATACCATCCCGAATCTGTTCTGTGTCGGACGGAACGGACAGCATCGCTACAACAACATTGACCACTCCATGTGCACCAGCTTTGAGGCGGTAAAGGACATCGTGACCGGCCGGACGGACCGCTCCAATGTGTGGAGCGTCAATACCGAGAAGGAGTACCACGAGGCGACGCAGGAGAACACGGTCGAGGTGGATTAGGAGTTATACATGAGCATTCGCATCAGCAGTTTTCTGGGAAGATTTGGCTTTGAGGCAAGACGCATTGCACCCAACCTGGCCAGCAGTGCATATCTGAAATTGCAGTTCATGACACGCGGAACCATTCAGGATCAGTACATCAAATGGTTTATGGAGCAGGAGGAAACGCCAAAGCCCCAGGTGGTGAACATTGAAACCATTAACCGCTGCAACTCCACCTGTGCCTTCTGTACCGCGAACATCCACGCGGAGAAGCGTCCCTTCATGAAGATCGATGAGGGCCTGTACCATTCCATCATCGATCAGCTGGCCGAGTGGGACTACGAGGGACATCTGACGCTGTACGGCAACAATGAGCCGCTTCTGGATACGCGGATTGTGGAGTTGCACCGATACGCAAGAGAAAAGCTTCCCAAGAGCTTCATTTTCATGTCTACGAACGGTCTGATTCTGACACTGGACAAGATCCGCGAGGTACAGCCCTATGTGGACCAGCTGATTATCAACAACTATGCCAACGAATATAAGCTCCATGACAACATCAAGGAGATTTATGATTACATTCGCGGGCATGAGGATGAATTTAAGGATATTGAGATTGTGATTCAGATGCGCTATCTGCAGGAGGTTCTGACCAACCGGGCCGGATCCGCCCCGAACAAGCAGAGCACGCCGAAGGAATACACGCAGTCATGTCTTCTGCCGTTTACCGATCTATGGATCACCCCGAATGGCCAGGTCGGCATTTGCTGCTGTGACAACCTGGAGGTGACCAATCTGGGCGATCTTACGAAGGAATCCTTAAAGGACTGCTGGAGCGGCGCGAAGATCACCGCTGTCCGCAAGGCAGTGGCGAAGGGAAGGAATCAATATCCCTTCTGCAAGTCGTGTGACTTTATCGATGCCGGCTTCCGCAATCAGATCAGCAAGAAGATTCTGGCCGGAGACGTTGAGGGTGCGAACCGCACCGGCGGCGAAGAGAAGAACGATAAGAAATCCAGATAACAGGCTATAATAAAACCGGGAAGAATCCTTGATCCGATTCTTCCCGGTTTCTTTGAATATTGAATGGAATACTGAATGAGCTTATACGCTGAGCTCTGTGCCGGTCAGCAGGTGATAAGCCTCGAGATACTTGGCAATGGTCTTGTCGATGACGTCCTGCGGCAGGTCGTAGTTGCTGTCCGGATTGGCCTTGAGCCAGTCGCGCACGAACTGCTTGTCAAAGGACGGCTGGGAGTGTCCGGATTCGTATCCCTCCAGCGGCCAGAAGCGGCTGGAATCCGGTGTGAGCATCTCATCGCCGAGAATGAGCTCGCCGTTTTCATCCAGGCCGAACTCGAACTTGGTATCCGCGATGATGATGCCCTTGGACAGCGCATAGTCTGCACACTTCTTATAAAGGGCGATGGTTGCATCCTTAATCTTGACGGCGTATTCTTCGCCGTGTCCGGGGAAGGCCTTCTCCAGAACCGGGATGCTCTGCTCAAAGGAGATGTTCTCGTCGTGGTCTCCGATTTCTGCCTTGGTGCTGGGTGTGTAGATGGGCTCCGGCAGCTTGTCACATTCCTTCAGACCTGCGGGAAGGGCAATGCCGCAGACAGTACCGTTTTCCTTATAGCTTTCCCAGCCGGAACCGGTGATGTAGCCGCGAACGATGCATTCAACGGGAATCATGGTCAGCTTGCGGCACTTCATGCTGCGGCCGCGGAATGCGTCTGTCTGGAAATATTCCGGCATGTCGGCAACATCTACGCTTTCCATGTGATTCGGAAGGACATCCTTTGTATAATCAAACCAGAACCTGGACATCTGTGTCAGGACACGACCCTTGTCCGTCACCTGATTCTTAAGGATTACGTCAAACGCAGAAATGCGGTCGGTGGCGACCATGATCAGAGAATCGCCGATGTCATAGATCTCACGAACCTTGCCTTCTTTAACGGGACTAAACTGCTCCATTTGTTCCTCCTTTTGGGGCCGCTGCTGCGCAGCGGATTGCATTACTAGTGGCGCCTGCATGGGCAGGCACGAGCGGTGTTGGGGTTAAAGTACTTATTAGTATAGAATCTTCTGGAATGAGGGCAAGGTTATTTTGCCGATCAGACAGGGGCTTTTGTGATCTTTGGTACTTTTGATGGAGAATTAACACTATGCGGAATACAACCATAGGCATTCTGGCGCATGTGGATGCCGGCAAAACAACCTTATCCGAGAGCCTGCTGCAGAAGGCCGGGGTCCTTAGAACCTGCGGACGGGTGGATCACGGCGACGCATTCCTGGACACAGACCCGATGGAAAAACGGCGCGGCATTACCATCTACTCCAAGCTTGCAAGGTTTGAGGCCAAAGGGCGGCCCTTCACCATTCTGGATACCCCGGGACACGCGGACTTTTCACCGGAGACGGAACGGGCACTGCGCGTGCTGGATGCGGCGGTTCTGGTGGTCAGTGCGTCGGACCTTGCGGCGCAGAAGGGGGCGGATCCGCAGGTGCGGCTTTTGTGGAAGCTCTTGCGGCACTATGAAATCCCGACCATCATTTTCGTGAATAAGCTGGATCAGTTCGAGCCTTTGGAGGCAGGAGACGGGGAGAACGGAAGGGAGACGGACCGCGCGGCAGGAGAAGGCTATGGAGAACAGTTTGAAGCATTTCTGGGGCTTTTGCAGAAGGACTTCGGAACACAGCTGGTACCCTTTGATGAGCATCAGCTGTGCGAGGCGAATGCAGAGTCGGTGGCGGTTTGTGAGGATGGCCTGATGGAGCGGTTTCTGGAGGGAGAGGCTGTTGCGGATGCGGACGTGGCAGAGCTTCTCCTGTCCGGGAAGCTGGTTCCGGTGTACGGCGGAAGTGCTCTGAAGGGAGACGGCGTGGAGGCTCTCCTGGAGGGACTTGGGCGCTATGTTTGCACCTGGAAGGAAGGTGATGCGGCGCAGACGGAGGCCGGCGCTGCAGAAGCGTCCGAAGGCTCCTTCGAAGAGCCCTTCGGAGCACTGGTGTACAAGGTCACGAGAGAGAACGGCGTACGCCTTACCTGGATGAAGATTACCAGTGGGACGCTCTCCATCCGGGATGCGGTGCTGGAAACGGTTCGAAGCGCTTCGGCTCTGCCTGGAGGGAGTGCCGCTGCCGGTCGCGCGACAGGAAATCCGGCAGCCGGCTCGCAGCCGGGGAGTGCCTCGGGAGGCCGCTTAGACGGAACGCAGTCAGGTACCGGCACAGACGACCTTGAAGCTGTGTGGGATGAGGCGGAGGACGCTGGAGAAGGCGAGCCGGGGGAAACCGCTGCTGCGGAGAAAATCAGCGAGCTGCGCCTGTATTCCGGCGACCGTTACCGGCAGGTCACCAAGGTGTCTGCCGGCGAAATTGTAGCGGCAGCAGGACTCTCCCACACACTGGCAGGGGACGGCCTTGGAACGCAGAAGGATCAAAGAGAGGAGCTTCTGACGCCGATCCTCTCCTGCGCGGTTACCGCAGCGGACAAGTTCGGTAAGCCAGTGGATGAATTTACCCTCATGAAGGTTCTGAGGGAGCTGGAGGAGCAGGAGCCCATGCTCCAGGCGGGAAGGGATGAGAACGGGGATCTGACGGTTCGCATCATGGGGCCGATTCAGATTGAAATTCTGCAGAATACGCTTCGGGACAAATACGACCTGCGCGCCAGCTTTGGCCAGGGGAGCATTATTTATCAGGAAACCATTGCCTCTGCGGTGGAGGGCGTTGGCCACTTCGAGCCGCTGCGCCATTATGCGGAGGTCCACCTCCTGCTGGAGCCGGGGGAGAGAGGGAGCGGCATCGTCATTGAGAACCGGTGCCTTCCGAATATGCTGGAGAAGAACTGGCAGAATCTGATTCTCTCACAGCTCTCATCCAGGCAGTTTAAGGGCGTCCTGACGGGCTCCGGACTTACGGACGTTCGGATCAGCCTTCTGGGCGGCAGGGCCAATATAAAGCATACGAGCGGCGGCGATTTCCGAAAGGCAGCCTATGCAGCGGTTCGTCAGGGACTCATGACGGCGCAGAACATTCTGCTGGAGCCGGTTCTGGGGATTACACTGGAGCTTCCGGCCGGCTGCGTCGGAAGGGCAATGACGGATATCAGTCAGATGCACGGCTTTTGTCAGCCGGCAGAGTTTCTGGAGGATACGGCGGTCCTGACGGGGACGGTTCCTGCCTCCGAGCTGGGCGACTATGCGGTGACGGTGGCGGGCTACACCGGCGGCCGGGGGCATCTTGATGCGGTGTTTAAGGGGTATGCACCCTGTCACAATGCCGAGGAAGTGATCGAGGAAAAGGCTTATGATCCGGATGCGGATCGCCGGAACCCTTCCTGGTCCGTGTTCTGCTCCCACGGTGCAGGAACCGTGGTCACCTGGGAGCACGTGCGGGAATACATGCACGTGGATACCGGCTGGAGAGCGCCGGCAGGAGAGGAGGGAAACGCAGCGGACGAAGGAGCCTGGAGAAGCCGTCAAGACGGCGGAGACGCTTCCGGGAACGGAAGCGGACCGGCAGGTGCAGGAGCTCCCAGAGGAAGGAGATCCTGCAAAAATGAGACGGGTGAGGCCGGCGATTTCAAGGAGCGCCAGAGGGCATTTCTTGCCGAAGAGGAGGAGCTCCGCCGTATTTTTGAAAAGACCTACGGGCCGGTGACGCAGTCTCTGGTTCATCCGGATAACGCGAGGAAAAGGGTCTATGGCCTGGTTCTGCCGTCGGAGGAGCAGGCGCTGAGTCCGTCTGAGAACGAGACGTCTGCCGCGGGGGAGAAACCCTCCGGCAGCAGGGACGACAAGGCAGCACGCGGTGATGCACGGGGAAAGGGCAAGCGCAAAGGCGGCCCGGAACAGCAGCAGGAATTTCTGCTGGTGGATGGGTATAATATTATTTTCGCATGGACGGAGCTGAAGGACCTGGCATCCACGGATATCAAGTCCGCCAGAGACCGGCTGCTGGACATCCTGTCGGATTATGCCGGCTATACCGGGAAAAATGTGATCGTTGTCTTCGATGCCTACCGGGTGCCGGGCGGAAAGGGGGAGTATTATCGGTATCACAATCTGGATGTCGTCTTTACCAAAGAGGCAGAAACGGCAGATTTGTACATCGAGAAGACGGCCCATCGCCTCTATCCGAAGAACAAGGTGAGCGTTGCAACGGGAGATTATGTAGAGCAGATCATCATCTTCGGCGCGGGAGCCGTGCGGCTCTCCCCCAGGGGCCTTCTGGAGGAAATCCTGTTCGCCGGGCGAGAGCTGAAGGAACACTACGTAACGGAGTAAAATGACACCGGTGACTTCCTGACAGACAGAGAGTGCAGGAAAAATAAAAACGGAGGAATCCGTTGAAAAGGAATATGGACATGAAGCAATCAGAGCATACAGCGAAGGAAAACGTGA